>NZ_JAMYNE010000016.1:0-156985 GCF_040318915.1 Mesorhizobium sp. M0991
CCCCAAAACCAACCGGCCCCCCCCTCCCACCCGGGGCGCGCAAAAAAAAACAAAAAAAAAATTTTTAAAAACTTGCGGGGGGGCCTGGCCCAAAAACCGGCCGCGGGGCCCCTGGCCCCGGCCCCTGGTCCATGGTCAAGCGGCCATGATCGCCGGCATCGGATGGATTGCATGGAACGGAACGCAAAGCCGGTTCCAGGTGTTGATCATGCCGAGCGCAACCGACAGCTTGACCAACTCTTCCTCCGAGAAATGCTTGAGCGTCCGTGCATAGAGTTCGTCCGACACACCGTTGTCGGCGATCCTGGTCAGCGCATCGGTCCAGGCGAAGGCTGCGCGTTCGCGCTCTGAAAACAGCGGCGATTCCTTCCAGGCGGAGACGAGATAGATCCGCTGCTCGCTTTCGCCTTCGCGGCGCGCTTCGCGGCTGTGCATCTCGACGCAATACGAGCAGCCGTTGATCTGCGACGCCCTGAGCTTGATCAGATGCAACAGGCTTTTTTCGAGCCCGCATTCGTCGACTGCCTTGTTGAGCGCCGACACCGCCTTCATGATCTCCGGCGCCGCGCCGAAAAATTGCAGCCTCTGTTTCATCGTCTGTAGCCTTTCATGCTTGCTTGGTTGAACTTGATTTCTGCGGCCGCTGGTGGCGCTCGACGAAGGCACAGTTGGCGGCGACCGAACGGGGATCGGCATCGGTCGTGTATTCTGCCACGATGTCGGACAGCCGGGCGTCGGCGAGCGCGGCGCGATAGGCACGCTCGGCCTTCAGCATGGCCACGTTGATGCCGCAAGGTTTGACATAGACCGAGGCATCGAGCTTCGCCGGGCCGCGCTGGCGGATTTCGGCGCAGCGGAATGCCGGTTCGCGCCCTTCGACGGCCAGCACGATATCGAGCAGCGTTATGCGTTCCGCCGGCCGCGCCAGCCGGTAGCCGCCGGACGGCCCCGGCACCGATTCCAGAATGCCCGACGCCGTCAGCGCGTTGAGATGCTTTAGGAGATAGCTCGGCGACAGCCCGAACGCTTCGGACATGGCCGCACCCGGCAAGGTCGCGGCGCCATCAACACCGGCAAGCATCGCGGCGCAATGAATGGCCGCTTCGACGCCTTCGCCCAGCTTCATTTCGCTCTCCTGTTCATGGATATAGATTATCGTGGATAGTTTTTATCCGCAATATGAAAATTAAAAAGCGGCGCCCGTGAACGCCGCTTTTTTTCGCAATGCTATTCCGCCGCCACCTTGGCCATCGGATTGTTCGGATGCGTCGTCCAGTTGGCATAGATCGGCGACACCGGCTTGCCGGTGCGCTGATCCATCACACCGACCGCCAAAGGCTCCATGGTGATGCAGTTCTCGACCGGACAGACATTGACGCAGAGATTGCAGCCGACGCATTCGGCCTCGATCACCTCGAAATGCCTGACGCCGTCCACCATGCTGGTGATCGCCTGGTGCGCGGTGTCCTCGCAGGCGATGTGGCAGCGGCCGCATTTGATGCAGGCGTCCTGGTCGATATGCGCCTTGGCGATGTAGTTGAGGTTGAGATACTGCCAGTCGGTGACGTTGGGCGTGGCGCGGCCGATGATGTCGTCGAGCGTGGCATGGCCGTTCTCGTCCATCCAGTTTTCCAGGCCGGCCATCATCTCCTGCACGATCTTGAAGCCATAGGTCATCGCCGCCGTGCACACCTGCACATTGCCGGCGCCGAGCGCCATGAATTCGGCGGCGTCACGCCATGTGGTGATGCCGCCGATACCGGAGATCGGCAGGCCCTTCGTTTCAGGGTCGCGCGCGATCTCGGCCACCATGTTCATGGCGATCGGCTTCACCGCCGGACCGCAATAGCCGCCATGCGAACCCTTGCCGTCGATCGTCGGCTCCGGTGCGAAATTGTCGAGATTGACGCCGGTGATCGAATTGATGGTGTTGATCAGCGACACCGCATCGGTGCCGCCGGCAAGAGCGGCGCGTGCCGGCTTGCGTATGTCGGTGATGTTGGGCGTCAGCTTGGTAATCACCGGCATGCGGGTGTTGGCCTTGCACCAGCGCACCACCATTTCGATGTATTCCGGCACCTGGCCGACCGCCGCACCCATGCCTCGTTCCGACATGCCATGCGGGCAGCCGAAATTGAGCTCGATGCCGTCGGCGCCGGTCTCCTCGACCACCGGCAGGATCGCCTTCCACGCGTGCTCCTCGCAAGGCACCATCAGCGAGACGACAATCGCCCGGTCCGGCCAATCCTTCTTGACCTGCTTGATCTCGCGCAGGTTGACCTGCAGGTCGCGGTCTGTGATCAGCTCGATGTTGTTGAGGCCGAGCAGACGACGGTCGGCGCCCCAGATCGCGCCGTAGCGCGGACCGTTGACGTTGACCACCGGCGGCCCCTCTTCGCCGAGCGTCTTCCAGACAACGCCGCCCCAGCCGGCCTTGAAGGCGCGTATGACATTGTAGGCCTTGTCGGTCGGCGGCGCCGAGGCCAGCCAGAACGGGTTCGGCGACTTGATACCGACGAAATTGTTGCGGATGTCTGCCATGCTCATGCCCTCCCGTTCGAGGTCAGTGCCCGATGAATGCTTTCCGCCGCGTCGCGGCCTTGCGCGACGGCCGAGACTGTCAGGTCGTCGCCGCCAAAGATGCAGTCGCCGCCGGCCCAGACGTTTGGCAGCGACGTGCGGCCTTCGGCGTCGACCTTGATGCGGCCGGCTTCCAGCGCGATCTCCGCACCGCTGCCGTTGAGCGCAGCCGGGACAAAGCTCTGGCCGATTGCCTTGAACACCTGGTCGGCGGTCAGCGTCAGCCGCTCGCCGGTGCCGACGAGCCGGTCGCCGTCCATCGCGGTGTATTCGAGCTCGATCGCCGACACCTTGCCGCCGTCGGCAATGACCCGCTTCGGCTGCAACCAGTGCCGGATGATGACGCCGTTGGCGGCAGCCAGATCCTGCTCGAATTCGGAGGCGTTCATGTGCTCGGGGCCGCGCCGATAGCAGATCGTCACCTCTTCGGCTCCGAGCAGCTTCGATTGCACCGCCGCGTCGATCGCCGTCATGCCGCCGCCGATGACGACAACACGCCGGCCGACTGGCAGGCTGGCCAGATCACTGGCCTGACGAAGCTCCGCAATGAACTCGACAGCATTGGTGACGCCTTGCGCCTCCTCGCCATCCGCTCGCAAGGCATTGACGCCGGCAAGCCCCATGCCGAGGAACACCGCATCGTAATTCCTGGTCAGGTCCGACAGCTGGTAATCACGGCCGAGCGCCTTGCCGTTCTGGATGTCGATGCCGCCGATCGACGTGACATAGTCGACTTCGGCCTGGGCGAAATTGTCGACGCTCTTATAGGCCGCGATACCGTACTCATTGAGGCCGCCGGGCTTCGGCCGGGCTTCCAGGATGGTCACGTCATGGCCGTAGCGGGCGAGCCGATGCGCGGCTGCAAGCCCGGCCGGTCCGGCGCCGACCACGGCGACCGTTTTGCCGGTCGGTTCGGAGCGCTTGTAGAACTGCTTGCTTTCGGCCATGGCGACATCGGTGGCATAGCGCTGAAGGCGGCCAATCTGCACCGGCTTGCCTTCTGCCACCTCGCGCACGCAGACCTCTTCGCACAGCGTCTCGGTCGGGCAGACGCGGGCACACATGCCACCCAAAATATTCTGGTCGAAAATCGTCTTGGCTGAGCCGATCGGATTGCCGGTCGAAATCTGGCGGATGAACAGCGGGATGTCGATCGAGGTCGGGCATGCATTCATGCACGGCGCGTCATAGCAGAAATAGCAGCGATCGGACTCGACCAGTGCCTCGTGATGATCGAGCGGTGGATGCAGGTCGGCAAAATTATCGGCATATTGCTCCGGCGAGAGCCGCCCGCCGGCAATGCCTTGCTTGAACTGGCCTTCTGGCATCATCAGTTCCCCATGTTCTTGTTTTGGGGAAGGCTAGCACGTTTTATTTTTTTATCAATTGGTCAATTTTCGGCGCAAGCAACTGAAAAGCTTCAACAAACATGACAATAATAGTCATGTTTTCCAAACGGCCATGCGTCACGAAGCAGGTACGGAACCGCGTTCAGGACCGCCGACCCAGAAGCCCAGCGCCCTGACTGTGCCTTGGGCCGTATGCACGGGAAGCCACCTGACCGAACCGATGCTCTCGCGGTCGTCGATCTCGCGCCGCAACAGCCTTTCGACCTGCAGCGGTTTTTTCGCCTTCCGGCAAGCGGTAGATGACGCCGTTGCATCGCCCGCCCCGCTCGAGCGCCATCATCAGCCCGGGCTGCTCGACGCTGCCGCGCCAGCGGACCATGTCGAGACAGAAGGACCGGTGCCAGCCAAACGTGGTAGCGCGTTGTCGTTCGACGGACTCGAAGGCCGGCTTCCAGATCAGCGAACCATAAGCGAACACCCATAAGGGGGCCTTGTCTGCTTCGCCTGAGAGACGCAAGGCAAGAGCCCGGAAATCTTCGTCGGTCAGCTGCGTCCAGCTGCGGTCGGGGCCGAGATCGGTCTCTTCCCGATGGCACAGTGCGACAAGTTCGGAAGTGAGCGACATCCGGCGCATGGATCAACAACCCCTCGTTGACTGCAAGCAAAATCGAAAACCGCAGGGCGCGCAACCCGGTAACATTTCCAATTTGCCGTCATCTTTTTTGGTTGGCTGTCGGATTTTCGTCGTGAAGATCGTCTTAGAATAGATCGCGCATGATCGATGTACAAACCGCAAGGAGCACGACAATGCCACAGTCCCCGATGCCCTTCTTCTGGTACGAGCTGATGACCACCGATCTCGACGCCGCCGAGGCGTTTTACACCTCCGTGGTGGGCTGGCGGGGGCAGCCATTCGAAGGGGCCCCGGGCATGCCGCGCTATATCGTGATGAATGTCGGCGAGCGCGGCGTCGGCGGGCTGATGACGCTGCCCGAGGACGCGCGCAAGATGGGCATGCCGCCGGCCTGGATCGGTTATATCCTCACCAGGGATGTCGATGCCGCAACGGCCTCCCTCAAGAAGGCTGGTGGCGCGGTTCACCGCGAGCCCGACGACATTCCTGGCGTCGGCCGCCTTGCCGTCGTTGCCGATCCGCAAGGCGCGATGTTCAACTTCCTGCAGCCCAGCGGCCCCGACCAGCCGCCGCTACCGTTGGCGACACCCGGCAACATCGGCTGGCATGAGCTCTATACGTCAGACTGGAAGGCGGCGTCCGATTTCTATTCCAGCCAGTTCGGCTGGGAGAAGGGCGACGCCATGGATATGGGTCCGATGGGCGTCTACCAGCTCTTTGCCTTCGGCGGCGAGCCCGTTGGCGGTATGATGAACAAGCCCGAGCAGATCCCGGTCCCGGTCTGGCAGTTCTATTTCAACGTGCCCGGCATCGACGCGGCAGCCAAGCGTGTCACCGACAATGGCGGCAAGATCCTGATGGGTCCGATGGAGGTCCCCGGCGGCAGCTGGATCGTGCAGTGCACGGACCCGCAAGGCGCCCATTTCGCGCTAATGGCACCGGTGCGGTAGCAACGTCGCGTCGCGATTGGCGAAACCGGCAGCAAAAACCGATCTCCCCCCTCGAGGGGGGAGATGTCCGGCAGGACAGAGAGGGGCGCTGTCCCTCCAACCTTACGCTCTTTGAGAACTATTCCGGCGTCAGCACGGAAACTTTGAGATCGGGCTTCTTGGCGCCGCTGAGCTGGATGGTCGCCGGGCCGGCGGCTAGCTTGAAGCGCACGCTCTTGCGGATCCCCGGACAGGTTTTTATGCCACTGAAAGCCGCCGACTTCACCGCTTTACCGTCCTGAACGACATCGATCCAGGCCTCATCAGACAGGCTGATCTGGAGCTCTCCCTCCGGGGGCACGGCCACGCTCGCCGTCGCGCCGAATGTACCGGCTGCCGGCGCGCGTTCCGGCGGAACGGTGAAGCTGATCGTGCCGACCGGCGCCAACGCCACATCTGCAGCCTCGCCGACCGAAAGGTCAGCGCCGGACTGCGCGGCGGGCGCCGCCGCAAACAGGGCCTCCTCGCGCGTCACCGGCCATTTGAAAGCAGCACAGCCGGCGTCGTCGGCCATGGCGACGCTGGTGCCTGCAAGGATGGCGAATAGGCTGACGACGACTTTTCTCATGGCAAACGGAACCCACATGGTTTGGAGTGTCTGGATCTCAGTACAACTATAGCGGTTTAAATACAACCCTGGAGAGAAAAATATTGAAAGACGAGGAACATTTCCATCACTGATTGTTGATGGCGGGGCCATGCGAAGTGAATGGTCCCCTGCCGGGCGATAATCTATGGCCGGTTCGGGGGTAAAATGGAGTCTTAGATGAAGCTTTTCGACGGCCTTGCCAGATATCAGCCGCAGGCTCTGGCCGCATTGCGCATCATGACGGCACTGCAATTCATCGAACATGGTACGCAAAAGCTGTTCAATTTTCCCGCCGGCGACCATGCCGGTACATTGACCGGGCTGACGCTGACCGCTGGCCTCCTCGAATTCGTGCGCTTGGGCTCTTCGCCCGGCCGGTCGCCTTCCTCCTGGCTGGCGAGATGGCGATCGCCTATTTCATGGCGCACATGCCGCGCGACTTCTTCCCCATCAACAATGGCGGCGATTCGGCGATCTCGTTCTGCTTCATTTTCCTCTATCTGGTGTTTGCCGGTCCGGGTGCCCTGGCCCTCGACAACCGGCGCAACAGCTGAGGCGTCGGCGCGTCTTCACCCGCGCATCCGCTCGAAATTGGCGTCGAATAGCGGCGCCGATTGCATGCGCGCTGCATGACGTTTGCCCAGGACCTCGATCTCGAAACCGTCGGCCTCATCGGCGATCTCCTTCGGTACATAGCCCATGGCGACAGATTTCTTGGAATGATGTGCGTAGCCGCCCGACGTGACCCAACCGCGCACGGCACCGCCATGCCAGATTGGCTCGTCGCCGATGACGTCGGCATCGACAGTATCGACGACAAAGGCCCGCAGCCGCAGTCTGCCGCCTTGCTTGCGCTCGGCCAGCGCCGCCTGCTTGCCGATGAAATCGGCCTGCTTGCCGTAGGCGACGAAGCGGTCGAGCCCGGCTTCCAACGGCCCGTAGATCGGCCGGTATTCGCGCGCCCATGAGCCGTAATTCTTCTCAAGCCGCAGCGCATTGAGCGCGCGCGAGCCGAACAGGCCGATGCCGAATTCCTCCCCCGCGGCCATCAAGGCTTGCAATGCCGCACGCTGATATTCCGGAGCGACCCAGATTTCGTAGCCGAGATCGCCGGTGTAGCTGACGCGCCCGACCAGGCATGGCGCCATGCCGATGTCCATCCTGCTGATGGCCATGAACGGAAAGGCCGCATTCGACACGTCCGACCGTGTAACCTTTGCCAGCACGTCGCGCGCGCTCGGCCCGGCGATCGACAAGCCGGTGAGCTTTGCCCCGAGCGCCTCGATGCTGACAGAGCCGTCCTTCGGCAGATGCGCTTCGAACCAGCGCATGTGGTACTGCTCGGCGACGCCGGAGCCGGCCAGGAACCAATCGTTATTTTCAGAATTTGGACCGCCGAGATTGGCCAGCGTGAAATCGCCAATCAGCCTGCCGTCTTCCTTCAGCATCGGCGCCAGCGTCATGCGGCCGGGCCTTGGCAGCTTGCAGGCAAGCAGACGATCAAGCCAAGCCGCCGCCCCCTCGCCCGTCACCTTGTACTTGGCGAAGCTCGAAATCTCCGACAGGCCAACGCCTTCTCGAACGGTCTTGACCTCATTTGCGACATGCTCGAAATCGCTCGAGCGGCGCCAGGAGAATTCGTCCTTGACGCCTTCGGGCGCGTACCACAGCGGCACCTCCAGCCCATAGGCGACCCCCCATTGCGCGCCCTTGGCCGACAACAAATCGTAGACCGGCGTCGTCTTGAGCGGCCGTCCAGCCGACAGCTCCTCGTTCGGGAAGCGGATCGAAAACCGCCGCGAATAGTTTTCGCGCACCTTGGCGTTGGTATAGGCCATCGTCGCCCAGTCGCCGTAGCGCGACACATCCATCGCCCAGATATCGGCGCCGGGATCGCCTTCGATCATCCAGTTCGACAGCGCCAGCCCGACGCCGCCGCCCTGCGAGAACCCCGCCATGACACCACAGGCCACCCAGAACCCCGGCAGGCCGCGCACCGGCCCGATCAGCGGATTGCCGTCCGGCGCGAAGGTGAAGGGCCCGTTGATGATCTGCTTGATGCCGGTGTTCTGGAAGGCCGGGAAATGCCGGAAGCCGACCTCCAGCGACGGTGCGATGCGGTCGATGTCGGGTTCGAGCAGCTCGTGGCCGAAATTCCATGGCGTCTGGAACTCGGACCACGGCTTGTTGGCCTTTTCGTAGGTGCCCATCAGCATGCCGCCGCGCTCTTGGCGCAGATAGAGCTCGCCGTCGAAATCGACGGCATGGATGATCTCTGTGCCGGTCTTTTGGTTCCAGGCAGCGACTTCCGGCATGTCCTCGGTGATCAGGTACATGTGCTCCATCGCCAGCACCGGCAGCTCCAGCCCGACCATGCGGCCGACCTCGCGCGCCCACAGGCCGCCGGCGTTGACGACATGCTCGGCCACCACCTCACCCTTGTTGGTAATGACACGCCACAGGCCGTCGGCGCGCCGCACAATATCCTCGACCTTGGTGAAACGCTCGACCTCGGCACCAAGCTTCCTCGCCGCCTTGGCGTAGGCGTGGGTAACGCCGGACGGGTCGAGATGACCGTCCTCCTTGTTGCGAACGGCGCCGACGAACTGCTTGGGGTCGAGCAGCGGCATCAGCTCGGCCGCCTCATCAGGCGATATCTCCTCGAGCTCGATGCCGAGATAGCGGCCCTTGGCGACGACGCCGCGCAGCCAGTCGAGCCGCGCCTCGGTCGCCGCCAGCAAGACGCCGCCAGTCAGATGCACGCCGGTCGCCTGGCCGGACAGTTCCTCGATCTCCTTGTAGAGCGAGATTGTGTATTTCTGCAGCTTGGCGACATTGGGGTCGCCATTGATGGTGTGCATGCCGCCGGCCGCGTGCCAGGTCGAACCGGAGGTCAGCTCGTCGCGCTCCAGAAGCACGATGTCGGTCCAGCCGTGACGGGCCAGATGGAACAGCACGGAGCACCCGACGACGCCACCGCCGATGACCACGACCTTTGCATGCGATTTCATGGGATTCTCGTCATTTCAAAGAGTTGGTTGGGTTTCATGATTCTGTAGGAGAAGAGAATGAATCTGAACAAGAAGAGCAGCGCTTAAGGCTCGCTTTGCCCGATCGCTTCCTTGCGCTTGGCCACGTACGCCTCAAGCGCCTCGCGCCTGGAGATTTCCATCACCGGCTCGACATAGTCCTCCAGCGCCTTCTTCCACAGCCTCGTCGCCCGCGCCGTGGCATCGAGCCCGCCGGCCTCCTGCCAGGCCTCGAAATTCTGCCAGTTGGACAGCATCGGCTGGTAGAAGGCCGTGGCGTAGCGCTCCAGCGTGTGCGGCTCGCCGAAGAAGTGGCCGCCGGTCGGAACCGCACCCAGAGCCTCGACGGCAAGCTCGGCCTCGTTGACTTCGATCGGGCGCAAAAACTCCATCATGTGCTGGATCATCTCGACGTCGATGATGAACTTTTCGAACGACGCTGTCAGTCCGCCCTCCTGCCAGCCGGCGGCATGGTAGACGAGATTGCCGTGGCCGAGCACCGCGCCCCACAGCGCCATCAGCGTCTCATAGGCGCCTTGCGCGTCGGCGGCATTGGAAGCCGAGCCCGGTGTCGTGCGGTAAGGCAGCTTGTAGCGCCGCGCCAACTGTCCGGACGCTATATTCGCCTTGGTGTTTTCAGGCGTGCCAAAAGCCGGCGCTCCCGATTTCATATCGACATTGGAGGTGAAGGCGCCATACATCACCGGCGCGCCGGGGCGGACGAGCTGCGTCAGCACCACGCCGAACAGCGCCTCGGCATTCTGCTGGGCGAGCGCGCCGGCAAGCGTCACCGGGCTCATCGCCCCCATCAGCGTGAACGGCGTCACCGCGACGGACTGGCCGAATTCGGCCATCGTCATCAGCCCCTCGGCCATCATCTCGTCGAAGCGGCGCGGCGAGTTGACCGAAATGATCGTGGTGACGCCGGGATCGTCGCGCATCTCGTCAAGCGTCAGTCCGCGCGCGATTGCCATCATTTCGATGCCGTCGAGCGCCCTGCCGCGGCCGATGGCCGAGACGTGAAAGCTTTTGTCGGTTAGTGTCAGATTGGCGAAATAGGTGTCGAGGTGACGGGAATTCGCCGGCAGTTCCATCGGCGCGCAGACCTGGTTGCCGAGCATGTGGATGCAGTTGAAGTGCTGCGCCAGCCGGACGAGATCGGAATAATCGCGCAAATTGCCGGCACGGCGGCCGCGCTCCATGTCGTGCACATTCGGCGGCCCGGCGACGAGCGTGAAGTTGATTGTATTGCCGCCGAGGTGGACGGCATGGGCGGGATTGCGCGGCGTCAGCGTATAGCTGGACTGTGTCGTCCTCAGCGCTTCCTCGATCATGCCGCGATCGATGCGGACGTTCATCGAGGCATGATCGACCTTGGCCCCGGCCTTCTCGAACAGCGACAGCGCCCGCTGGCTCATCACCTCGATGCCGAAATTCTCCAGGATATGCATCGACGCCTGGTGGATCGCCTCGATCTGGTCGGCCGAGAGCATCGCCATCGGCGGATACGGATTTGTAACCCGCCTGAGCGGCAGTTGCGGGATGGCGGTCGGTCCCCTGTTGCTGGTTCGCTCGGCGCCGCGCTTGCGTCTTGGTTCGCTCATGCGGCGCATCAAAGCGCCGGCACGAAGATCGAGCTGTCAAGAATCCGCCACCTGCGGGCGTGATTTTAGCCAAGGCGCCATTGCGGGAATTTCACGTCGGTAAAAGCGACAACAAACGTCGGAATGTTCATACTTCCTCAGCGCCTGCCAAAGCGACCGACGAGCCGTTAAGAAACGCCGCAAGATTCCTTTTATGTTTTCGGCCTAATGCTCTTCCAATGCGTAGGTCGAGTTTTAGTAAAATTGTAGCGATTGCCGTGCCGCTGACACTTTCGGCCTGCGCGACGCCGCCGAACCACATCAACGATGTCTGTGCCGTTTTCGACCAGAATGACGGCTGGTTCGACAATTGGCAGGCGGCGGCACAACGCGCCGAGCAGAAATACGGTGTGCCGGTTCCCGTGCTGATGGCGACGGTGCGCAAGGAATCCGGCTTCAAGAGCAATGCCAGGCCGCCGCGCACCAAGCTGCTGGGTTTCATTCCCTGGAAACATATCTCCAGCGCCACCGGCTTCTCGCAGGCGCTCGACGGGACCTGGGCGCAATACCAGAACGAGACCGGCAGCTGGGCGGCGCGCCGCACCAGGTTTGCCGATGCCGTCGATTTTGTCGGCTGGTATCATTCCAAGACCGCCGACACACTCGGCGTCGCCCGCAACGACACCTACAATCTGTATCTCGCCTACTATCTCGGCTGGAACGCCTATAAGCGCGGCAATCGCGGCGACGCCGACGTGCAGCGCTATGCGCATGCCACCGAACAGATGGCGCAGGACTACGCCGCGCAGTTACGGCAATGCACGCCCTAGCGTATTAACGGCTCTCAGCCGCCCTTGGGTTTGCGCGGCTTGCGCGAGGCGTCCTCGGCCTGGCGGCCGTCGCCGACAATCGGCGGCATGATTGGTGCCACCGGGCTGCCGGCAGAGCTTGAGGTGCCGCCGGTCTCTGAAACCTCGTCGCGAACCTCGTGACTTCGGGCTTTGGCGACCGCTTCGGCATTCTCCGCTGCCTGACCCTCGGCATCGGCTTCAACGCTGCCAGTCTTTCCATGCGGGCGCTTGGGCGGATCTCCGGCAAAGCCTGGGCCAACACCGTGGTTTGCATCCTCGGGCACGCCCTCATTCGCGGCGTGCTCCTTGTCGAATTTGATCACCGGCTCCATTTTCGCCAGCACGTCGTCGGACAGCCAGCACAGGCTCATATGGCCGTCGCCGAGATTTTTGACTGGCGGCACCTTGGTTTCGCAAAGATTGTCCGGCACCAGTTTCTTGTAGCCGCAGCGCGTCTGGAACGGGCAGCCAGAGGGCGGGTTCATCGCCGACGGAATGTCGCCTTCGAGCACGATGTGCCTTTTCACCACGCTGGTATCGGCAATCGGAATCGCCGACAGCAGCGCCTCGGTGTAGGGGTGATAGGGCGGCGAAAAGATCTGGTCGGTCGTGCCTTGCTCGACGATATAGCCGAGATACATGACGACGACGCGGTCGGCGATGTAGCGCACCACCGACAGATCGTGGCTGATGAACAGCATCGTCGTCTTGTTCTTGCGCTGTATGTCCATCAAGAGCTCGGTCACCGCCGCCTGGACCGACACATCCAGCGCCGAGACCGGCTCGTCGGCCACCACCACCTTGGCGTCGCCGGCAAAGGCACGCGCCACGCCGATGCGCTGTTTCTGGCCACCTGAAAGCTGGCGCGGCTTGCGCGTCTCGAACGCCCTTGGCAGCTTCACCAGGTCGAGCAACTCCAGCATCCGCTTGCGGCGGTCGGCCACCGTGTTGCCGACATTGAACTTTTCCAGCGTACGGATGATCTGCGAACCGACCGAATGGCTAGGATTGAGTGTGTCGAACGGATTTTGAAACACCATCTGGATCGACGATACCGTGTCGACGGAACGCTTCTCGATCCCGGTCGACTGGATCTCCTTATTGCCGAGCTTCACGCGGCCAGAGCTTGCCGTTTCGAGGCCGAGCAGCACCTTGGCCAGGGTCGATTTTCCGCAGCCGGATTCGCCGACGATAGCGACGGTCTCGGATTCGCGCGCCATGAACGAGATCGTCTCGTTGGCCTTGACGACGCGGCCCTCGCTCGAGCCGAACACTTCGCTGCCGCCGACCTTGTAGTACTTCCGGAGGTCTTCGATCTGGAGCACCGGCGCACCGGGCACCACCCGCTCGTTGACCTTCTTGGCGCCGGGCGGCAGCGCCTCCCAGTCGATTTCGTTGAAGCGCACGCAGCGCGAGAAATGCCCGTCATGGCCGTCGACCGCGATCATCGGAATTTCGGCGGCGTTGCAGACGCCCTCGACGAAATGGTGGCAGCGCGGGCCGAAATTGCAGCCCTTCGGCCGCTCGTGCGGTAGCGGCAACTGACCCGGGATGGATATCAGCGGCCGCGAATTCTTGTCGGCGCCCGGCAACGGGATCGAGCGGAACAGGCCTTGCGTGTAGGGATGGCGCATCCGGTCGAAGACGTCCTTGATCTTGCCCGTCTCCACCGCTTCGCCCGAATACATCACCGTGATGCGGTCGCAGGTCTCCAGGATCAGGCCGAGATTGTGCGACACGAAGATCATCGAGGTGCCGAACTTCTCGCCCAGCCCCTTGACCAGGTCGACGATACCGGCCTCAACTGTCACGTCCAGAGCCGTCGTCGGCTCGTCGAGCAGAAGCAGCGCCGGTTTCGACAGCAGCGCCATGGCAATGACGATGCGCTGCTGCTGGCCGCCGGAAAGCTGGTGCGGGTAGGAACGCATCATGCGCTCGGGATCCGGCAACTTCACCGCGCGCACCATTTCCAAAGCGCGTTTATAAGCTTCGTCCTTCGACACCTTGTCGTGGATCAGCGGCACTTCCATCAGCTGCTGGCCGACCTTCATCGCCGGGTTCAGACTGGCCATTGGCTCCTGGTAGATCATGGCGATCTTGTTGCCGCGGATGGCGCGCAGTTCCTCGTCGGACAGTTCTCCCATGTCCTTGCCCTGGAACTTGATCTTTCCGCCGACGATCTTTCCGATGTTGGAGAGGTCACGCATGATGCCGAGCGACACGGTCGACTTGCCGCAGCCGGATTCGCCAACGATGCCCATCGCCTCGCCGGGCATGACCGTGCAGGAAAAATCCATGACGGCCGGGATCTCGCCCTTGCGGGTGAAGAAGGAGATCGACAGGTTCTCGATCTCGATGATCGGCCCATTGGTCGGCCCATTGGTCGGCTTGGCGGGATTTCGAACTGCCTCATTCATGGGTCGCTCCAATCCTTGTTCTTCAGGCATGTCGGGCCGAACCCGGCATCGATCTTTCCCGGTATCAATCTTTCATCGACTGTTCGCGCAACGAATCCGCCAGGAGGTTGAGGCCGAGCACGAACGACATCAATGCGATCGTCGGCGGCAGCGCCGGGTGGATGAACGAGCGCAGCAGCCGGCTGGCATCCTTGATCGCCGTGCCCCAGTCCGGGCTTTCCGGCGCCAGCCCCAGCCCGAAATAGCCGAGCGTGCCGAGCAGGATCGTAGTGTAGCCGATGCGCAGGCAGGCGTCGACGATCAGCGGCCCGCGCGCGTTGGGCAATATCTCCCACAGCATGATGTACCAGGGCGATTCACCGCGCGTCTGCGCCGCCGCAACATAGTCGCGCGTTTTGATATCCATGACCAGACCGCGCACGATGCGGAACACGCCCGGGCTGGAGGCGAACACCACCGCCACGAAGATGTTGAGCTGGTTGGGATCGATGTGGATGATCTTGAACGGATCGGCATCGAAGACAAGGCCGGCATAGATCCAGCCGCCAACGACCAACGTCAGGCCAAGCAGGATATAGAGGCGGTCGGGGCGGTTCTTGTAGCGCGTCCAGAACAGCACACTGAAGAAGATGATCGGAAACAGGAAGAACAGCCCTGCCATCGCGTAGGGGATCGGCGTGTCCATGATGCCCGGCGTCACCAGCAGGTAGAACAGCAGGATCACCGGGAAGGCCAGCACAAGGTTTGCGAGGAAGGACAGCACCGTATCGATCTTGCCGCCATAATAGCCGGCCGGAAGGCCGAGCGTAATGCCGACCATCAGTGCAAAACCGGTGGCCGCCGGCGCGATGATCAGCACGATCTGGCTGCCATAGACCATTCGGGAGAACACGTCACGGGCGAGCTTGTCGCCGCCGAAGAGATAGGCGAGCCCCGATTGCGGATCGATTGCCCCAGGCAGCGCGTCCTTCATGATCGGCACCTGGGCGAGCGGATCGAAGGGCGCGACCGTCGATGCGAAGATCGCCGTGAACAGCCAGAACAGGCAGATGCCGACGCCGACGATGCCGACGCCGCTGTCGAAAAGCTGGCCGTAAAGGCCAAGCTTCTTCTTGTAGCCGAAGCTCGCCCCCATCACCAGGGCGAGAGCGATCCAGACCGGCCAGAAGCGGGTAAGCACGCCGAGTACGACGTTGAAGGCGCTGAGATATTCGACCTGCATCCGCTGGTCTCCTATTGAACTCTGATGCGCGGATTGAGGAACGCGTAGCCGACATCGGAGATGAGCTGTGTGATCAGGACGATAAACACCGAGACCAGCGAGCAGCCGAGCAGAAGATCGATGTCGTTGTTGCCGGCGGCCTCGACCAGCGTGTAGCCGAACCCCTGGTAGCGGAACATCACCTCGACGATGACGACGCCGGTGAGCAGCCAGGGAAACTGCAGCATGATGACGGTGAACGGTGCGATCAGCGCGTTGCGCAGAGCGTGCTTTATCACCACGCTGCCGAAGGAGAGGCCCTTCAGCCGGGCGGTTCGGATATATTGCTGTGTCATCACCTCCACCATCGAGGCGCGGGTCATGCGGGCGATGTAGCCGATGCCGTAGATCGCCAGCGTCATCACCGGCAAGGTGAAATTGTAGAAGGTGATGCCCTGGCTGGCCGAGGCCGCCGAACCGTTCAGCACGCCGAGCCAGGAGGCGAAGATGACGGTGAAGATGACGCCCGAAACATATTCGGGCGTCGCCGTCGAGGCGATCGAAGCCACCGACAACGTGCGGTCGGTGCGGGAGCCCTCGCGCATGCCGGCAAGAATGCCGATCAGGAGCGAGACGGGCACCATAACCGCAAGCACGCAGAGCATCAGTATGCCGGTCGCGCTGAGCGCCGGAAAGAGCTTTGAGGCGACCGTCGTCTTGAACTTGGTCGAGCAGCCGAAATCGCCCTGCAGGATGCCGGAGAATGTCGGCACGACCGGATCGTTGCAGAAGGAGAAACGCTGTGCGGGCTTGCCGGTCGCCGGGTCGGTCACCGGCTGCTTGGGCATGACGCCCAGCCATTGGCCGTAGCGGATAAAGAAATTCTGCCGATAGCCATGGTTGACCAGCCAAGCTTCAAGCTGCTCGGCCGAGGTGTGCATTTCGGTCTGGCTGATCGCCAGCTTTTTCAGATTGGGCCCGAGATTGACCAGGAAGAAGACGATCATCGTCAGACACAGCATCGTCAATGCCATGGTGCCGAGACGCCTGATAACGAAAGAAAGCATGGCGGTCCCCTGCCGGTCGGGTTGGGGGTTGGAACCGGTTTGCAAGCCGTGCCCTGCCGCCAGCGGCAGAACAAGCCTTCAGACCAGTCCCAGATGCAACACCCTTTTTATTGCAGACCCCGACCGAAGAGTCCGCAACTTTTTGCTGCGCCGACTTCCGGTCCAAGGACCATGCAAAGAGCGACGGAAAGGGGCGAGACGCCCCTTTCCGGATCGTCCGGTCAGGCCTGGTCGAGCCAGACCTTGCCGTAGTCGCGCTCGAAGGTCGGGTGCATCTTGTAGTTCTGCACCGCCTTGACCGAATGGCTGTAGAGCTTGCGCCAATAAGGCTGGATGATAATGCCGGAATCCTGCAGGATCTGCTCGATATCCTTCATCATTTCCTTGCGCTTGGCTGCGTCGGCAACCGCGAGCGCAGCGTTGAGCTTGGCATCCCACTCCGGGTTCGACCAGGCCGTCTCGTTCCAGGCTTCACCTGTACGATAGCCGATCGCCAGAACCTGGACGCCGAGCGGCCGCATGTTCCAGTTGGTCATCGACAGCGGATACTTCGTCCAGTCGTTCCAGAAGGTCGAACCCGGCAGCACCGTACGCTTCACCTTGATGCCGGCGTCGCGCATCTGCGCGGCGATCGCATCGCCTGTGTTCTTGTGCCAGTCCTCGTCGACCGTGATCAGCTCGTGCTCGAAATCGGCTTGGCCGGCTTCCGCCATCAGCGCCTTTGCCTTGGCCGGGTCACGAGCAACCTTCGGCAACTCGTAGTATTCCGGATGGATCGGGGCGACATGGTGGTTTTCGGCAACCGTGCCGGCATTACCGTAGCCGAGCTGGAGGACGACAGCGTTGTCGACTGCGAGCTGCAGGGCGTTGCGAACCTTCTGGTCGCCGTAAGGCTTGTTGGTCACATTGGTGCGGCAGACGATCGTCGAGGCGGTGACAACCTCGGACTTCGCCAAGTCCATGCCGTCGAGGATCGACACATAGTCGGCCGAGGTTTCGAAATTGGTGTGCACTTCGCCAGCTTCGAAAGCGCTGACCATCGCCGCCGGATCGGTGCCGTAGTCGATGAACTCGATGCCGTCCAGGAACACCTCGCCATCCCACCACTTGTTGTCCTCACGACGCTTGTAGACCACTTTCTGGCCGACATCGTAGGAGACCAACTCGAACGGGCCGGTTCCGATCGGGCAGGCTTTGAAATCGCCGCCCTTCTCGTCGAAGGTCTTGTGGACGATAAGGCCGGGATAGTCGCACACGTTCGGAATGAGGGCGATATCCGGCTTGCTGAGCGTCAGCTTGATCGTGTGGTCATCGACCTTGGTCACCGCGCTCTCATCCAGCTTGTCGTCCTTGACCAGCGAACCGAGGCGACCGGGCATGGAATTGCCTTCGGCCTTCTTGTCGGCCCAACGCTTGAGGTTGAAGATGACGTCGTCTGCGGTGAACGGATCGCCGTTGTTCCAGGTGACGCCTTTGCGCACATGCAGCGTGTATTCGGTAGCGTCGTCATTCACGTCCCAGCTCTCCAGCAGATAGGGGCGGAATGTGTATTCGGTGGTATATTTGACCAGCGGCTCGAGCGCCTGACGCTCGGCATTGGCGATTTCCGACCAGTCGGACTTGCGCGGATCCTTCGGATCCTTGATCCATTGCGCGACCTTCAATACGCCGCCTTTCTTGCCCTGGACCTCTTCCGCCTTGGCCGGCGTCGGGTCTGCAAGGCCAAGCATGCCATAGGCCATCGCCGTCGACGCGCCGAAGACGCTGGCGAGAGCCAGAAATTCGCGACGATCCATCTTGCCTGCCTTGGCGTCTTCGGCCATGGCCAGGATGTGATCGGGAACGCGGTCGCCGTTACTCTTGTAGATCGTCATGAATAACTCCCATTGTTGGCTTTCTGCCTTTTAACATTCCGCATTCGCGCCATGATGTCAAAGACGGCACGGATTGGGAACATGCCAAGGAATGTGCAACTTTGAAAGCAGGGCGGTTCGCGCGATAACGACAGTCTTGGCGCAAATTTGCTACTGCGCCAGGGATTTCGTCCGAAATCTCAACGGGCGATTAAACTGGGACATTCGCGGCTGCGTCGCGCGTTCTTCGGACAAGCAACCGTTCTGCGCGAACGGCTGGTTTCAATATTCCCGTTCGTAGAAAACACCGCCTTTGGCTTCGCCGGCGTCGGTTGCCTCGCCACGCAGCTTGACGCCGCGCCCCACGTCGAGATCGACGGTTGCCTTGCCCGAGCCTGGCCTGTCGCCCTTCTGGATCGTCACATAGGTGCGGTCGTTGAGATACTTGCCCGCCGAGACGGCGGTGCCGCCCTGTTCGTCGGTGATTACGTCGAGATCGTCGACGCCGATCGCGCTGCGCAGGTTCTGCAGCAGGGAGGTCGAGCCGCCAACGCCGGCCAATTGTCCGGCAGCCTCGGCAAGCTGCGCGATCTGCAGCGGCGACAGGTTCGACATCGAACGGCCGAAGATCAGCTGCGCCAGCACCTCGTCCTCCGGCAGCGCCGGTACCGAGGAGAAGGTGAATTTCGGGTTGGTCGCCTCGCCCGACACCACGATGGTCACGGTGGCGCTGGTCGTCTTCGATTGCGCCGTGAGGTTGAGGTAGGGCACCAGAGAGCCGGAAAAGCCGACCGTGCCTTCCGTGAAGGTCAGCCGCTTGGCAAGGATCGTCAGCCGTCCGCGCCGCAACGTGAAGGTGCCGACCGCCTGGGGTGACGATGCCGGGCCGGTCAGCCGCAGCGAACCGCCGAGCTCGGCGTCGAGGCCCCTGCCCTGGATGAAGATCTGGCTCGGCGCATTGACCGTGACGTCGAGGTTGAGGCCGCTGCCGCCGCCACCGCTGCTTGCAGCGGCAGGGCGCAACGCCTTGTCCTGCGCACGCACGGCGGCAGGCGCATTCTTGTGCTTGACGTTGAGCTCGGCCAGCGAACCGGGCAGCTTTTCGGGTACAGTGATGACGGTCTTGGCCAGGTTGACGGTACCGGAAATCACCGGCGCGGAGGTGAGCGGTCCCTTGACGGTCAGGTCGCCGCCAAGATTGGCGGTGACCACCTTGCCGTCGGTATAGCGGCCGTCAACGAGCTTGACCGACAGATCGGCCGGAAAACCCTTAGCCGGATCGATGCCGACGGTGCCGCTTGCCGAAAGGCTGCCGCGCGTCGACAGCGTGCCGGTCAGGCGATTGATCCTTGCCACGCCGCCACCGATGGCGACATCGGCAGTGATGTCGTTGATCGCAAGCCCCGAGCGCGCGTCGAGCAGTCGGGCGCCTGACGTGCGAACCGTGCCTGAGATCACCGGCGACGTCGCCGGGCCGCGCACCTGCACATCGACGTCGGCCGTGCCGCTCAGAGACAGGCCTTGTGCGGCGAGGGTCCTGGTGAGGAAGGCGAACGGCACCTTGCCGGAAAAGTTGAGATCAAGGGTGGGCGCGCCTGATGTCGTCATCGTGCCGCCGCCCTTGAGGCCGAGGCCAGCGGCATCGCTCATGTTGGCGTCGAACGTCAGTCTGTTACCCGAATATGTACCTGAGGATGAAACACCCATGCCGCCGAAACCTGCACCACGGGTCTGCGAGGTCTGAACGCCTGCGGCCTCGATCTTGAAGGCAACGGCCGGATTGGCCGGCGCGCCCGTCACCTTCACAGTGCCCGAGATGGAACCGGCGGCATCGAGGCCCGGCGAAAAACTGTTGGCTATCGAGATCGGTACGCGCGCCAGCGTCGCGTTGAGGTCGAGCGCTTGCCCAGCCTTGCCCATGACCGTCGCCGTGCCGCCGCCGAGATTGAGCACCAGCCTGTCGAGGCTGGTCACTCCATTGGCGATGTTGATGGTCGAGGCCTGGGCGATGGCCGCCTTGATGCCGCGGATGGTCGCCTCCCCGGTGGCAAGTTCGACCGTCGTCGTGCCCTTGACCGCCTTGACCCGGCCGGCGGCCTTCAGGGGAATATCCTTGACGGAGGCGCCACCGGAGAAGCCGGTCCATTCGCCGTCGCGCTTGAGATCGACGTCGACGCCCCGAATAACCGTGCCGCCGGAGGTCACGTTGTCGGCACGGATTTTGCCCGAGATCACCGGTGCCGCCAGATAGTTGGCGATCAGCGCATCGATCGTCACGGCCTTGGCCGAGACATCGCCGCGCGAGATCGAGCCGGTCGTCGCCTTGACGGCGACTTGCGGCACGGTGCCCGCCTTGGAGAAGGCGATCGTGCCGCGCACATCGCCATTGGCCTTTTCCAGTGCCAGGGCCGCAAGCGGACCGATATCGGGCAGGTCGAGCGCCACGGTGCCGGCCGGTACGAAGGCATCGTCGAGCGCCAGGTCGCCGGAGATACGGTTCTTGCCGAGCGACAGCAAAAGCCCGTTGATGGCGCGTTTGCCGTCCGATGTCGCCAGCACGGCACTGCCCTGCAGCGGTTGGCCCCCGATATTTCCGATGAGTTGCACATTCGCAGCCGGGTTGGCGGCATCAGCCTTGCCGGTGGCAGTGAGCTTCAAGCCAGTGATCTCGCGCGCCGCGACCGAAAGCCTGTCGCTGTTGACAGTCAGCGACAGATCCGGCGCGGTGCTGGCGCCTTGCGCATTCAGCGCGAAAGAAATGGCGCCTTTGGCGTCCTTGGATAGCAGCGAGACGTCGCCTAGCGCGCCTTTGACGTCGGCGTTGAGCTTGTTGTCGGCAAGGCTCGCCTGCCCGTCTGCCGTCAGCGAACCGGACGACAGCCTGACGGCGTTGGCGGTGACATTGCCGTTGGCGTCCCGCTTCAGCGCGGCACTGAATTGCGTTCGCTCGGCGAGCACGCCACGCACCGCCACCGGCAGCGCCCCCGACGCGGCATCCGCCCTGATATTGAGGTCGATGTCACCGTCGGCCAGCGAGACCCGCCCGTTGAAGCCGCTGTTCAACGCGTCGCTGATCACAGTGCCGCTATCGATGATGACAGCGTCGGCGGCAAGGCTGCCGGCCAGTTTGGCAGTGACCTTGCCGGCGATCAGCGGCGCGATGGTCGGATTGTCGAGGCCGATTTTTTCGGCAGTCACGGTGCCGGAGATCGGCCCGCTCCGGGCTTTCACGTCGAAGCGATCGGAGTGCAGCGCAAGCGTGATGCCCTCGACCTTAGCGAGATTGGTGGCGGCCGATGGCAGCGTTGCGGAAATGTCGAGCTTCGGCTGGGTGCCCTGCCCGGCCGCCGTTAGCGATATCGCCTGCAGCTCAAGCTTGATCGGGCTCGCCTTGCTGCCGAGCGACAGCGGCAGGTTCGGGCCGGTCGAGGTGAGATCGAGCGAGAAATCGCTGGCGCCGTTCGGATTGATGGTGCCGGCTGCCTTGCCGGAGATTTTCTCGCCGGCAAGCGTCGCCTGCTCGATGGCCAGGCCGCTGACCGACGAGAAACGGCCTGCCGCATCGAGATCGAGCGGCCCGAGCCCAGCCTGCCGGGTCTGGCTGGTTTCGGCGCCGCTGAGCCGGGCGTTGAAGCGGATGTCGGGGGCAGCCGACGATCCCGTGACCTGCGCGGTGCCGCTGAGCGCGCCCACGGCATCGAGACCCGGTGAAAAATCATTGGCAAGCGCTGCCGGCACCGCCGACAAGGTGGCAGCGAGATCGAGTGTCTGGCCAGCCGTACCCGACACGGCAATCGAACCACCGCCGACACCGAGCGCCAGTTTCTCTATGCTCACCCTGCCATTGGCGATTGTCAGCGCCGATGGCTGCGCGATAGCTGCCTTGATGCCGCGGATGGTCGCCTCGCCCGAGGCAAGCTCGATGCTGGTGGTGCCGTTCGCAACCCTGACCCGCCCGGATGCGCTGGCCGGAATTCCGGCGACCGTGGCGCCGCCGCTAAAGCCGGTCCAGTCGCCATCGCGCTTCAGGTCGACATCGATGCCGCTCATCACCGTAGTTCCGGAGGTGATCGTGTCGGCCTTGATCTTGCCGGAGATTGCCGGGGCTTTGAGATAATTGGCGACCAGCGCGTTGACGGCGATTGTCTTCGCCGCCAGTTCGCCGCGCGAGATCGCGGTGCTCGTCGCATCGATCGCGACCGTCGGCGCTCCGTTGTCGTTCGCAAAGCGGATGGTGCCGCGCACGTCGCCGGCTACCGACTGGTCTGCGAGTGTGGCCAGCGGAGCAATATCGGCGGCATCGAGGGTCAACGTGCCGAGCGGCAACAGGTTGTCGTCGAGCCCGAGGTCGCCGGAGACCTTGTTGTCGGCCAGTGAGACGGCAAGTCCATTGATGGAGCGCTTGCCGTCGGTGGTGACCAGCGATGCCTTGAGGTCCAGCGGCTGGTCGTCGACCGAGCCGGTCAGCGAGACATCGGCGGCGGGACTGGCGATATCGGCTTTGCCGCTCGCGCTCAGCTTGATCTGCTTCACCGCATGGCCGGACGCCGTCAGGCTGTCGCTGTTGGCCGAAACCGAGAAATCCGGTGCGCTGCGCGCGCCGCTTGCGGTCAGCGCGAAACCGACGGCGCCGCCGACCTTGGCGCCGACCAGCGGCGACAGCACCGACACGTCGCCCAGCGTGCCCTTGATATCGGCCCGGATATCGGTGCCTTGCGCACTGGCGGTGCCGCTGGCGCTAAGCGTGCCTGAGGTGAGTTGCAATGCGTTCGCGGCGAACGCACCGTCCGGGTCGCGTGTCGCGGTTGCGGAAAACTGCACCCGCTGGCCGAGAACCGAGCTGATCTGCGGCGGTAGCGCCGTCGAAGCCGCGTCGGCATTCATCTTGAGCGTCATCGACAGATCGGCAAGCGCCACTGTGGCC
This sequence comes from Mesorhizobium sp. M0991, assembly GCF_040318915.1. Taxonomy (NCBI): domain Bacteria; kingdom Pseudomonadati; phylum Pseudomonadota; class Alphaproteobacteria; order Hyphomicrobiales; family Phyllobacteriaceae; genus Mesorhizobium; species Mesorhizobium sp. M0991. The sequence continues at coordinate 23,067 of NZ_JAMYNE010000016.1, forward strand.
GTTACGGACGCATTGAGCGCGTCGCTGCGTAGCGTGCCTTCGTCGACGACAATCTGTTCCTTGCTGACCGAGCCGGCGAGACCGGCGCTGACCCTGCCCGTTACCAGCGGCGCCAAAGTCGCGACGTCGGTGTTCAGGCCGGCCGCCGTCAGCTTGATGGTGACGGGCCCGCTACGGTTCTGGATGTCGAAACCATCGGAATGCACTTGCCCGATCAGGTCGTCCACCCGCGTGCCGCCCGCCACCACCGAGACCAGCGACGCGCCGATGTCCACCATCGGCGCCTTGCCATCGCCGAAAGCGCGGGCCGTGGCATCCTTGATCGCCACGGTTATCGGCTGTGCCTCGCTGCCGAGGCTGAGCACGATCGGCGTCCCTTTCGCCGCGAGTTTCACAGAAAGATCGCTGGCGCCGTTCGGATCGACAATGCCGGCGGCGGTAGCGTGCATGGCGCCGCTGTCGATATTGGCGCGCTCGACATCGACGCCGCCGGCCGCGGTCGCTGTGCCGGCGAGGTCGAAGCTGGTCTTGCCGGCAAACAGCGGTTTCAGAGTTTCGGGCAGGAAGCGCTCGAATTCGCCATCGCCATTGGCCTCGACATAATGACCCTTGTCGGTGAGCTGATGGCGACCGGTAAGCTGGGTGACGATCCGGCCGTCGACAACGAAGGTCCCGATGCCATTCCAGTTGGCGAGCGGTCCGGTGCCGGAAACGACAATGTTGACCGGCGGCGCGCCCGGCAGGTTGAGCAGGTTGGCGATGATGCCGCCGGCCGGCTCGGATGCTTTAAGGTCGAGGTCGAGCTTGTTGTCGGCCGGCGCGAAATGGGCTTTGGCGTCGACCGTGCCTTGCTTGCCGTCGTGGCGAACGATGTTGAGGTTGGTCTCGATCGCCAATGGCGAGGCATCCGCCTTGAGCGCTCCCTTGGCTGTAAGTTCGGCGACCCCGCTGCCGGCCAGAGCCTGCCCGAGCGCGATTTCGGGAAGGTCGAGCTGCTTGACGTCGATGGAAACCGGCAGCGTCGTCGCTCCGCTTTGGCTCGGCTGTGTGCTGGCCACCGGCAGCCTTGCCAACTCGATACGCTCGGCGCCAATGCGATCGGCGCTGAAGCTCTTCGACAGAAGTGCCAGCGGCGACCAGTCGACAGCCACCTTGCGCGCCACCATCCAGGCGCCTTCGCGATCCTCCAGAACGACATGATCGACCCTGAGCGCGCCCGACCAGATGCCGTCGATGCCGACGACAGTGACCTTGCGATCACCGGTCGAGGCCATAGTCGAGATGATGCCGGCAAGGTTTTCGCGGCCGCCCTCGGTTTTGGTCAGCACGACGAGCGCCCCCACCGCCGCTGCCACGATGATGAGCAGCGTGTAGAAAAGGATACGGAGGATGCGCCTGAATATTGCCATCAGAATGCCTGGCCGATGCCGGCATAAATGCCGAAATGAGGATCGTCGGGGCCGCGGTTGAGCGGCACTGCCGCGTCGATGCGCAGCGGCCCGAACGCCGTCAGATAGCGCAAGCCTACACCCGCGCCGACCTTCATGTCCGAAAAATCGGGGACCTGCCTGGTCGACACCGTGCCGGCATCGACGAACGGCACGAGGCCGATCTTGTCGGTGACCGCGATGCGCATCTCGACCGAGGTCTCGAAGAAGGAAAGCCCGCCGATCGGCTCGCCGTTGCTGTCCTTCGGGCCGATGCCTTGATAGGCATAGCCGCGCACCGAGCCACCGCCGCCGGAGTAGAAGCGGCGGTCGGCCGGAACATCTTGAAGACCGGCGCCGATGATCGAGCCGATGGCGACACGTTCGGCGAAAACGAATTTCGAGGCCGAATCGAGCGACTGGTAGGCCGACCCCTCGCCCTTCAGCTTGACAAAGGCAGCCCCGCTCAAAATGTCGTAGCTCGGCTCGGCATAGGCCAGCACCCTGAAGCCCCGGGTCGGATTGAGCTTGTTGTCGCGATTGTCGTAGACATATTGCAGTGGAATGCTGGCGATCAGATACGTGTGCTTGCCGAAAGCGTCGTGGATTCTCGAATAATCAAGCGCGACTTGCGCGGAAACCGTCTGCTTCTTGTCGAGTTCGTAGGATAGGCCGGTGCTGCCCTTGACCGAGAAATGGTCGTAGGCGTCGGGGTGCTCCAGCACGGTATTGACGCTGGCAATGAATTTCGACGCCGGCCCTACCACGCCCGGCTTTTCGAACATGACGCCGGCATTGTAATTGAGCTGGGTCAAGTCGTTGCTGCCGATGCCGCTGATCTTGCCGTCGATGCGCAGCTTTTCGGCGCGGCCAAACAGATTGCGGTGCCCCCAATAGCCTTCGAGGCCCAGCCCTTCGGTATTTGAGAAGCTGCCGCCAATGCCGAAATAGCGCGGCTTGCGTTCGCTTACCTGGACACCGATCGGGATGTTGCCGTCGGCGTCGAGGGCGTCGGCTTCCTTTACCGTCACGCTGTTGAAGACCTCGAGCCCGAGCAGCCGGTCGCGTGCATCGTCGATCTCATCGGGCGAATATTGGCGGCCGCGCTTCAGGCCGGTCATATATTCGGTGAAGTCGCGGTCGACCTTTTCTGCGCCCTCGACAGTGGTGTCGCCATAGCCGGCGACCGGGCCGGCCGCGACGGTAAGCGTCACGTCGAGCGTCGAACCGGCGTGCTCGGCGACGATCTCGCGGCCCGTCACCTTGGCCAGCGGCCTGCCTTCTTGCTTGAGTGCCCGCACGATCGCCGCCTCGGCTTTGAGCACGGCGCCCGAACTGGCGTCACCGCCGGCGATCAGACCGAAATCGGCACTTGCCAGCCCCGCTGCATCGCCTTTCAGCCTGATGTTGCCAAGCGTGAATTTCGGCCCGGCTGCTATGCTTATCACCACCGGAATCGGCTGCGGGCCGGAAAACTCGGCATCGGGCGGCAGATCGTCGAGCGGCTTGCCCTGAATAGTGATGGTGACGACACCCTCGTAGCGGGCGTCCGCGTAGAGCGCGGCAACAAGTTGCTCACGGTCGCTGCGCGCCTTGGCCAAAAGACCCAGCGAACCTGATACCGGGTGTTCCTCGTCGGCTTTCAGCGCCGAGGCGTTTTCGAGCTTCTCGGCGAGATCCTTGTCGGCGTCCGGCGCCTCGATCGTCACCGCATAGCGCAGCGGGTCGACGATGTCGGCATCTTCGTCTTTGGATCCCCACAGTTTGATGCCGAAAATCTCGAAGGCGGCAGCGCTTCCGGTTTCGGCAACAAGTGCCGTCGAGCACAACAATGCGAAAAGCAGGGCGCGCGAAAGCGCGCGCCGTGGCGCGGTTCCTCCCGACATCTGCCTTTCATACGCCGGCATTACGCTCCTAGCCTAGTTCGCAAACCTAAAATTGGAATGAAGTTCTGAAGCACTCGTAAAGGGGCCACAATCCAATTGCTGAAATAGACAGGGCTTGGAACTCACACCTTCTGCGTCGCCGCAAGAAAGCGTGATCCCCTGTCCTATGGAGCTACTACCGGTCACCGGCCGGAAAGCAAACCGTTGGCAGGCGGATCCTGCCGCGTCCTGATGTTGACAAGCGCGATTGAAGCTTGAACATTTCTGGACGTAAGCACTTGTCTGGAGGGGTTTATGGCAATGCGCGCGGCTCGTGGTCTATCGATTCTTTTCCTTCTGTTTTTCGCCTGGAGCGGGGTCGCGCAAGCGGCCGAAGCCCGGCGGGTGGTGACATCGGACAATTCCGACTATTTTGGTTTCGATCTCAGATCCGACCAGAATGTCAGCCTCGACCAGTGCAAGACCACCTGCCTCGGCGACCCGGCCTGCCGCGCCTTCACCTACAACCTCAAGGCCAAATGGTGCTTCCTTAAATCCGATTACAATTCATTGAAACCCTTCGGCGGCGCCGTCGCCGGCAAGGTCGTCAACATCGATGGCGATCCCGACATCGGCGCGCCACCCGAGCTCGCCTTCTTCCCCAACTGGATGGCCGACCAGGCCCAGCAATACCGCAACAAGCTCACTGGCCCGACCTACACCAAGCCGACCGAGGGGCTGACGGCGCTGAGGGCGGCCGCCGAACAGTCGGCGCTGACGGGCGATCATCGCTCGGCCATGCACAAATACGAGGCGGCGGTTTCGGTGTTACCTGATGATGGCCAGCTCTGGCTCGAGCTGGCGCGCGAAACGCTTGCCGTCCATCCGACCGCCAACAGTTCGGAGCCGTCGACGCTGCCGGCGAACGCCACTTCCGCCGCCTTCAACGCCTACAAATTGCTGCGTACCACCAAGACGCGCGCCGACGTGCTGGCGCTGCTCGGGGACGGCCTTGATCGCCGCGATCTCTACAGGCCGGCCCTGCAGGCCTACGAGGCGAGCCTCGCTTTGGTCAATTCGCCGGCAGTCAGGGCCGCCTATCAGGATCTCAAGGCCCGCAAGGGCTTCCGCGTCATCGATCATACCGTCGATGCCGACACCAGCGCGCCACGCATCTGCGCGCAGTTCTCCGAGGAGCTGGTCAAGACCGGCGTCGACTACTCGCAATTCGTTACCGTCGACAACGCCGCTCCCAAGGGCGTCGAAGCCAAGGACAAGCAGATCTGCGTCGAAGGGCTCGAGCACGGCCAACATTATGACGTGACCTTCCGCGCCGGCCTGCCGGCCGCCATTGGCGAGGTCACCGCGGCACCGGTGGTTTTGTCGATCTATGTGCAGGACCGCGCGCCTTCGGCTCGCTTCACCGGCGACAGCTTCGTGCTGCCCGCCGGCGCACGCCGCGGCATACCGGTCGTCACCGTCAACATGAATGCCGCCGAAATGAAGCTCTTCCGCATCGGCGACCGCTCGCTGGCCCAGCTTCTGTCGGGATATCAGTTCCTGCGCCAACTTGACGGCTACGACATTTCGAACATCTCCGAACAGATGGGCGAGCCGGTCTGGCAAGGCCAGCTCGAAATCGCCAACGACCTCAACAAGGAAGTCACCACCTCCTTCCCCATCGACGAGGCGTTGCCGAAGCGCAAGCCCGGCGTCTATGTGCTGACCGCACAAGCCGTCAACGATCGCAGCGACGACTATGATTCGCACGCCACGCAGTGGTTCGTCGTCTCCGATATCGGCCTGTCGACCTATACCGGACAGGATGGGCTGAACGTCTTTGCGCGTTCGCTCGCAACCGCCAAGCCGATTGCCGGCGCCGAGCTGACGCTGCTGGCCAGGAACAACGAAGTCCTTGGCACCGCGACTACCGACGCGGAAGGGCGGGCGGTGTTTAATCCCGGCCTGACGCGCGGCGACAGCGGCATGGCGCCGGCCGTGCTGATGGCCAAACAGGGCGGCGACGATTTCGTCTTCCTCGATATGGGCCGCGCCGGCTTCGACCTGTCCGACCGTGGCGTCGCCGGACGGCCGGCGCCTGGCGCGCTCGACGTCTATGCCTGGACCGAGCGCGGCATCTACCGCGCCGGCGAGGACGTCCATGTCGCGGCTCTTGCCCGCGACAGTGCCGCCAAGGCGGTCGAGAACCTGCCGCTGACCTTCATCTTCTCGCGGCCCGACGGCGTCGAGGACCGCCGCATCGTCAGCGACGGCGCATCGGCCGGCGGTCACGCGGTCGACCTGCCGCTGGAACCCAACGCCATGCGCGGCACCTGGACGGTGGCGATCCATACCGATCCCAAGCAGGCGGCGGTCGCCAGCCAGATGTTCCTGGTCGAGGACTTCGTACCGGATCGCATCGAGTTCGACCTGTCCTCCGACAAGCAGGAGATCGCCCAGGGCGAGACCGCCAACATTACCGTCGACGGCCGCTTTCTCTATGGCGCGCCGGCCGCGGGCCTGGCGCTCGAAGGCGAATTGACGCTGTCGACCGGCCGCGACTGGGACCGCTTCAAGGGCTATTCCTTCGGTCTGGCTGACGAACAGTCGGCAGAACCGACGGTGACGCCCTTCACCGGCCTGCCGGTGGTCGGCGAGGACGGCAAGGCGACCTTCCCGGTTTCCGTCGATCAATTGCCGTCGACCACCAAGCTGGTCGATGCAAAGGTCACGGTCAGGATGCGCGAAACCGGCGGCCGTGCGATCGAGCGCTCGCTGAACATCGGCATCCGCCCGCAGGGCCACATGATCGGCATCCGCCCGGATTTCGACGACGACGAGGTGCCGCAGGGCGGCACGGCCAAGTTCAGCCTGATCGCCGTCGACCCAGACGGCAAGCGTGAGGCGCTGAAGGGCGCGCAGTGGTCGCTGGTCAAGGTCGAGCGCAGCTACCAGTGGTACCGCTCGAGCAACTCCTGGAACTATGAGCCGGTCACCTTCACCAAGGCGGTGGCCAACGACCAGGTCGACCTGAGCGCCGATGGCGAGGCTACCATGTCGCTGCCGGTCGACTGGGGCCGCTACCGGCTCGAGATCGAGACAGCCGATCCGGAAGGCCCGGCCACCAGCTACGAGTTCGACGCCGGCTGGTATGTCAGTTCCACCACCACCGAAACGCCCGACGGGCTCGAGATCGCCCTCGACAAGGATACCTATGCGGCGGGTGAAGTGGCCAAGCTCAAAGTGTCGCCGCACTTTGCCGGCGAGCTGCTCGTCACCATCGGCGCCGACAAGCTCCTGAAGACCGTAACCGCCAGCGTGCCGGCAGGCGGCAGCACCGTCGACATCCCGGTCGGCGACGACTGGGGCGCCGGCGCCTACGTCACGGCAACGCTGTTCAGGCCGGGCGATGCGCAAGAGACACGCATGCCGGCCCGCGCCATCGGCGTCAAATGGCTGAAGCTCGATCCCGGCTCGCGTAAGCTTGCCGTCACCTTGGCGCCGCCGGACAAGACCATGCCGCGCCAGCAGCTGTCGATCCCGGTCGCCGTCGCCGGCGTGCAGCCCGGCACCAACGCCTATGTCATGGTCGCGGCCGTCGACGTCGGCATCCTCAACCTGACCAACTACAAGGTACCGGATCCGGAGAACTGGTTCTTCGGGCAGCGCATGCTCGGTCTTGAGGTTCGCGACATCTATGGCCGGCTGATCGACGGCTCGCTGGGCACGACCGGCAAGCTGCGCACCGGCGGCGACGGCGCCAACATGCAGTCCCAAGGCAGTCCGCCGACCGAAAAGCTGGTCGCCTTCTTCTCCGGCCCGGTTCAGCTCGATGCCGACGGCAAGGCGCGGATCGACTTCGACATTCCGCAGTTCAACGGCACCGTGCGCGTCATGGCCGTCGCCTGGACCAAGGAGGCGGTCGGCCATGCCCAGTCCGATGTCATCGTGCGCGATCCGGTGGTGATCACCGCCGGCCTGCCGCGCTTCCTGGCGCCCGGCGATTCCGCCGTCATGCGGCTCGACGTCGCCGACACCGACGGCCCCGCTGGCGACTACAAGCTGACCATCGACACGACGGGCGACCTGTCTACCGGCAGTGCCGCCTTGCCTGAAAAGCTGACGCTGGCCAAAGGCAAGCGGCAGACACTGACCGTGCCGTTGATTGCGCAGACCGCGGGCAACGCCTCAATCACCGTCAAGCTTGCGCATGCCGACGGCACCGCCGTCGAGCAGACGCTCTATGTTCCGGTGCGCCCGGCGCAACTGCCGGTGACCACCCGCATGGTCGTCGACCTCAAGGGCAATGGCGGCGCGCTGCGCGTCGACAAGGAACTGCTGGCGGCAAGCCTGCTCGATGGCGCTTCGGTCAGCGTCGGCGTTTCGCAGGCGGCTGCCTTCGATGTGCCGTCACTGCTGATGACGCTCGACCGCTATCCTTATGGTTGCGCCGAACAGACCACCAGCCGCGCCATGCCGCTTCTCTACGTCAACGAGATGGCTTCCGGTATCGGCATGGCCAGCGACCCCGATCTGCATGGCCGCGTCCAGGACGCCATCTACAAGGTGCTGAGCTACCAGGCCTCGGCCGGCAGCTTCGGCCTATGGGGTCCGGGTTCCGGCGATCTGTGGCTCGACGCCTATGTCACCGATTTCCTGACCCGGGCGCGCGAGCAGAAGTACGACGTACCGGCCCTGGCAATGAACCAGGCGCTGAGTAATCTGCAGAACGCGATCGGCTACGATCAGGACGTCCAGGATCGCGGCAGCGAGATCGCCTATGCGCTCTATGTGCTTGCCCGCAACAAGAAGGCTTCGGTCGGCGATCTGCGTTATTATGCCGACACCCAGCTCGAAGCCTTTACCAGCCCGATGGCCGTCGCCCAATTGGCGGCGTCTCTCGCGCTCTACGGTGACACGCAGCGCTCGGAGGCAACCTTCCAGGCCGCGCTGCAACTGGCCAAGTCGACGCCCGAATATGACTATTACCGGTCCGACTATGGCTCGCCACTGCGTGACGGCGCGGCGATCCTGGCGCTTGCCGCGGAAAGCAAGCCGGTGCCGACCATTGTGCCGGCGCTGATCCAACTGGTGACCAGGGAACGCGCCGACGCCAGGTGGACCAGCACGCAGGACGAGTCCTGGATGCTGCTGGCGGCCCGCGCGCTGAAGGCCGGCAATGAATCGATCGCGCTGACCGTCAACGGCGCACCGCACGCCGGCGGTTATTCGGACCAGATCGCCGGCAGCGACCTGGCCGACAGTCCGCTGACCATCGTTAATACCGGCAGAAATCCGCTGCAGGCGGTCGTCACCACTGTGGCCTCGCCGATCCAGCCTCTGCCGGCCGGCGGCAACGGCTTTACCATCGGCCGTACCTACTACAAGCTCGACGGCACAGGGGCCAACGTGACGGAGGTCAAGCAGAACGAACGCTATGTCGTCGTGCTCAAGGTTTACGAGCAGAACACTTGGCCTTCGCGGCTGCTGATCACCGACCTGTTGCCGGCCGGCTTCGAGATCGACAATCCGGGCCTGGTCTCCAGCGCCCAATTGACGAACTTCTCCTGGCTGGCGCAGACCGATGCCGCCCATCTCGAATTCCGCGACGACCGTTTCGTCGCGGCGTTCAATCCGAACGACGGCGACGGCGACCGCAATATCACGCTCGCCTACGTCGTGCGCGCAGTGACGCCGGGCACCTACGCCCACCCGGCAGCAACGATCGAGGACATGTACCGGCCGCAATATTCGGCCCGCACCGCCACCGGCATGATGGAGGTCAAGGCGCCGTAACGATGGAGAGGGACGCAAACTGGTTGGTTGTAGCTAACGACGTGATGCAGCGCCGCCCCTCACCCTTACCCTCTCCCCGTGAAGGACGGGGAGAGGGGGTCGCCAGCGTTGCGGACAAGCCCCTTCTCCCCGTCCTTCACGGGGAGAAGGTGCCGGCAGGCGGATGAGGGGCGGCGCCATGCTCTCCAGAAAATTCCTGCGCCGAGCGGCCATCACGGGCATTTCCTTCGCCGGTCTCGCTGCAATCACCGCCGCCGCCCTCTGGCAGCTCGACCGCGCTTTTCCGCCGCCGCTGCCAGCTGCGCTGACGGTCTCGACCGAGGTGCATGACCGAGACGGCCAGCTGCTGCGCGCCTTCGCTACGCCGGATGGCTATTGGCGGCTCGCTACCAGCCTGGACCAGGTCGACAAGCAGTTCGTCGACATGCTGGTCACTTATGAGGACAAGCGCTTCTGGGATCATCAAGGCGTCGACGTGCTGGCACTGGCGCGTGCCGCCGGCCAGTTCGCGACCAGCGGCCATATCGTCTCCGGCGGTTCGACGCTATCGATGCAGCTCGCCCGGCTGATCGAACCGCGCCACAGCCGCAGCCTCGGCTCGAAGATCAAGCAGATGCTGCGCGCCGTCCAGATCGAACGGCGGCTTTCCAAGCGCGAGATCCTCGAACGCTATCTGACGCTGGCGCCCTATGGCGGCAATCTCGAAGGTGTGCGCGCCGCTTCGCTTGCCTATTTCGGCAAGGAGCCGAAACGGCTGACGGTCTCGGAGGCGGCCCTGCTCGTCGCTTTGCCGCAATTGCCGGAAAAGCGGCGCCCTGACCGCAACCTCGACGTCGCCCATGCGGCCCGCGACCGCGTGCTGACCCGCATGGTCTCGGCAGGCCTGCTCGGCGAACGCGAGGCCGCGCGAGCGGCGCTCGACGATGTGTCGGGGCTGCGGCGCACCTTGCCGGCACTCGCCGCCCATGCGGCCTATGCAATGCTGTCCAAGGCCATCCCCGGCCAGAAGCTGCAACTGACGATCCGCAAGAGTGTCCAGGAAGGGCTGGAGCAGGTGGCCAAGGACGCCGCCGCCAGGCTCGGCCCTCGCCTCTCGGTGGCCATGGTACTGGCCGATGCCCGTACCGGCGATATCCTTGGTGAGGTCGGCTCTGCCGATTTCTTCGATGCCAGCCGTTCGGGCTGGATCGACATGACCAAGGTCGTTCGCTCGCCTGGCTCGACGCTGAAGCCGTTCATCTACGGCCTCGCCTTCGAACAAGGCCTGGTGGCGCAGGAGACGCTGATCGAGGACAGCCCCGCCGATTTCTCCGGGTATCGGCCGAAAAACTTCGACATGGGCTATCAGGGCGATGTCAGCATCAGGCAGGCGTTGCAATTGTCGCTCAACGTCCCGGCGATCCGCGTGCTCGACGCGGTTGGCCCGGCCCGGCTGATGGCGCGCTTTCGCCAGGCCGATGTGACCCCTATCTTGCCCATCAACGAAGCGCCCGGCCTGGCGATCGGCCTCGGCGGCGTCGGGGTGACCCTGCGCGACCTGGTTCAACTGTATGCCGGCCTTGCCAATGGCGGCAAGGCACACACGCTGCATGACGGCACCGAGCCGGCGAACGCCGAACGCTCGACCACCACCATCCTCGACGGGCAGGCGAATTGGCAGATCACCGACATCCTGTCAGGCGTCAAGCCGCCCCAGGGTGCCGCCCAACGCGGCATCGCCTACAAGACCGGCACCTCCTACGGCTATCGCGACGCCTGGTCGGTCGGCTTCGACGGCCGCTACGTGCTCGGCGTCTGGGTCGGCCGCCCGGATGCCGGCGCGGTGCCTGGCCTGTCCGGCTACGTCTCGGCCGCGCCCATCCTGTTCGAAGGCTTTGTCCGTTCCGGTTTGGCCGCAGTGCCGCTGCCAAGCCAGCCGGCCGGTGTCCGGCGGCCAAAGCGCGAGGAGCTACCGGTGACGCTGACGCGCTTCGGCGCCGGCACCGATGGGCTGGTGCAGGCGACGCCGACCGAACCTGCGCCAACCATCATCTTTCCGCCCGACGGCGCCCGCGTCGATCTCGGCACTTCCTCGGCCGATGCCTCGCCGCTGGTGCTCAAGCTGCAGGGCGGCCGCGCACCATTCCGCTGGCTGGCCAACGGCAAGCCGCTGGTCGGCATTGACAGGCGGCGCACCGCGACCTGGCAGCCGGACGGCGCCGGCTATTCGACCCTGACCGTGATCGACGCGGCGGGACGCGCGGCCAGTGTGAAGGTTTTCGTCGAGTGAAAGTTTCCCTTGAATAGATTCTGGCAGGTGATTCAGGGGATTGGGTTTTACGTCTTGCTTTCGGCCGCCGGTATTTCCTCGGCCTCTGCTGACACCCTCCCCGCCGGCTTTGTTCGGCTGGCCGACATCGATCCCAGTATCCGGCAGGATATCCGCTATGCCGGCCTCGAAAATTTCCTGCATCGCAAGGTAAGCGGCTACGATGCGCCGGCATGTGTCCTCACCAGGCAAGCGGCGCAAGCGCTTTCGGGAGTGCAGAAAGCGATTGCTGCCGAAGGGCTGACGTTGGTCGTGTTCGACTGCTATCGCCCTGCGCGGGCTGTCTCCGACATGGGTGAATGGACAAAAACGGGCGGACCACCGGACCCGCAATGGTACCCAAAGGTCAAGCGCAAGGATCTCATCGCCAAGGGTTATATCGGCGAACTGTCCACCCATTCGCGCGGATCGACGGTTGATGTCGCGATCGCGCGAGCCGACCGCAAGAGCGCTCCGAAACCGGCCTGCGGCGCGACGAATGCCGACACGCTCGACTTCGGCACCGGTTTCGACTGTTTCGATCCGGCGAGCGAAACGGCTCATAGGCCGCTCGCCAGTGAAGCGGCGGCAAACCGCAAAAAACTTGTCGAGGCGATGCGCGCCGGCGGCTTCAAGAATTACGCCCGCGAATGGTGGCACTTCACGCTGGAAAACGAGCCGTTTCCAAGAGAGCGCTTCAACTTTCCCGTTACCGCCGAATAGCCGGCCGAAACCTTCGGACGCGACGCAGCCATTGCCGAAGAGCTAGCCGTCTCTAGATAATCGCGTCGGGAGCGCGATCATGGTCCATGCGGGGAAAATAGTTTCTCGCATCGCCGAAAGTAGGCGAAAAATTGCTTCAATAGGCCAAAAAAGGCAACATTGAATGCATCTAAATTCTATCAATTCGGTAGATTTGGCGCGAGTTCAACGGAGGCGGAAATGACCAAACCTCATTTCAGGAAACTGCTCGGCGCACTGGTCGCCACGTCTGTCCAGGTCGGCACGCTTGGTTTCGCGTTTGCCGACACCACCATTCTCAACGTGTCCTATGATCCGACGCGAGAGCTCTACAAGCAATTCGACGAGGCCTTCATTGCCCACTGGAAGGCCGAGACAGGCGAGACGGTCACCGTCCAGCAGTCGCATGGCGGATCCGGCGCGCAGGCGCGCGCCGTGATCGACGGGCTCGATGCCGACGTGGTGACGCTGGCGCTCGAAGGCGATATCAACGCCATTGTCTCGAAAGCGAAGAGGATCAATCCCGACTGGCGGACGAAATTCGAAAACAATTCGGCGCCCTACACCTCGACCATCATCTTCCTCGTCCGCAAGGGAAACCCCAAGGGCATCCATGACTGGGGCGATCTGGTCAAGGACGACGTCCAGGTGATCACGCCGAATCCCAAGACCTCCGGTGGCGCGCGCTGGAACTATCTCGCCGCCTGGGCCTACGCCAGCGCCAAGGATGGCGGCGACGAGGCCAAGACCAAGGAATTCGTCGGCAATCTCTACGCGCATGTCCCGGTTCTCGACACGGGTGCGCGCGGCGCCACCGTGACATTCGCGCAAAAAGGGCTGGGCGACGTGCTGCTCGCCTGGGAAAACGAGGCCTATCTGGCGCTCGACGAGTTCGGCGCCGACAATTTCGATATCGTCTACCCGCCGACCTCGATCCTGGCCGAGCCGCCGGTCGCCGTGGTCGACGCCAATGTCGACGCCAAAGGCACGCGGAAAGTTGCCGAAGCCTATCTGAGCTATCTCTATTCCAAGGAAGGCCAGACGATCATCGCCAAGAACCATTATCGCCCTTCGAAGCCCGACCTGGTACCGGCGGAGGACCTGGCCAAGCTGCCTGAGATCAAGCTGATCACCATCGACGACCCGCTTTTTGGCGGCTGGAAGAAGGCACAGCCTTATCATTTCGGCGATGGTGGTATATTCGACCAGATCTACAAGCCGGCCCAGTAGCATTTAGATCAGGACGACATGACCACAGCACCCGCCAAGGCGGGGTGGCGATTCAGGCAGCCGAGCGTCATTCCGGGTTTCGGATTGACGCTCGGCTTCTCGCTTGCCTACCTCACCCTCATCATCCTCATTCCCCTGTCCGGGCTGATCTGGCGCTCGGCGGCGCTCGGCTGGACCGACTTCTGGGCGATCGTCACCGATCGCCGCACCATCAACGCGCTTGAAATAAGCTTCGGCACCGCCTTCATTGCCGCCGCCGTCAACGTCGTCTTCGGCACGATCGTGGCCTGGGTGCTGGTGCGCTACAGCTTTCCCGGCCGCCGCATCGTCGATGCCATGGTCGACCTGCCCTTCGCGCTGCCGACGGCGGTCGCCGGCATCGCGCTGACAACGCTTTACGCACCGAACGGCTGGATCGGAAGCCTGCTGACGCCGCTCGGCATCAAGGTCGCCTACACGCCGCTCGGCATCGTCATCGCGCTGGTCTTCATCGGCCTGCCCTTCGTCGTACGCACCGTGCAGCCGATCATGGAGGAGATCGACAAGGAGGTAGAGGAAGTGGCCGCCACGCTCGGCGCCAATCGCTTCCAGATCATCAGCCGCGTTCTGCTACCCGGACTGGCGCCTGCCATCGTCACCGGTTTCGCGCTGGCCTTCGCGCGCGGTGTCGGCGAGTACGGTTCCGTCATCTTTATCGCCGGCAACCTGCCCTTCAAATCCGAGATCGCACCACTTCTGATCGTCATCCGGCTGGAGGAATATAATTACGCGGCGGCGACCGCGATCGCGGCGATCATGCTGGCGCTGTCCTTCGTCATGCTGCTGGTCATCAACCTGGTGCAGACCTGGAGCCGCAAGCGCTATGGCTGACCCGGAGATCAAATCCTACGCGCCGCACCACGAGAGCCAGTCGCCGGCGGTGACTGAAAGCCCCACGGCGAGAACCGTGCTGATGATCGTGACCTTTGCCTTCCTCGGCATTTTCCTGCTCCTGCCGCTGATCATCGTCTTCAAGGAAGCTTTCGCCAAAGGTATCGAGGCTTACACACAGGCGCTGGGCGAACCGGACACGCGCTCGGCGATCCGCCTGACGCTTCTGGTCGCGGCGATCTCGGTGCCGCTCAACATCGTCTTCGGTATTTCCGCCGCCTGGGCGATCGCCAAGTTCGAGTTCAAGGGCAAGGCGTTTCTGACCACACTGATCGACCTGCCGTTTTCGGTCTCGCCGGTCATTTCCGGCCTGGTCTATGTGCTTCTGTTCGGGGCGCAAGGCCTGCTCGGCGCCTGGCTCAAGGCGCATGGCATTGTCATCCTGTTTGCCGTGCCGGGCATCGTGCTGGCCACGATCTTCGTCACCTTCCCCTTCGTCGCCCGCGAATTGATCCCGCTGATGCAGGAACAGGGCAATGGCGACGAGGAGGCAGCCCTGTCGCTCGGGGCCAATGGCTGGCAGGCGTTCTGGTACGTGACGTTGCCCAACGTCAAATGGGGATTGCTCTACGGCGTGCTGTTGTGCAATGCCCGCGCGATGGGCGAGTTCGGCGCGGTCTCGGTGGTGTCGGGCCACATACGCGGGCTGACGAACACCATGCCACTGCATGTCGAAATCCTTTATAACGAGTACAATGCCGCCGCCGCCTTTGCCGTCGCTTCGCTGCTTGCCGGCCTGGCGCTCGTCACGCTGGTCTTGAAAACACTTCTCGAGATGCGCTACGGCGCCGAGATCGCCGCGACGCGCGGACACTGACAAAATGCATGTCGCCCAAAAGTGGGAACCGGTTTTGGGATAACGACATGCATCAACCACAAAAGGGATTTGCATGGAAGTTCGCGTTGCCAACGTGCGCAAGGAGTTTGAGCGGTTTCCGGCCCTCCACGACGTTTCGCTTGACATCAGGTCCGGTGAGTTGATCGCGTTGCTGGGGCCATCCGGTTCCGGCAAGACGACGCTGCTCAGGCTGATTGCCGGGTTGGAGCGGCCGACCCGCGGAAAGATCTTCTTCGGCGAAGAGGATGCTTCGCAAAAGTCGATCCAGGAGCGCAATGTCGGCTTCGTCTTCCAGCACTACGCGCTGTTTCGCCATATGACGGTCGCCGACAATATCGGCTTCGGACTCAAGGTCCGGCACGGGCCGTCACGCCCGTCGGCGAAGGAAATCCGCCGCCGCGCCTCGGAACTCCTCAACCTCGTTCAGCTTTCCGGTCTGGAAAAACGCTATCCGGCGCAACTTTCGGGCGGCCAGCGCCAGCGCGTGGCGCTAGCCCGCGCCATGGCGATCGAGCCAGCCGTGCTTTTGCTCGACGAGCCGTTCGGCGCGCTCGACGCGCAGGTGCGCCGCGAGCTGCGCCGCTGGCTGCGTGACATCCACGACGCCACCGGCCATACCACGGTCTTCGTCACCCATGACCAGGAAGAGGCGCTGGAGCTTGCCGACCGCGTCGTGGTGATGAGCCAGGGCCGCATCGAGCAGGTCGGCACCGCCGACGAAATCTACGACACGCCGAACTCGCCCTTCGTCTACGGCTTCATCGGCGAATCGAGCTCGCTTCCGGTCAAGGTCGAGGACGGCCAGGTCTGGATCGCCGACCGGCCGATCGGGCTTTCCGCGCCACACGCACCGCAAGGCGAAGCGACGCTGTTCTTCCGCCCACACGACGTCGATCTTGTGGAAGAATGCAACGGCTGCATCGCCGGCACGGTCGCCGCCAGCCGCCGCGTCGCCGGCACCAGGCGGGTCGAGCTCGAAATCGGCGGCGAACGACAGCGGGTCGAGATCGAATTGCCCGTCGACCATCCGGCGGCGCAGAAAAGTCGAGTGGCTTTTCGGCCGCGGCGCTGGAAGCTTTTTCCGGCTGCTTAGCTACAAGGCAATTGTGGATCCGTACTGCGGTCGCGCTTTCATGCAGAGCGACATTGCCTTCAACGCGCCTTTAGCGAAAGCACCAGGGTCATCGGATTCTTCGGGGAAGCCGAAAAGCCGTAGTGCTCATAGAAAGCTTTCGCTTCAGCCGATATGGCATGAACAAAAATGCCGCGAATCCCGAGGATCGTCGCGGCGTGACCGGTGCGCAGAACGGCGTCTTGCAACAGCGCTGAGCCTAGTCCCTTCCCTTGCCAGCTTGCGTCCACGGCGAGACGCCCGAGTACGACCATCGGAACAGGGTCTGGCATATTGCGGCGAATGGCGCCTGGAGCTTCCGCAAGATCAAGCCCACCCGAGGAGAGACAGTAGTAGCCGACAACGCGCACGCCTTCCGTCACGACATACGCACGCGAGGCGCCGCTGATCTGGTTGATCCGCGCCCTGCGACGAAGCCATTGATCCAGGTTCTCGGTCCCGCATTGGAAAAGTTCGAGATCGTGGCTGTCGGCAAGGGGCGTGGGCGCCGAAAGCATCAGTCCTGCCAGGGCTTGGGCGCATTCATCAGGCGTGCAAAACCTTCACCACTCGGTGGCGCATCAAGAATGCCGAGGTAATGCTGGTAACTCTCGGGATCGACCTTGATCAGCGCTTGGTCGAGCAGCGTGTCTTCGGCCGCGCGGTAGGCGGCATCGATCATAAACTCGGAACGGGTTTTCCCGCGCATTTTCGCGGCGCGATCAATCAGAACACGCACATCCTCTCGGATGCGGAGATTGACAGGCTTGGCATGGGTCTCTGGTGTAGTCTTTGTCATGAGGGCTCCTCTCTCCTACCTGTAGCACATTCGCATACACAATGTGTATCTATTTCGCAGCCTGACCAGAGAAGTGTGGAAACGACCGGGGGCGGCAGAACGCGTCGAAATGCGGCCGCTTGGAAGAAAATTCCAGTAATGGGCCATTTCAGCAATACTTTTCTCGCAGCCAGGCCATAGATCCGACCGGCATGCCTCGTCGCGTCGAGCACTGCCCGACTATTCTTCGGCATTCCATTCGATGTACGGTGTTTCAAGGAGCCCTGTTTTTATGAAGCGATTTTTGCTTGGCGTCGCCACGTTGGCCGGCCTGTTCCTCGCATCCTCCCAAGCCTGGTCGGCCGACAAATTGCTGAACGCTTCTTACGATGTCGGCCGCGAACTGTTTGCACAGGTCAACAAGGCGTTCGTCGCCGCGCACCCAGGCGTCACCATCGATCAGTCGCATGCCGGGACGTCTGCGCAGGCACGCGCCATTGCCGAAGGCCTCGGCGCCGACGTGGTCACGTTCAACCAGGTCATCGACATCGACTTCCTGGTCAAGAAGGGCCTCATCTCCGCCGACTGGCAGAAGGACTTTCCGGACAACGCCTCGCCCTTCTATTCGCTGCCGTCCTTCCTGGTGCGCGCCGGCAATCCGAAGCACATCAAGGATTGGAACGATCTCGTGCGCGACGACGTCCAGGTGATCTTCCCCAATCCGAAAACATCGGGCAATGCGCGCTACACCTACCTCGCGGCCACCGCCTACGCCAAGGAAGCCTTCAAGGGCGACGATGCCAAGGTGAAGGAGTTTGTGACAAAGCTGTTTAACAACGTGCCGGTCTTCGACAGCGGCGGACGCGCTGCGACCACCACTTTCGTGCAGCGCGAGATCGGCGACGTGCTGATCACCTTCGAGTCGGAAACGCGCGGCGTCCGCAAGGAATATGGCGACGACAAATTCGAGCAGGTGACGCCTTCGGTCAGCCTGTTGGCGGAATTTCCGGTGGCGATCGTCGACACGGTCGCCGACGAGCATGGCACACGCGATCTCGCCAAGACCTATCTCGACTTCCTCTATACGCCGGAGGGCCAGGACATCGCCGCCCGCAACGGCCTGCGGGCCCGCGACCCGGCGGTCGCCGCCAAATACAAGGCTGAGTTTCCCGATGTCCGCCTGCTGACGGTGGAGGACGTCTTCGGCGGCTGGGCCAAGGTCCAGGCCGAGCATTTTGCAGCGGGCGGCCTGCTCGACCAGACTTACGGCAGTCGCTGACGTCGCCAACCTCGCGAACTGATTGAAAGCCGGCGTTTGCCGGCTTTCTTCATTTGCCCGCCGAAATTGCAGCTTCCGCCCGTTCCGACCGCCCGCCCGCCAAAACGTTACGAAGAATCAACGCGTTTGCGCGCAATATGTCGTCGGACGGCCTGTCTGCGCGAACGGCATCGCGCGGCCAAACCGTCATTATTTGCACACAAACAGCCGCCAGATGCGGGTGGTTGGGGCTTTATGGGTTGACTCGGGCATGCTTACCAAAAAAGGCAAATACGGCCTCAAGGCCCTCGTGCATCTGTCAGGCCTGCCAGTCGGCCAGCTCGCATTCGTCAACGACATTGCGGTCGCCAACAACATCCCCAAGAAGTTTCTGGATGCCATCCTGGGCGAGTTGCGCAACGCCGGCTTCGTCCAGAGCCGCAAGGGCAAGGAAGGCGGTTACCGCCTCGCCCGGCCGGCTTCCGAGATCAAGATCGGCCATGTCGTGCGCGTCCTCGACGGGCCGCTGGCGCCGATCCCTTGCGCCAGCCGCACGCAATACCAGCGCTGTGAGGATTGCGACGAGGCGACCTGCCAGGTCCGGCATATGATGCTGGAGGTCCGTCAGGCGATCGCCGAGGTGCTGGACAACCGCAGCCTCGCGGCCATGCGCGACGCCGACAATGACGATTTCCCGGTCGAACTGACGTCGCAAATCTAGCGCGCGAGCAGGCTCAAGGCGGTCGCGACGGTGTCGGCGACCGGACGCGTGCCATCCAAGGTTATCGCCGCCTCGTCCGCCGCTGGCGCCTCAAGCGTGGCGAACTGGCTGTCGACCAGGCTTGCCGGCATGAAATGACCCTTGCGATTGCCGACGCGCCGCATCGCCGTTGCCGGGTCGATCTCCAAATAGACGAAAACGATATCCGGGCAAAAGCCGCGCAGGCGATCGCGATAGCTGCGCTTCAGCGCCGAGCAGGCGGCGACTACACCTTGTCTGCTTGCGACCGACGCGGCCATGCGCTGGCCGATCGCGTCGAGCCAGCCCTCGCGCAGCGCATCGGTAAGCGGCTGTCCGCTCGCCATGCGCGCGACGTTTTCGGGCGGATGCAGCCTGTCGCCTTCGATAAAGAGGGCGCCTAGTGCCGCTGCAAGCGCTTCGCCGACGACCGACTTGCCGCAGCCGGCAACGCCCATCACCACGATGGCGGGTGTCGCTCGTCCAGTGCTCGCCGGCTTATATGCCACGTCTTTCCCGGTCATGCAGGTCAGCGGCTTGCCGGCGCGCGGCCATAGAGCAGCAGCATGGCGACGATAACGACGCCGTAGATGATCTGCCGTCCCGCCTCCGGCATCTGCATGACGGAAAGAATGGATTGCAAAAGCGTGATCAGGATTACCCCGGCGACGGTGCCGAGATAGGAGCCGCGCCCGCCGAGGATCGAGGTGCCGCCGAGCACCACGGCGGCGATCGACGGCAGCAGATAGGCATCGCCCATCGATTGTGCCGCCTTGGAGGCATAGCCGGCCAACAGCACGCCGCCGAAGGCCGAGAGCCCGCCCGAAACCGCAAAGGCGATCATCACTACGCGCCTTGTATCGATGCCGGAAAGATAGGCGGCACGCTCTCGGTTACCGATGCCGTAGACGGTGCGGCCGAAGCCGGTGCGGGTTAGCACGAACACCATTGCGGCGCCGATCAGCGCCCAGATGAGAACTGCGTTCGGCACGCCAGGAACGGCAAACCCCGTCGCCAGATAGCGCATCGCACCGGTCGCCGAATCCTGCGGCGAGAAACCGCCCGTGTAGACCACCATCAGCCCCTGCGCGACGGCGTTGGTGGCAAGCGTGATGATCATCGAGGGAATGCGCAGATAGGCGACGCCGATGCCGTTGACGATGCCGATCAGAACACCGCAGAAGATGCCGAATGGAATGGCAAGCGCCACACCGACCGGCCCATAAGCGGCCGCGGCGCAGGCCATCATCGCGCCGGCCGCCACCGACCAGGGTACCGACAGGTCGATCTGGCCGAGCAGGATGACCAGCATCATGCCGGTGGCGATGACGCCGAGAAACGACGCCACCTTGAGCTGCTGCAGCAAGTATTCAGGCGACAGGAAGCTGCGCGAATAGAGGCTGCCGAGGAACAGCAGCAGCGCGATACAGGCGAACGCCGTGAGCACCGCCGGATCGGCGCGGCGGAGGAATTTCGGCATGCGGCCGGCGAGGCCGCTCACAGTCGTTTCGCTCACAGGAACCACTCCAGCCGGTTGCGGACCCGAAACAGGGCGAAGGCGCCGAGGCTGACCGCGATCAGCAGGATGACGCCCTGGAACAGGGGCTGCCAGAGCGGATCGAAATCGAAGACGAACAGCAGGTCGCCGATGGTGCGGAAAGCAAGCGCGCCGAAGATCGCGCCGATGGCGCTGCCCTTGCCGCCGAACAGCGACACGCCGCCGAGCACGACGGCGGCAATCGAAAACAGCGTATAGGCGTTGCCGCTGGCGTAGGCCGCATCGCCCGTATAGGTGAAGAACGTCAGGAACAGTCCGCCGATCGCGGCAAGCAGCCCGGCAAGCGCATAGGCGACGAACTTTCCGCGCCGGATCGGCACGCCGGACATGTAGGCCGCCATCTCCGAGGACCCGGCTGCATAGGCGGCACGGCCGAGCACCGATCGGCTGAACGGCACCCAGACCACGAGCACGACCGCCAGCAGCGTCACCAGGCTCGCCGGCACAATACCAAACAGGCGCCCGGTCAGCGCATCGGCGAGCCCTTCATTGACCGAGCCGCCCGGAAACGGCCGCAGCAGCAGCGCGATGCCGAAATAGACCGCGCCGGTGGCGATGGTGGCGACGATCGGCTGCAGGCGTCCATAGATGACGATGGCGCCGTTGATTGCCCCGCACAGCAGCCCGGTGCCGAGCACGGCGATGACGCCGAAGGCGGTCTCGATGCCGGTGCCGACGACCAGCCACGACGCCAGGCAGTTGGTCAGCGTGAAGATCATGCCGACCGAAAGATCGATGCCGGCGGTGATCACCACCAGCGTCTGCGCCATGGCGACGAAGGCGAGCAGCACGCCCTTGTTCGAGGCCGTCTGTACGACATTGGCGGTGAAGCCCGCTGGATGGTTCGAGGTGTAGATGACGAACATGACGATGAAGATGCCGAACGCCAGGAGCGTTCCGCGCTGTTCGGCAAGCCAGTAGCGCCAATCCTTCACGCGTCCGCTCCTTGCCTTGGCATCTCTTCGTGAATGTTGAGCGCGCTGGCGATCAAGGCCCGCTCGGTGATTTCGGCGCCGACCAGTTCACGCTTGACCGCGCCGTCATAGAGCACCAGCACCCGGTCGCAGCAGCCGATCAGCTCGTCATAGTCGGTCGAATAGAACAGGATCGCCGCACCCTGGTCGGCAAGCTTGCGCATCAACTGGTAAAGCTCCTGCTTCGTGCCGACATCGATGCCGCGCGTCGGATCGTTGAGCAGGATGATGCGCGGCTGCCGCATCAGCCATTTGGCGATGACGACCTTCTGCTGGTTGCCGCCGGATAGCGCGCCGACCGGAATGTCGAGGCCGGCCGTCTTGATCGCCAGGAGACCGACCATGTCGTCGATCAGCCGCTGCTCGGCGGCGCGATCGATGATGCCGGCCCTGGACAGCCGGTCGAGGGCGGCGAAGGAGAGATTTTCGCGCACCGTCATCGGCAGCATCAACCCTTCCGTCTTACGATCCTCCGGGATCAGCGCCATGCCGATCCGGTCGTCACGCGCCGCGGCCGGGCTGGCGATCGCCACCGGTCTGCCGTCGATCAGGATCTGGCCTGACAGGCCGCGCAGCACACCGAAGAAGGCGAGCAGCAATTCGCGCTGGCCCTGGCCATCGAGGCCGCCGAGGCCGACCACCTCGCCCGCCCCGACCGACAGCGAGACATCGTGCAGCCGATCCGTCCAGGACAGGCTGCGCGCCTCGAGAACCGGCGTGGCTGCAGCAGCCGCCCGCGCGGGCTTGGGCGGAAAGATGTGGCTGTATTCGCGCCCGATCATCAGTTCGACGACCTCGTTGTCACTCTTGGTGCCGGCCGCGTAGCTGGCGACATTGCGGCCATTGCGGAACACCGTGCACTGGTCGGCCAGTTCGGCGATCTCGTTCATGCGGTGCGATATGTAGAGCAGCGCCAGCCCTTCCGAACGCAGCCGCTTCAACACGGCGAAAACTCTGGCGACGTCAGCCGCGGTCAGCGCCGAGGTCGCCTCGTCGAGGATCAGGATGCGTGGCTTGCGCGCCAGTGCCTTGGCGATCTCGACCATCTGCCTTCTCGAAAGAGGAAGATCCTTGACCAGCGCCAGCGGATGGATATCGGAGGCGCCGGCGCGAGCAAGGGCCTCTTCGGCGATGCGGCGCTGCGCCTTGCGGTCGATCATGCCGAAGCGTTTCGGCGGATCGGAAATGACGATGTTGTCGGCAACGCTGAGTTCGGGGACGAGCGACAGTTCCTGGAAGATGCAGACAATGCCGGCCTGGTTGGCGGCGGCCGGCGAAGCGAAGCTCACTTCGTTTCCGTCCAGCATCATGCGGCCCTCGTCGGGCGCGACGACGCCCGCCATGACCTTGATCAGCGTCGATTTGCCGGCGCCGTTCTCGCCGAGAATGGCGTGGATGCTGCCTGGAGTGACCGACAGTTCGGCCTTCTCCAGCGCCCGCACGCCGCCATAACGCTTGGATATGCCTTCCATGCGGAAGAGCGGAACCGCACCGTCCATCGGCCCTCCCCAGGCGCTTGGCAATCAGGATGTCGAGCGCCGACGCCGCGGGATTTCCCGCGGCGTCGGGCTGTTGGAGTTTACTGGTTTTCCTTGCTCTGGCCCATGATTTCCTGCGCCGTGAAATTGATGCCGCAGGTCGGGAAGGAATTGCCGACGAAGAAATTGTCGGACTGGTCGGGGAAGAAATCCTGGCCTGCCTTGAAGTTCGGATCCTCGACGATCGCCAGCGGCAGCTTGACCGCCTGCGGCACGATTTGGCCTTCAAGTGCTGCAATCGCCGTCTTGATGGCAACCGCCACCTGAGCCGGGCCGGTGCCGGCCGACGAGCATTTCAGGCCGTCAGCGGCGAATTTGGCGCAGAATTTGCGGAAGCCATTCTCCGTCTCGCCGCCGAACGGCACGAACGGATGCTTGGCATCGATCATCGCCTGCACGATGCCGGTATCGCCGCCCTGTCCGGTAATGCCGTCGAAGGGACCGTTGGTGGCAATGGCATCGGCCGTAGCCTTTTGCGCAACGCCGTCATCCCATTTGCCGACGACCTCGGTGACATCCCATTTCTTGCCGGAAGCGTCGAGAACCTCGTGGATCCCGTTGTGGCGGTCGGTGTCGACGGACGTGCCGGCTACGCCGCGCACTTCCAGCACCTTGCCGCCGTTCGGCACGTGCTTGACCAGCCAGTTGCCCCACAATTCGCCAAGGCCTTTCTGGTCGACATTGACGTTGATGGCATCCTTGGTGTCGAGGATGTTGTCGAAGGCGACCAGCACCACGCCGGCTTCCTTGGCCCGCTTGATGACAGGGCCGAATGCGGTCGGGTTCTGGGCGTTGACGACAATCGCGTCATAGCCGGAATCGATGAAATTGTTGATTGCCGAAATCTGCGCCGGCACGTCCTCCCCGGTCGAGACCACCTTGAATTCCTTGAGCTTGGCCGCGACATCCGGCTGCGCTGCATAGGCCTTCGCCGTCTGCACCATCTGGATGCGCCACGTATTGGCGATGTAGCCGTTGGCCAGAGCGATGCGGTACGGGCCGTCTTTCTTGGGGAACTTGAAGAACTGCGTATCGGCCGACCAGGGCGCGAAGCACTCAGGCTCGGCCGATGGCCCCTTGACGATTTCAGGATCGGCGATTGCCGACGAGCTCAACATGACAAAAGCAGTGGCGGCAACGATACCGCCAACGAGTGACTTGATCATCGATATTCCTCCCAGTTGCAGTTTTGTTTGTTCTTACGCCGATGAATTTGCGCATTACCGGCCCGGCACCTCCCGCCGTACCCGTTGCGCGTTCAGGTGGCCGAACGCCGACCCGATCCCCTCCTTTGTTGCCCGGCTAGTCCCGCAAAAACTATCATATTATACATAATAAACAAGCGTGAGCTGTCGCTTATGTATAATAAACAGCCTCCCATCTTCGGGGCGAAGTACCGCCCGGCGGTAAGTGGTAGCGCTACCATGACGTTGTGTAAAGCACCATTGCGTTGAAGCACGCTTCAGCGCGCCGTGCTTTCACGTCGCTTGAGTTCGAAGCCAAGGTCGACGACCCGCTGCTCCGGCCTGTTGCCCTCGATAGCCGCAAGCGCCATGGCGACCGCCCGCCGGCCGATCTCGTAACGGTAGGTCCGAACGCTGGTGACCGACGGAAAGGCCACCTCCATCATGTCCAGATCATTGAAGCCGACGATGCCGATCGTCTTCGGCACGGCGATCGAAGCGCGATGGCATTCGAACAGCACGCCGAGGGCGATATCGTCATTGTTGCAGAACACCGCGTCGAGGCTCGGCAACTTGGCCAGCGCGTCGCGGAACAATTCGCGGCCGAGGGTGACGCTGGAGGGCACCGGCGTCGTGGTGGTAAGCCGCGCGTCGAACAGGCCGGCCGCCTCCATCGCCGCGCGATAGCCGGCAAGCCGCCGCTGCGAACGCGGATCCATGCGCGCGCCGATGAAGCCGATCCGGCGATAGCCTGCCTCGATCAGATGTTCCGCAGCCGCCTTGCCGCCCTGGAAATGTGAGAACCCGACCATCATGTCGACCGGATCGGGCCCGGTCTCCATCACCTGCACCACCGGACAGCCTGCCGCTTCCAGCAGTTTTCGCGACGCCGGCGTCTGGTCGATGCCGGCCACGATCAGCGCCGCCGGGCGTTGCGGCCCAAACACCTGCAGCAGCCGCTCTTCCTCGAGGCCGGAATAGTGGGTGTTTCCGAGCTGGATGCGGAAGGGGCCGTTCGACAGGCTGTCGTAGATGCCGCGCACCACTTCGGCAAAGACGTTGTTGGTAAGCGACGGCACCAGGACGCCAAAGACCTCGGCGCGCGCCGAAGCCAGCGCCCGCGCATTCGGGTCGGGCACATAGCCGAGCTCATTCACGGCGGACTCGATCTGGCGGCGCAGATCTTCCGAGACACGCCCCGGCTCGCGCAAGGCGCGCGAGACGGTAATGGCGCCGACGCCGGCCTTGCGCGCGACATCGGCGATGGTCGGGCGGCCGCCGCCGCGGCGCGAGCGCGGCTTGATCACCGTACTGGTCCCGACACCGGGCAACCGCCCAGACGCGACCGTGAAACGATGTTCAGCGTTTTTGCCACTGCTGCCATGCCAACCTGGCCCGTTGCCACACCTTGTCTGGCGTCGCGCAGCCTTCGGCTATTGTCAAGCGACGGCCGGGAGAGACTGTACCCGTACCGCCGTGCTTCAGGCCGTCACGGCAGCGCTGCTCCGGGCCTTCCACAGCAGCAGCACCATGGCCGAAATGTTCAGCAGGTTCCAGGCGATGCCGTTGAGGAACGCGGCGGCATAGGAACCGGTCAAATCGTAGATCCAGCCCGACATCCAGCCACCGATCGCCATGCCGAAGATGGTCGCCATCATGACGATGCCGACGCGCTGGCCAGCCTCCTTGGCTGGCATATATTCGCGCACGATGATCGCATAACAGGGGACGATGCCGCCTTGCGACAGGCCGAAGACCAGCGAGACGACATAGAGCGAGGCAAGCCCGTCGAACGGGATATAGAACAACAGCGACAGGCATTGCAGCACCGAGCCGATCAGCAGGGTTTTCACGCCACCGATGCGATCGGCAAGGAAGCCCGAGCCTAGCCGGCTGACGACGCCCGCCGCCAGCATGATCGACAGCATATCGGCGCCATGTGCCACACCGTAGCCGAGATCCATGCAGTAGGCGACGATATGGACTTGCGGCATCGACATCGCCACGCAGCAGCCGAGCCCGGCGACGATGAGCAGCGCCTGCAAGGCCGCCGGCGACAGTGAGATCGGCTGGACCACGCGGCTGCCCGGCGATCCCGGAGCCGCCTGGGGCGGTGCGCCGCGCCGGAGCAGCAGGATCAAGGGCACCATGGTGACCAGGCAGACGACGCCGATCGCGGCATAGGTGAAGCGCCAGCCTTCGGTCTGCATGACATAGGGCATCGCCGTCGGCCAGATCGCTCCGCCGAGATAGTTGCCGGATGCGGCAGCCGTCACCGCGACGCCGCGGCGCCGGTTGAACCAGTGCGAGATATCGGCGATCAAAGGGCCGAAGATCGCCGACGAGCCGACGCCGATCAACAGGCCCTGGACGAGGGTGAACTGCAGGATCGAACTGGTCAGCGACGCCAGCAGGAAACCGGCGCCAAGTGTAATCGCGGCAATCAGCGCCGGAACCCAGTACCCAATGCGGTCGATGGCGCGGCCGAACAGCACATTGCCGGCGGCAAAGCCGACCATGGTCGCGGTGTAGGGCATCGAGGCAGCGGCGCGATCGACGCCGAATTCTGCCTGCACGGCAGGCAGCACCACGACCACCGCCCACATGCCGACCCCGCCGATCGTTGCCAGCAGCATCGAGATGCCCAGCCGTATCCAGGCATAGGCACTGTCGATGCCGGAACTTCCTGCCTGGCTTGAGACGATTGGGGTCAAGAGCGTTTCCTGTCCGCAGTTCTTGAATCGGCGGTTCTGACCACTATCGGCGCATTCGCATAGCCGAGCAGCGCCACGACAGGCAAATCCGTGGCTCCAGGGATTCGGGCCGAAGTGGAACAGCGGTGCGCCATAAGGCGTTTTCCCGGCAACGACCTAGTGGAAGGAGTTTGCCATGACCGCGCAACGGAAATGGTCCGCCGACGTCACCGAGCATAGCGACGCGCTGGACCTCGAGGAACACATCTTCGAATCCCACGATCCAAGGAAAATCGCCGCCTCGTTGAAGCGATCGGCCGAGCACAGCGATCGACGCAAGGCAGGGCCGTTTCAATCCGCCATGTCGATGCTGAATTTCTACATCAACCGAGCCGGCAAGAACCTGCCGGCGGCGCAAAAGAAAGTGCTGGAGGACGCAAAGGACGAACTGCGCGTCCTTTTTGGCCGCCCAAAGGAAGACTAGAATCGGTCACCATTGATTGGTTCTGCCAAATGCGGCTGAACTGGACCTAGTGACGGGTCCTCTTTGCCGCCAGTCTGCAGGCTCGGCTTGTATTCCCAAGCCTGCAAAAGTCTGGCGCCATGACGGTCAAGATCGGCATCAATCCCATCACCTGGAGCAATGACGATGTTCCCGCACTTGGCGGCGATACGCCCCTGGAGACCTGCCTGTCGGAAACCGCACAGGCCGGCTATCGCGGCACCGAGCTCGGCGGGAAATTTCCGCGCCAGGCTGAAGTGCTTGGCCCGATCCTGTCCTCCTATGGCCTGGAACTCGTCTCCGGCTGGTATGATGGCCGCATTCTCGACCGTACAGTCGACGAGGAATTCGCGGCGATCACCCCACATCTGCAGCTGTTGCGCGACCTTGGCGCCAAGATCGTCGTCTACGCCGACACCTCGCGCGGTCGCCATGACGGCATTTTTGCGCCGATCTCCGAGCGTCCGCGCCTCGCCGACAGCGACTGGCCGTCCTATGGCGAGAAACTGACCGCCCTCGCCGACCGCATGGTCGCATTCGGGGTCGGCATGGCCTTCCACCACCACATGGGCACCATCGTCGAGACGGACGATGAAGTCGACAGGCTGATGGCGGCGACGGGCCGAAGCGTCGGCCTTTTGTTCGATACGGGCCACTGCCTGTTTTCGGGCGGCGACCCGCAATCGCTGTTGCAACGGCATCTCGACCGTATCGTGCATTTCCATTGCAAGGACGTTCGCAGGCCGGTGCTGGAAAGGGCACGCCGCGAGGACATGAGCTTCATGGCGGCGGTAATGGATGGCATTTTTACCGTGCCCGGCGACGGCTCGGTCGATTTCCTGTCATTGCTGAAACCCCTCGCGGCGCGCGGCTATGAAGGCTGGATCGTTGTCGAGGCCGAGCAGGATCCGGCCAAGGCGCATCCGCTGACCTATGCCAGCAAAGGCTATTTCTCGCTGCTTGCCACCGCCCGCGAGGCCGGCTTCGAAGTGGCGACGCGGCAGGCAGACTGACCGGCCCGCATTGCGAGCCGGAGGAACATAATGGGCGCGCGCCTCGATGGGGTTAGCGACGCGAAAGCGCCCGGCGATCCGCGCCGTCTTGCTCCCTGCGCGGCGCGGATCGCAGAATCCCTGCTCTGGATTTCAAACCCCGACTTTCAAGCTTGAGGCCGGCCGGAAGCCGTGCCTTGATGCAACCGAGGAGGAGCGACATGGCTTTCGAAGCTGCGCTTGGCATGGAACGGCTTTGCACCATCCGGGAGATCGCCGAGAAGGCAGAACTTGGCGCCGCCACCGTGCATCGCGCGCTGAAGAACAGTCGCGAGATCCGCCCCGAAACAAAGCAGCTAGTGCTCGACACCGTCTGCCGGCTCAACGAGGAAAAGATCGCCCGCGCCGCCCGGTTCGTCGGGGGATAGTGCCTTGGCCGACCACATGCGCCTTTCCCTCGACATCATGTCGGTCGACCGCGCTTCGGAAGAACCGATGCATCGTCAGATCTACGGCGCCTTGCGACGCTTCATCCTTGACGGCCAAATCCCGCAGAACACGCTGCTGCCGTCGACGCGCTCGCTGGCCGAGGATCTGAAGGTCGGGCGCAACACGGTCATCGCCGCCTATGACCAGCTCCTTGCCGAAGGTTTTATCGAGGCGCGCGCCGGATCGGGCACCTGGGTGGCGCCGATCCAGCAGAACCGCCCTTTGGCATCCCTGCGCGCCGGACTGGCAGCGCCGCAAAAGCTGTCGCGGCGCGGCCAGACCATCGTCAACGGCCCGCAACCGCCGCGCAATGCCGGCGTTATCAATTTCCATCCGGGCGTGCCCGAAACGGCGTCGTTTCCGTTCACCATCTGGTCAAGTCTTCTGGTGCGCAATGCACGCAGCCGCGACGAGAGCCTGCTTGGTTATCTCTCCTTTGCCGGCCACCCCGGCCTGCGTCAGGCCATTGCCTCGACCATCGGCCTGTCGCGCGGCATCAGCTGCACCGCCGACCAGGTGATCATCGTCACCGGTGCGCAAGCAGCGCTCGATCTCGTCTCGCGCGTGCTGATGGACGAAGGCGACCATGTCTGGATGGAAGAGCCCGGCTATCTCGGCGCCAAGAGCGCCTTTCTCGCCAGCGGCGCCAAATTAGCACCGTTGAAGGTCGACAGGCGCGGCTGGCATCTTGCCGATCCGGAGCTGCCGCCGCCGCGGCTGATCTATGTGACGCCATCCTGCCAATGGCCGTTCGGCACCATCATGCGCATCGAGGAGCGGTTGCAGCTGCTCGACATCGCCGAACGCAACGGCGCCTGGATCGTCGAGGATGACTATGACGGCGAATACCGGTTTCGCGGCCGGCCGGTGCCGGCGCTACGCGGGCTCGATCATGCCGATCGCGTCGTGTATATCGGCAGCTTCGGCAAGACGCTGATCCCGGCGCTGCGCATCGGCTATCTGATCGTGCCGCGCGAATTGTCGGTGCCGTTCGACCGGGCGGTGAGCATCACCGGCCAGTTCGCGCCGCTGATCCTGCAGGCAACGGTCAACGACTTCATCACGCAGGGCTATTTCGCCACGCACCTCAAGCGCATGCGCCGGCTCTATGCGCGCCGGCAGGCGAACTTCGTCAAGCTGTGCCAGGAGCATCTGGCCGAATGGCTGACCGTCACGGAAAACGATTCCGGCATGCAGCTGCTGGCGAGCTTCCTCAGGCCCTATAAGGACAGTGACGTGGTCGCCGCCGCCCTCAAGGAGGGGCTCGACGTCCAGGACATCTCGATCAACTACCATTCCACAGAACCCGAGCACGGCCTGCTGCTCGGCTATGCGGCGATGGACGAACGCCAGATCCTGCGCGCAGTGCTGGCGCTGCGCGCCGCGTTCCTAAGGTTGGATAGAAGCTAGGGCAAGCTTCGCCATCCGGGCTTTCCGGCGCCGGCGCATGTTGCCTGGGAAGACCGGGAATTCCTTGGAACCCGGCTAGGGACGCCGATGCAGCCAAGGCAGCGCCCGCTTCGCTCTCTCGGTGCGACGAGATCGCCCCCATGGATCAGCCACGCGCGCGCTTTACCCTACTGCTTGATCTCGGGTTCAACGAGCTTCGCCAGATTTCGCAGCGACTCCTGCCAGCCGAGATAGCAGGCCTCAACTGGGATGACGTCTGGAATACCGGCCTGCGTGATATTCACTTCGGTGCCGACCGATACTTTCTTCAATGTCACGGTCACCTCGATCTCGCCGGGCAGGTTGGGGCCGTCGAACCGGTCGGTGTAGCGCAGTTGCTCATTGGGCACGAGCTCGACATATTCGCCGCCGAACGAGTGGCTGTCGCCGGTGGTGAAGTTGCGGAAGGACATTTTGAACGTACCGCCGACTTTCGCCTCGAAGTGATGAACCGTGCAGGTGAAGCCATTCGGCGGAAGCCATTTCGCAAGTGCATCCGCTTCGAGGAACGCGCGGTAGACTTTCTCCGGGGTTGTTGTCAGAACGCGGTGCAGCCGTACGGTGCCGGGCATATCGTTAATCCTCCGTGTTGGTGATCGATGCCCCCTAGGACGAGCGGAGCCCGGCCTATCCGACACGGGCCTGCGGATTTTTTGACGACCGGTTATGCCGGCCGGAATCCTCGCCCGGCTGCCGGACATGGAACTCGGCCGCAGGGTAGCAAACCGCGTCGGAACTGGTCTAGTTCACACTGTCGAACTTCTGCAGATCAACCGGTGCCGCCTTGCGCAATTCGACATCATCGAGCGAAGCATTCTCCAGCGCCACCCGCGCCGCCGCGTCGATGTTGTGGATCATGTCCTGAATATCGGTATCGCTGTGCGCCGGGTTCATGGCGACCATCACGGTGCGGTTGAGGATGTCGAGCGAGCGCTTGCCGAGGTCGTCGGAATAATCCAGCCGCAGGCCCTGGTTCTCGGGCAGTGCGTAAGGATTGAGCGCCGGATGATGCGCGCCTTCATGCATCAGCACCTGGTCCCACTGGGTGAAATTGTGGCGGCCGGTCTTACCGGCAACGACACTGGGAATGGTCTTCGAAAACGTCTGCGCCGCCTGCTCGCTCGGCAGCAGATACATCACCTGAGCGGCGCAATCGTCGTCCGGGCTGTTCATCGGCGACGGCGTCAGACCAAGATTGCCGAGGTGGCGGGTGCCGGCCAGCACCTTCTTCTTCTCGGCCCGCATCGCCTCGATGATGCCGTCCAGCCGGTCGAGCTGGACGTTGAGCATCGCCCCCATCAGTTCGGAAGCACGCGCGCCGATGCCGGCGAAGGGTTTGATGCTGTCGCTCCTGCCCTGCCAGTAGAAATGGCAAGGGTCGATGGCGCAGCGCGCCCGCTCCGCTACTTTCGGGTCGCTGGTGGCGATGCCGCCGCCCTCGCCCGATGTCATATTCTTGAAGTAGTTGAAGGAATAGGCGCCGGCATGGCCGATCGAGCCGAGCTTGCGGCCCTCATAGCCGCCGCCGATTCCCTGGCAGACATCCTCCAGCACCAGCAAACCGCGCTTGGCCGCAATGTCCATGATTGCATTCATGTTGCAGGCGGCGCCCCACATATGCACCGGGATCACCGCCCTGGTGCGCGGCCCGATGGCATCGCGCAAGGCGATGGGATCGATGGTCAGGCTCTCATCGATGTCGATGATGACGGGAATGGCCCCGACCGAAAGCACCGCGGTCGCGGTCGCCATATAGGTGTGCGCAGGCACCAGCACTTCGTCCCCCGGGCCGATGCCGAGGCCGATCAGGCCGGCGGCGAGCCCATAGGTGCCGCTGGCGGCAAGCGCGAAATGCTCGACGCCGAGGTGCTGCGCATAGCGGGCCTCGAAGCGGTCGCATTCGCTGTCCTTGCCGTAACGAAACAGCGCGCCCGAGCGGATCACCCTGGCAATGGCTTCGATTTCCTCTTCGCCGGCGGTGTACATGACAGGCCTCCAAGTTACTTGGTAGTTTGGGTCACTTGATAATGTGGTCGCTTGATGGTGTGGACAGCTGTAGGCTTGTCGGCACAGTTTGAAAGAACCACTCCGCCGCTATTCGACCAAGCCATCTGCGCCCGGAAGACGGTTCCTATGACTGGTTTTGAACCCTGATTGGGGAAATCGGCAGCTAAGTGTCTCAGCCGGCAGGCAAATTGTACCCATCCGAATTCGCCAAAGTGGCCCTGTCGGAAAGGCAGGTTTCGGCGTTCCATTCCGGCCAGTTGGGCAAACGGTTGGTTCCATGAAATACGGGACACACTTTGGAAGACCCCCGAAGCCGATATGCCGGCGGGAAGGCGGCCATTCGTGAACGCCGCCGGCTCCAGCAAGCGGATCGTGCTCCACGAGGACGATGTCGGCATGTGCCACGGCGCCAACAGCGCCTTCCTCGAATTGAGCGGGCTGGGTGTCTGCAGTTCCGGCGCGGTGATGGTGCCGTGCCCCTGGTTCCTCGAAATGGCCGAGAGCGCCGCCGCCAACCCTGGCCTTGACCTTGGCGTCCACCTGACGCTGAACAGCGAGAAACAGCATTACAAATGGCGGCCGTTGACCGCGCCATCGCGGGCGGCCGACCTGACCGACGAGTTCGGCTTCTTGTGGCCCGATGTGGCGACCACGCGCCGCAAGGCGGTGCCGCAGGCGGTCGAGGCCGAGCTTCGCGCCCAGATCGACACCGCCTATCGCGCTGGCATCGACGTCACCCACCTCGACGCCCATATGGGCGCGGCATTGTCGCCGGAATTTTGCGACATCTACATCAAGCTCGGGCTCGAATATCAGCTGCCCGTGTTGTTGACCAAGACCCTGTCCGCCTATTCCCCCAACGACAATCTGGTCGGCGTCACCGAGGAGGCGTTCCAGCGTGGCGTGGCGCTGGCCCGTGCCGGCGGCTTTGCCATTTTCGACGCCGCCATCCAGACGACCTGGGGCCGGCCGCGTTCCAGGCCGATCGAGCCCGCTTACAAAGCGCTCATCGAGGGTGTGCGCGAGGGCCTGACCTTCTTTTGCCTGCATTGCAACGCGCCAGGTGAACTCGAGCTGATCGAGCCGCGCTCCGCCTATATCCGCACCGAAGAGTACGAGCTGTTCCGCGACCAGGGCTTTCGCGACTGGCTCGCCGCGCAGCCGATCGAAGTCATCGGCATGAAGCCGTTGCGCGAGGAGCTTCGCGCAACACTCCCGGCCGGGCGAGCATCAACAACGGCCCGCGGCAGCAACGCGGGCGAACAGCGATTGGCGTCGGCAAAGGCCCGCAAAGCGGCCACCCGATCCGCGACGTGAGCCGATCGTCGCGGCCGGAAAACGGCGCCAGAGGGATTGGAACTGCAACGACAAATGGGAGAATAAGATGAAAACTCTTCTGAAAGTGGCATTGGGCGCCTTCGTCTCGGCGGGCCTGATGACAGGCATCGCGCATGCCGCGGGCCTCAAGGATCCGAAGGACGTCCGCATCACCTTCGTGGTGCATGGGTCGGCGTCCGATCCCTATTGGTCGGTGGTCAAGCGCGGCGTCGATGATGCGGCCGCCCTCACCGGCGCCAAGGTGGAATATTACGCGCCGCAGGTCTTCGACGTGGTCGAGCAGGCCCGGCTTCTCGACGCCGCCATCGCCACCAAGCCGGACGGCATCGCCGTCTCCATCGCCGACGCCAATGCACTCGGCAAATCGGTCAAATCCGGGCTTGCCGCCAATATTCCCATGGTGGTTCTGGATTCCGGCGAAAAGGAAGGCGCCGAGCTCGGCACGACGCTCTATGTCGGCACCGTTTCCGAATATGATTCCGGCAAGAAGGCCGGCGAGCGGCTGGCCAAGGAAGGCACGCTCAAGGTCGTCTGCATCAACCACGAGGTCGGCAATGTCAGCCTCGACCAGCGCTGCCAAGGCCTCAATGACGGGCTGAAGCCCTCCGGCGGCGGCACCGAGGTTCTGGCCGTGGCGCCGGATCCCGCCGATATCCAGCGCCGCACCGAAGCCTATCTGTCGGCGCATCCCGATACGCAGGCCGTCTTTGCGCTTGGTGCCACCGCCGCCAATCCGCTGATCCCGATGTTCCGCGACAAGGAACTGTTCGGCAAGCTCAAGCTCTACAC
Organism: Mesorhizobium sp. M0991; assembly: GCF_040318915.1. NCBI lineage: Bacteria > Pseudomonadati > Pseudomonadota > Alphaproteobacteria > Hyphomicrobiales > Phyllobacteriaceae > Mesorhizobium > Mesorhizobium sp. M0991. The sequence goes on from NZ_JAMYNE010000016.1 coordinate 57,580, forward strand.
TTTCGACATCAGCCCGGAGGTCCTCGACTCGGTCGTCGCCGGCGAAATGGGCTTCGGCATGGACGCCCAGCAATATCTCATGGGCTATCTGCCGGTGATCTATCTGGTCGAGCAGGCGACGCACGGCTTCTGGCCGCAGAACAACGCCTATACCGGACCGCTGTTCATCGACTCGCCCGAAAAAGCCAAGGCGATCCTGGCCCTCGCCAAAGAGGGCATTCGCTAGCAAGTTCCGACGGAACGGGAGAATGCGCCAAGCGCTCTCCCGATCCGTTCGAAGATTGCGAATTGAGCGATTGGGGAGCCTAATGACGATCGTGGAAGACAACGCAGCACCTCCAGCCGAACTGAAGGCGACCGACCGCTTCGGCATGACGTCGAAGCGGGCCGCCGGCGCCGACGAACGGCTGGCCAGCACCGGCAAGCTGACCCAGTGGCTGCGCCGGCCGGAGGCTGGTGCCGCCGGCGGGCTGCTTGCGACGATCATCATCTTTGCGCTGCTGCCGGGCGCGGCGAACCTCTATTCGCTGCAGGGGTCGATGACCTTCCTGACGCTGTCGGCGGAGCTCGGCATCGTCGCCACCGCGGCGGCACTTCTCATCATCGCCGGCGAGTTCGATCTCTCGGTCGGCTCCATGGTCGGCTTCGCCGGCGTCGTCATCGGGCTGACGGTGAAGTACTGGGGTCTGCCGCTATGGGGCGGCATTGCCTGTGCCTTCGCCGTTGCCATCCTCACCGGCTATCTCAACGGCCTGATCGTGGTGAAGACGCGCCTGCCCTCCTTCATCGTCACCCTCGCCACGCTCTATATCCTGCGCGGACTGTCGATCGGCATCACCCGCGCCGTCACCGGCCGCACGCAGATCCCCTACATACTCGAAGGCGCACCGGACCCGGCGACGGCCGGCATTTTCAACGGCCATCTGCTCACCGGCCTGTTCCGCTGGATGGGCGCGCAAGGCTGGATCGCCACCCGCAGCGACGGCATTCCCTTCGTCGCCGGCATTCCGATGTCGATCGTCTGGTGGCTCGGCCTGACGGCGCTGGCCGGCTACGTGCTCACCCAGACGAAATACGGCAACTGGATCTTCGCCACCGGCGGCGACCTGATCGCAGCCCGCAACGTCGGTGTGCCGGTAGATCGTGTCAAGATCAGCCTGTTCATCTACACCGCCTGCGCGGCGACCCTGCTTGCCACCATCCAGGTGATGGAGGCGGGCTCCGCCGACACCACGCGCGGCCTGCTCAAGGAATTCGAGGCGATCATCGCCGCCGTCATCGGCGGCGTGCTGCTCACCGGCGGCTACGGCACCGTCTACGGCGTGTTGTTCGGCGCGCTGATCTTCGGGCTGGTGCAGATGGGCATCTTCTACACCGGCATCGACACCGACTGGTTCAAAGTCTTCCTCGGCATCGTCATCCTGATGGCCGTGCTGGTCAACAACTACATCAGGCTGAAGGCGCTCGGCCGCGGAGGTGGCAAATGACTGCGCCAGCAATGGAACTGCGCGGCGTCAGCGTCAATTTCGGTTCGGTGCGCGCCCTCCAGGACATCGACATCAAGGTCTATCCGGGCGAGGTCCACTGCCTGCTCGGCGACAACGGCGCCGGCAAGTCGACGCTGATCAAGGTTCTGTCCGGCGTCTACCGGCCGAGCAAGGGCGAAATCCTGGTCGACGGCAAGCCGGTCACCTTCCGCAGCCCGCGCGACGCGCAGGAGCTCGGCGTGGCAACGGTGTTCCAGGACCTCGGCATGATCTCGCTGATGTCGATCACCCGTAACTTCTTTCTCGGCCGCGAGCCGACCAAAAGCAGCCTGCCCTTCTCGCGCATCGATAAGGAACGCGCCAACACCATCGCCAGGCAGGCGATGGCCGATATCGGCATCGACGTGCGCGACCCGACGCAGGCCGTCGGCACGCTGTCGGGCGGCGAGCGCCAGTCGGTGGCAATCGCCCGCGCCGTGCATTTTGGCGCGCGCGTGCTGATCCTCGACGAGCCGACCTCCGCACTCGGCGTCCACCAGGCGGCGATGGTGCTGAAGTTCATCATCGAAGCGCGCATGCGGGGTCTGGCCGTGATCTTCATCAGCCACAACATCCACCATGCCTATCCGGTCGGCGACACCTTCACGCTGCTCAACCGCGGTCGCAATCGCGGCACCTATGCCAAGTCGGAAATCTCGCGCGACGAGGTCATCTCGATCATGTCGGGCGGCGAGGATCTGAAAGCGGTCGAGGCGGAGATTGCCGGCCTGCTCGCCCAGATCGACAACCGGCCGCCTGCGGCGCCTTGAGCTGACATCAGGACATTGCGGGGAATGATTGCATGAGCAGGTTACGCGTCGGGGTCGTCGGCGCCGGCATGGTCTCGCAAGTCGAGCATATCCCCAATCTGCTGCGCCTCGGCGAATTGTTCGAGCTGGTCGGGGTCGCCGATCCCTCCAGGATTTCGCGGCAGTTCGTCACCGACACCCATGGCATTGCCAATTTCGAAACGATCGACCAGCTCTTCGACCAGCGCCTCGACGCGGTGGTGATCGGCTCGCCGGACCCGCTGCATCACGAACAGGTGCTGGCGGCGCTGGCGCGCGGCCTGCATGTCTTTTGCGAAAAGCCGCTCTGCTATTCGCTGGCGGAAATCGCCGAGATCGTCGCCGCGCGCGACGCCGCCAGGAAGATTGTTCAGGTCGGCTATATGAAGCGCTTCGATCCGAGCTACCGGCTGGCGCTCGCTTCGCTGCCGGGCACATCAAGCACGCTGCGCTCGGTCTCGGTGGAAGTGAACGATCCCGACGCCTGGCCGTTCATTGCCCATCAGCCCTACAGGCGCGGCACCGATATCCCCGAGGACATGATCGCCGCCGTCGCCGCCAAGCAGAAGCGCCAGGTCGAATACGCCATCGGTGTTCCCGTGACCAAGCTCGCTTTCCGTGGATTTACCGGCGCTTACAGCTCGGCTTTGATTCACGACGTCAACGCCGTCCACGGCCTGCTCGACGCGCTCGGCGTGCCGGACGGCGAGGTCGTCGGCGCGCAGATCTTTGCCAATGGCGACGGCGGCCAGGGCGCCGTCAAGCTTTTGGACGGGCAGGCGCTGTGGACCATGACCCATCTCACCGTACCCAAGCTCGCCGACTACAAGGAGCGGATCACGCTGTTCTTCGACGATGCCAGCCTGGAGCTCGAATTCCCCTCGCCCTGGCTCAACCATCATCCGACGCGGCTGACGGTGACGACCTCGCACGGTCACATACTGTCGAAGAAAGATTTGCGCGCCGGCTACGCAGAAGCCTTCGTCGAGGAGATGCGTGGCTTCTGGGCGGCGATCGTCAATGGCGACCCCGTCGTCAACCCGCCCGAACACGCCGCCCGCGACCAACAGCTGCTCCTCGGCCTGACCCGGCGGCATCTCGCGACCGCACCCTTCGACTGAGTGCCTGTAGCCGAACGGCGGCTACCTGGACTTGATGACGCTGTCGGTATTGGCCAGCAGCTTGCGCACCGCATTGCGCGCCGCGTCCGGCCGCTGCAGGCGGATGCTCTTCTCGATTGCCTCATGCAGCCTCTGCGCATGCTGCAAATCGTCGAGTTCCCGCGTCGTAAAAGCGAACAGATGATCGAACGCCGATTCGATCAGCACGCCGAGCGGCACCAGCAGGTCGTTGCCCGAGGCGCGCAGGATGGCGAGATGAAACCGCGTGTCGGCGCGCGTGCGCTCCTGCAGGTTGGTTGCCTCGCCCATCTCGCGACAGGCCTGGCTGATCTCGGCCATCTGCTCGTCGGTGCGCCGCATCGCGGCGAAGGCGCTGGCCTCCGGCTCGATGATGTGGCGGAATTCCTGCACCGTCCTGAGGAACACCTCGCGGTCCGGCGAGGTCGCATACCAGGCCAGCACGTCTCGATCGAGCAGGTTCCAGCGCTCCTTCGGCTCGACCCAGCTGCCGATTTTGGGACGTGACGACAAAAGACTCTTCGCCATCAGCATTTTGATGGCTTCGCGTACCGCCGAGCGGCTGACGTCGAAGGTCTCCGACCATTTGGCTTCGTTGGGCAGGATGGTTCCCGGCGGATAGTCGCCGCGCACGATCCTCAGCCCGATTTCGTTGGCCAGCGAGGCGTGCACGCTCGATCCCGGCATGCGTGCCGCATCGGCCCGGCGAACACCGCTCGTGCGTTCGGCGAACGCCTCGGCCGCTGTCTTTCCCTTATTCGGCTTCGCGTCCCGCATGGCTCCACAAAGTCCGGATTTGGAGGCGTGTCAAGGAGATGAAATCGACGGCAATATCTCAGTTTGGTTTTCCGCCTCGGTCCCCTCGCCGACATCGCGCTTTGCCGAACGCTCACGCCGGAGCGGCACGAACGGCTTCTGTTTGTCCCGACTGAATTCCTCGATCAGGAAATCAAGGAAGACGCGGATTTTCGGGGCAAGATGCTGGCGTGCCGGATAGACCGCGTAGAGCGTGGTTTCGACCTTTTCCCAGTCATCCAGAGCCGATTGCAGCCGGCCTGCTGTCAGATCGCTCTCGACATAGGGATAGGGGATCAGGCTGACGCCGAAACCGGCGCGCAGCGCATCGCGCACGGCAAGGCTTGACGACACCGAATATCGTCCCTCGATGGCGATCCGCTCGCTGCGGCCGTCCTTGCGGAACTCCCATATGTCCGCATGCCCCGAGAGGCTGAACCGGATGCAAGTGGCCGCCTTCAAATCGGCAGGCGTTTTGGGCCGGCCATGCTTCTCGAAATAGGACGGAGCTGCGCAAAGCACGTGCGGCATGACCGCAAGCTTTCTCGCGACCAGGCTGGAATCCTCGAGATTGTCGCTGCCGCGAATGGCTAGGTCAAATCCCTCCCGCACGATATCGACGCGCCTGTCATCAAGATGCAGGTCGAGTTTCAAATCGGGATAGCGCGATAGAAACGCGGGAATGCCAGCCGAAAGCCGCGTCAACGTGACGGTCATCGGCGCGCTGACCCGCAACGTCCCGCTCGGCGCCGTCTTGATGGGACCCAGGACCTGGTCGGCCCTGGCCAGCGCATCGAGCCCCTGCGTGACATGCTCCAGATAGATCCTGCCCTCTTCGGTAAGCGCCATGCGCCGCGTCGTCCGGTTGATGAGCCGCACGTCCAGATGCGCCTCCAGCTCGGCGATGTTCTTGCTGATCGCCGGAGGCGAGAGGCCGAGCCGCCGTCCGGCTTCGGCAAAGCTGTTCAGTTCCGCCACGTGGCGGAAAACCTGCAACGCCGTCAGGCGATCCATCGCACCATTCTCTTCCAGTAAACAATGTCTTTCGATTGTCACATATTATCGCTCGTTGGTAAATTCTCTATCTGCTTCCCGAACGGCTTACTCAATTTCGGAATGACATGATGACCAACCCTACAATCTCCCTTATCGAGCGGCGCATGTCGGCCAATCGGTTCGATGCCTCGCACGCATTGATGGATACCGAGGTCGAGGAGCTGGCACGCCTCGCAACGCGCGCGCCAACCGCCTACAACCTTCAGAATTGGCGGTTCATCGCCGTGCGGACGCCGGAAGCAAAGGCGCGGTTGCGCAGCGTGGCCCACGGCCAGGCCAAGGTGCAGGAAGCAGCGGTCACCTTCATCGTCTGCGGCGTACTGCCCGACCACGCCGCCCTCAATGCAAGGCTGCTTCCTTTCGTCGAAGCCGGCTTCATGCCGGCGGATATGGCTTCGGGCTGGCAGGAAGGCGCCCGCGCACAATATGCCGATCCTCGGGCGGCCCGCGACGAAGCGGTGCGCTCGGCAACGCTTGGCGCTGCAACGCTGATTTTTGCAGCCGAAGCGCTGGGGCTCGTCGCTGGTCCGATGGGAGGCTTCGATGCCGAAAGCGTGGCCCGCGAGTTTGGCCTTGGGCGCAATGAAGTGCCGGTGATGCTCATCGCGATCGGCCGCGCCGCGCCCGGAAACTGGCCGCAAAAGCCGCGCCGCCCTCTTGCCGAAGTACTGGAAATCTTATGAAAACGCGCCGTTTCGATCTGTTGCTTACAGCCATTGCACCGGCGATATGGGGCAGCACCTATATCGTCACCACACAGTTCGTGCCGAATTTTTCCCCGATGACGGTCGCAATGCTGCGAGCCCTGCCCGCCGGATTGCTGCTGCTGGCGATCGTTCGGCAACTTCCGGCGGGCATCTGGTGGCTGCGCAGTTTCGTGCTCGGAGCCCTCAACATCTCGATCTTCCTGAGCCTGTTGTTTGTCGCCGCCTACCGGCTTCCGGGCGGGGTCGCGGCGACCGTGCTGTCGGTCCAGCCGTTGATGGTGATTTTCCTTGCCTCTGCCCTGCTTGGCAGCCCTGTCCGCCGGCTGTCGATCCTCGCCGCCCTTGTCGGGATCGCAGGTGTCGCGTTGCTGGTGCTGACCCCGAACGCGACGCTCGATGCGGTCGGCGTTGCCGCCGGCGTCGCCGGGGCGGCCTCCATGGCCTTCGGAAGCGTATTGTCGCGTAAGTGGCAACCGCCAGTATCGCTGCTTACCTTCACGGCATGGCAGCTGACCGCTGGCGGTCTGCTTCTCGTTCCGGTGGCGCTGCTTTTCGAGCCTTCCATCCCGCTCCCGACCGGGGCCAACCTGCTTGGACTGGCGTGGCTCGGGCTGATCGGCGCGGCGCTGACCTATGTCCTCTGGTTCCGGGGCATTGCGCGGCTGGAATCTTCGGTGGTGTCGTCGCTGCTTTTCCTCAGCCCGGTGACCGCCGTGCTGCTTGGATGGGTACTCCTGGACCAGACGCTGACCTTGCCTCAAATCGCCGGCGTCGTTTTCGTCATCGGCAGCATCTGGCTGGCTCAACGCCCTAGTCGCAACGAATCATGAGCCTGGGCGGTAGTGGGTCAGTTTGAAACCAACCGCCAGATCGTCCAATAGTAGACTGCCACATGCGCCGCTTCGAATGCTGCCAGTGTAGCTGCAAAGGCTCCGACCAAAGCGACGGAAGGATGCCGATCGAGCCATGACGGTGGCTGGTCGCCATCGCTCTCTTTAAGAGCTACGAAAATCGGTCTCCAGGTAGCGATGGCGCGAAGCCCCGTCCAGACAGCGGCCCAGATCAAAACAAATTCAAGGGGGAAGCCCAGAGCGGCGAAATAAATCGGACCGATTACAGACACCAATGGAACAAGAATGTTCATTTAGGGGGGCGCTTCTTGTAAGGGCCACGCTTCATCGGCTTTTCTGCCTCTTTCGCTTCGACTAACGCAACGATGTCGCAAATCTCCCATAGCTTGCCGGTTACGCCAGCGGCCATTGCCGGGGTCATGCGAAGCGAAGCATGGATGCGGACGAAGTTGTAATACATGAAGTGCAGAGCCACGGCGTTGGCCTTCCGGGTAATGGTGCGGATAGCTTGGCCCTCGACCAGCAGGTGAAGGATTTTGGAACGGTCGCGGTGCGAGGTTGTTCATGCCTTCACTCTGGCAGAGTGAGGCTTTAGTCAAGCGCTAGGCCGTCAACTCATAATCGCGAAATGACCGAGGTTGTGGAATTAGTCTCCTAGTTCCGTTGAGGAACAAGGCCATCAAGTCCCTCTGAAATCCGTTCAAGGGCTGCGACTAGCGACCCATTTTCGAATGGCTCGATCAAAGCTCCGTCCATGAACCGGTCGTCGGCGTGATTTTCTTGTAAACGCCAGTAGACCTCCCTGACGTCCATCGAAGCGAGATCGTTGGGGTCAAGTGGGAGCCAACGAGCCCGCCCAGTTCGCTTCTTTTCTAGAAACGGCTTCAACCATCTCATGTCGAACGTAAAGGCGTTGTATAGGGCAAAAAGATCCTGCTCTACGTCATTGTAGAGACGGTTTTGTTCATCAAAGAATTCTGCCCGTGTCAGGGATCGCAGCTTATCGACCATTAGCGCAATACGAGTACGCCACTCCGCTGTGTCCATGTCTTACAACTCCTTCGACATCAAACTCGTCGCAATCCGCATCTGGCTACGCGGTAATGAGTCTACGTCTTAGGGTCACTTTCCCTGGCCCGCCAACTTGTTTCGGCGGATCGTTCGGCACTATGGTCAAGCGGCGGAGGATCTGCCGATGCCACAACGCCCTTATGATGAGCGCCTACTCCGTCAGGCGTTCGAGATCGCGCGCAAGGCCCGCGATGCCGGCGAACATCCCTTTGGTTCGCTCCTCGCCGACAAGGACGGCAATGTGTTGCGCGAGCAGCCCAACGCTTACAAAGCCGGCGGGGGCGACCGCACCGCTCATGCCGAAAGGCTGCTGGCCTCGTGGGCGGGGATGAATATCAGTCTCGAACAGCTGGCCTCCTGCACACTCTACACTTCGGCCGAACCTTGCGCGATGTGCTCCGGGACAATCTATTGGGCGGGCATCGGACGGGTCGTCTTTGGGCAGAGCGAACACGACCTCAAGGAGTTGACGGGCGCACATGTCGAGAATCCCACACTCGACCTGCCCTGCAGGATCGTCTTCGAAGCTGGGCAGCGTCCGACTGAAGTCGTCGGCCCGCTGCTTGCCGATGAAGCGGCGCAACTCCAGGCCGAATTCTGGAAAGACAAGTAGGGTTCAGGACTCGTTGATGCAGAGGCAGAGGCGACTGCTGACGTGGACTACGACCTAGGACGTAGACTCATGCCGTTTAGCACCCGCCGATCATCGACGCGCGGCATCCCTCGCGGCTTGTTGGGCAACAGCGGCTCGATCACGCGCCATCCGAAGTCGGTCAGATCATATCGGCTCATGCAGAGCGTGAATCAGATTCCTCCGCAATATGAAAGTCCCGGTCGGAAAACGACCCCATTGCGGACCTACGCCCAACAAGGATATGTTGCCGCCGCGCGCGTAGGCATCCCGCTTCACCATCGCGCATGTTCCATGAAAGCAAAGAATAGATTCGACTCGCTCATGCACGCGGTCTGTGCTGGTCATGGGTATTGTGGAGGAATGCACGGCGACAAGTTCATGCATGTCACCGATTTTATTCCTCAATCCGGTGATGTTACAGCGGACCAATTCGTGGAATGTGTATTTCTAGCTGAATATGAGAATGAAAGTGAACGAATGTCTCCCAGGTGGGATCGGCATCGCCAGAGGATACGAGACTTTTTCGTTGAGCATATGGGATCAGACGTCGTCGATGCCAGCCAACTAAAATGGGGCGTGAAGGGCTAAGCCAACCCCTTTGCTCTGCTTCCCACCCATCGCGGTTATACCGCATTTATGAGTTCACGTGCCTAGAGGCCGGTGAGCAATTTCTTAAGCAGAGCGTTAAGAGTTTCCTGCTCCGCCAGCGTCAGCACGGAGATTAATTGCTCTTCCAGCGCCACCATTGGACCGATCAAATCGTCTATCGCGCGCTTGCCGCCAGTCGTCAGCGCAATTTGCTTGCCGCGCCGGTCGTTGGGATCGGGGCGTCGTTCAACCAGCCCGGCGCGCTCCAGCCGGTCCAGGCGGCTCGTCATGCCGCCCGAGGAGATCATTGCCGATTCGTAGAGCTGAGTAGGTGAGAGCATATAGGGTTCACCGGCGCGCCTGAGCGGCGTGAGCACATCGAACTCACCTACATTCAGGCCTGCTTCTTTGAGCAACGGGTTCATGTGATCGCGGATAACCCGCGCGGCGGCATCGAGCAGGCGACCTACCGTTTCAACAGGCAACAAGGGAAGATCGGGGCGCTCGCGAGCCCATTCCTTAGCTGCGGCCTCGGCGCGATCCATGTCAAATATTCCCTTGCCAAAATGTATCTTGCAATCAAGATACATTGCATCTACTAACATTGCAGCAAGATAATAGCGCAGCGCGCATCCCTGGAGAAAGCGAAATCGATGCCCAAAATGATTTTCGTGAACCTGCCTGTCCGTGACCTGTCAGCGTCGACGGCGTTCTACGTGGCGCTAGGCGGCACTGTGAACCCACAGTTTTCGGGCGAGAAATCCACCTCGCTCATGTTCTCGGACACGATCGGGGTGATGCTGCTGACCCATGACCACTACCGCGAATTCACTACACGCCCAATCGGCGACGCACGGCGCGACAGCCAGGCAATGATCGTCCTCACTGTCGATAACCGCGACGCCGTCGATTCAACACTAACCAGCGCGGTTGCGGCGGGCGGTCGCGCCGATCCCAACCCGGCACAGGATCTTGGCTTCATGTACAACCGCCACATTGAAGACCCAGATGGCTACGTTTGGGAAATCGTGTGGATGAACCAGACGGCGAACGCCTGAACGTAGGGTGTGGGCGCATCGGTCGTAGCGGGTCCTGAGCCTAGCCTCATGACGAGAAATTCGGTGCTGCCCAGTGCCGGTTTCGCGTCAGGTACGCCCGTCAGGTCGTCTTGACATATTTCCGCCAGCTGTGCTCCGGCCGGAAGCCGAGTATGTCCCGTGCCTTGCGGTTGGAGAGCAGCGTCTCGTATTCGCCAAGTTCGCCCTTAACCGGCACAGCGGGGTAAAACCGCTTCAGGAGTTCGGCTGTCGGCAGGTCGGACGAGGTGTCGTCATTGGCGGCGTTGAACACCTGATAGCCGAGCCCGTCCTTCTCGATGGCGCGCAGCGTGATCTGGCCGAGGTCGCGCGCGTCGATATAGCTCCAGGCGATGCGCTTGCGGAAACCCGGATCGGCGAACCATTTCGGAAACAGCGAGTATTCATGCGGCTCGATGACGTTGCCGATGCGCAGGGCGTAAATGTCGGTGCCATCGCGTTGTGCAAACGCCCGCGCGGTCTTCTCGTTGACGACCTTGGACAGCGCGTAGCTGTCCATCGGATCGACGTCGTACTCCTCGTCGAGCGGGAAATGCGTCGGATCGCGCGGTTCGTTGGCGAAGACCAGGCCGTAGGTCGTCTCGCTGGAGGCGATCACCACCTTGCGGATGCCGAGCTTCACCGCAGCCTCGATCACGTTGTAGGTGCCGAGCGCGTTGATGCGGAACACCTCATTGTCGGGCGTGATCATGATGCGCGGGATCGCCGCGAAATGCACCACGGCATCGACCGGCTGCGTGCGCAGCGACGGGTCGAATTCATGCAGGCCCATATAGCTCGACAGCGCATTGAACACCTGCCCGCTATCGGTGATGTCGGTGATCAGCGTGCGCACCTTGGGATTGTCGAGCGGCTTGGTGTCGATGTTGAGCACCTGGCAGCCCTGCTCGACCAGATACTGCACGACGTGGCGCCCGGCCTTGCCGCTGCCGCCGGTGAACATGATCCGCTTCGTCATTTTGCTCTCCCTGGAATTCATGTGTATTGTCAGACAATATCGAACTCTGCAATCGCCTGCCATGGCATGCGGCAAAAACCCGCTTCAACAATTCGCCGGCAAGGTGCAGCGCCGTCATCCATCATTGCAAAATAGGACGAAACGACATGAACACGACCGCCGCGAGCGAAAAGATCGGCTTCATCGGGCTTGGCCTGATGGGGCACGGCATAGCGAAGAACATCGTCGACAAGGGCTATCCGCTGACGTTTCTCGGCCGCAAGAACCGCACGCCGGCGGAAGACCTGCTCGGCCGGGGCGCCAGGGAAGCGGCGACCTCGCGCGACGTCGCGGCGGCATCCGATATCGTGTTCATATGCGTCACCGGCTCGCGCGAGGTCGAAGCCATCATCCGCGGCCCCGGCGGCCTCAAGGAAGGCCTGAAGCAGGGATCGGTTGTCGTCGACTGCTCGACCTCGGATCCTGTCTCGACGGTGGCGCTGGCCGCCGAGCTCAAGGCGCTCGGCGTCGATTATGTCGATGCCCCGCTCAGCCGCACCCCGAAGGAGGCCTGGGAAGGCACGCTCGACGCCATGGTCGGCGCGCCCGACGCGGTCTTTGCCCGGCTGAAGCCGGTGCTCGAAACCTGGGCCGGGCGCATCGTCCACATCGGCGACACCGGTGACGGCCATCGCATGAAGCTGCTCAACAACTTCATTTCGCTCGGCTACGCCGCGATCTATTCCGAAGCGCTGGCGTTGGCGCAGAAGGTCGGCATCTCGCCGCCGCGCTTCGACAGCGTCATCCGCAACGGCCGCATGGATTGCGGCTTCTACCAGACCTTCATGCGCTGGACGCTGGAAGGCGACCGCGAAGCGCACAAATTCACCATAGCCAACGCCTTCAAGGACCTTACTTATCTGGAATCGATGGCGGGTGCTGCCGGCATCGCCAACCCGCTCGGCAACGCCACCAAGAACGCCTTCGCCGGTGCCTTCGCGGCCGGCCCCGCCGACCAGTATGTGCCGATGCTGGCCACGCATATCGGCAAGGTCAACGGCGTCGACCTCATGCCGACCAGGGATGGCAAGAAGCAGACGATCTGAGAACGTTGGGATTAACGTCTGGGAGTGTCGCAAAACACCAACATTCGACTGCCGCAGGCTAGTTCGTTTGCACAGAGGATTTGGTTCTTCGATTGAGCCCGAAAGGAACTGTAGACGTTCGCTGCCGACCAGCTACAGCCGCCAATCTCCAACGCTGGCGATTAGCCACATGCCACCACACCTTCGTCATCCCAGGGCGGAGCAGGAGCGAAGCGACGTCGCGCAGACCCTGGGATCCATGCCGTGACATCCGCCGAAGAATGCAGCGGCTCAGAGCGGCGCTTGCATCCGCCATTGCGCTCGTTGCCGTTCCACCATGACCGCGAGCCAGAAGCTGCTGAAGCACTGGCTCCACCAATGGGAGACCGAATTGATCGAGGGACGACCAGTCCCAGAGTGCTTCGAGCTTTTTCGTAGGACAGGGGTGGCAGCGTTTGGTTCTGGTCCGCTGGAGCACTGCCGCAAGGTAAACGGCATGGATCCCAGGGTCTGCGCCGCGTCGCTTCGCTCCTTGCTCCGCCCAGGGATGACGAAGGGAGGATTTCGGCTAATCTCCTAAATTTGCGATTTGCCACCGACAGGAATGATCGACCTTCGTTGCCGGTTGACCCGACTTACACGCTATTGGCCGAGAAACGATCGAATTAGCGCCTAGACCGGCCGATAACGTCATCTGTATTCGCGAGAAGTCTGTGCACCGCAGCACGCACAACTTCCGATCGGAAGACGCCAGAAACAAAAAACCCGCCTCGGGAGGCGGGTCGTTGGAGCCAATTAGCACCATACCCAAGTTACTAGCATAGCTGCCGGCACAAAGCAAGAACAAAATACGCCGCGGCGGTAAAAAATCCACAGCCCGGTGCAATCATCACCGTCGTGACCGCCCGATAACATCGTCGGTGTTGGCGAGAAGCCTGTGCACCGCGGCACGGGCTGCGGCCGGCCGCTGCAGGCGGATGTTCTTCTCGATCGCCTCATGCAGCCTCTGCGCATGCTGCTGGTCGCTGGTTTCGCGCGTGACGAAAACAAACAGGTGATCGAGCGCCGATTCGATCAGCACGCCGAGCGGCACCAGCAGGTCGTTGCCCGAGGCGCGCAGGATGGCGAGGTGGAACCGCGTGTCGGCGCGCGTGCGCTCCTGCAGGTTGGTCGCTTCGCCCATCTCGCGGCAGGCCTGGCTGATCTCGGCCATCTGCTCGTCGGTGCGCCGCATGGCGGCAAAGGCGCTGGCCTCCGGCTCGATGATGTGGCGGAATTCCTGCACGGTTCTGAGGAACACCTCGCGGTCCGGCGAGGTCGCATACCAGGCCAGCACATCGCGATCGAGCAGGTTCCAGCGCTCCTTCGGCTCGACCCAGCTGCCGATCTTCGGGCGTGATGCCAAGAGGCTCTTGGCCATCAGCATCTTGATCGCCTCGCGCACCGCCGAGCGGCTGACGTCGAAAGTCTCGGACCATTTGGCTTCGTTGGGCAGGATGGTTCCCGGCGGATAGTCGCCGCGCACGATCCTCAGCCCGATTTCGTTGGCGAGCGACGCATGCACGCTCGAGCCGGGAAAGTGTGCGGCGTCGGCACGCCGAACGCCGGCCGGCCGCGCAGCCTCGGCCTTCAACTTGGCGGGTCGCTTTTTTGATGTCGCGTCCGGCATTCGTATTCCCCGGCAGCTGCTTGTCGAAACCTGAACTCAGGACACGACAAAGCAACGGCCTACGCTCCAAAGCAGCGTCGCCTCGTGCGTTTGTATGGACGATCTGTGACGGGGCGCCCGTCGAAGGGCGCCCCGAAACTGCGAACCTACTTCTGGATGCAGGTGTCGACGGTGTCCTTGGTGCATTCGTCGAGGCCGGTGAACACCGGATCGGCGACCGGCTTGCCGTCGACCAGGTCGATCATCACCGAAGGCGCCTTGTAGCCCATCTCGAACGGCCGCTGGCCAACCAGCGCGGTCACCAGCCCGTCACGGGCAATCGCCACCTCGTCGCCGATCGTGTCGGCGGCGCCGATGACGAAGGCGTTGCTGGCGATCTTGTCGGCCATCGGCTTGAACAGGTCGCGATAGGGCTGCGGAGCGCCGAACAGCGGCCAACCGCCCATGATACCGAAGGCGTCGAGATCGGGATTGGCAGCGAGGATGTCGGTCATCGCCTGCACGCCCTTGGCGCCGTCGTCATTGGTGAACACCGGGCAGCCGGCAACTTCCGTCCAGCCGCCTTCGCCCGCCAGCGCCGCGAGGCCTTCCTTGCCCGAAAGCGCGTCACGCATGCCCTGCGCGCGGCGCAGGATGTTGTCGGCGGCCGGATTGCCTTCGATGGTGCAGATCTTGCCGCCATTCGGCTTGGCCTTCTTGATGTATTCGCCGATCTTGTGACCCATCAGGTAATTGTCGGTGCCGAGATAGGTCTTGCGCAGCGCCGCGTCTTCCTTGCTGAGGTCGGCGTCGAGGGTCATGATCGGGATCGACGGATTGGCGCTTTTGATCGTCTGCGCGATCAGCGGCGCGTTCGACGGCGAAATCGCCATCGCCACCGTATCGGGCTTGCTCAGCATGTCCTGGACGATCTGGGCTTCACCGGCCTCGTCCGAGGTCGATGCCGGTCCGGTGTAGAAGCACTCATATTCCGCGCTGGCGTTTTCCTTGTTCCATTTCTCGCAACCCTGGTGGATGGCCTCGAAGAATGGATTGTCGAGACCCTTCACCACGATGACGAGCTGTTTCTTGGCCATGGCCGGCCCGGCACCCAACGCCATGACGGCGGCGGCAGCGAGCAATAGTGATTTCCTCATGTCAGTCCTCCCTTTTGAAACAAAGCGGACACCACGTGCCCGCCACACACAGATCGACCCGGAGCAAGATGACAGAGGACGTCGCACTCGTGTCGCCAAGCCAGGTCGATAAGCATTTTCATCTTCAGTCTCAGACCGGCACCGACAGATACCGCTGGTTGCCAAATCCTTGACCGACAAACCCTCACCAATTCCTTCCGGCAACCCGGGGGATCGGCGCAAGCTCCTCCGACACTTAGCTAATATCGCCTTGTCACCGACGTCAATGCTATTTGTCCTACAAAACTGATTTTTCGAAAGAAGCCGTGGTTGACGCCAAGGTGGCTTATGCGTAAATGGGCAAAATCGCTGCTTCCGGGAGGAACTGGGGAGAGCGAAAGGCCGCGGCAGAACCGCAGGCCGCAAAGCACGGGGAGGCAAGAAGGCTGGTGGCGGTTCTCGAACTCACCAACATCTCGAAACATTTTGGCGCCATCCAGGCGGTCAACGACGTTTCGTTGTCGATCGAGGCCGGACAGGTTGTCGGCCTGATGGGCGACAACGGCGCCGGCAAGTCGACGCTGGTCAAGATGATCGCCGGCAATTTCCCGCCGAGCCATGGCACGATGCAGATGGACGGCAAGGAGCTGATCCTGCACAAGCCGGTCGAGGCGCGCCAGCACGGCATCGAAATCGTCCATCAGGACCTGGCACTGTGCAACAATCTGACGGCCGCCGCCAACGTCTATCTCGGCCGTGAATTGCGCCGCGGCCTCGGGCCGCTTCGCATTCTCGACTATGCCGCAATGTACAAGCGTGCCGGCCAGATCTTCGCTGAGCTGAAATCCGAAACGCGCCCGCGCGACCTGGTCAAACAAATGTCGGGCGGCCAGCGGCAAGCGGTGGCGATCGCGCGTACCATGCTTTCGCAGGCCAAGATCGTGCTGATGGACGAGCCGACGGCGGCGATCTCGGTGCGCCAGGTCGCCGAGGTGCTGAACCTGATCCGCCATTTGCGCGACCAGGGCATCGCCGTCGTGCTGATCAGCCACCGCATGCCCGACGTCTTTGACGTCGCCGACCGCGTCATCGTCATGCGGCGCGGCCGCAAGGTCGCCGACAAGACGATCGCATCGAGTTCGCCGGAAGAAGTCACCGGACTCATCACCGGCGCCATCGAACAGGTATGATTGACGCCTCAACCATGAGTAAAAAAGGTCGATAATGGCTGTCACCCTTGATCAGACGATCGCGCACAAGCAGCACACCTTGCTGAGCAAGGTGTTTGCCAGCCAGACCTTCTGGGTCGTGATCGCGGTCATCCTCGCCTGCCTGTTCCTGTCGGTGGCCACGGATTCCTTCGCCACGACCAAGAACCTCTACAACATCACCCGCAACATCACCTTCGTCGCCATCGTGGCGCTCGGCATGACCTTCGTCATCATCACCGGCGGTATCGACCTGTCGGTCGGCTCCGTGCTTTGCCTGTGCTCGATGGTGCTGGCCGTCACCATGCATGCCGGCTACGGCATCGAGATCGGCATTGGCGCTGCGATCGCGACGGCGCTGATCATCGGCGCCTTCAACGGCATCTTGATCGCCTATCTCGGGTTTCCGCCCTTCGTGGTGACGCTCGGCATGCTGTCGATTGCGCGCAGCCTTGCCATGGTCGCCTCCAACAACACCGTCGTCTTCCAGTTCGGGCCGGACCACGACAAGCTGCTGGCGCTTGGCGGCGGCGCCTGGGTGTTCGGCATCGCCAATCCGGTGCTCTACATGATCGTGCTGGCGATGATCACCGGCTTCGTGCTGCGCTGGACGAAATTCGGCCGGCACATCTTCGCCATCGGCGGCAACGAGCATGCGGCGACGCTGACCGGCGTTCCGGTGCGCCAGATCAAGGTTGTCGTCTACATGATCTCGGCACTGGCGGCGGGCCTTGCCGGCATCATCCAGACCGGCTGGCTGGGCGCGGTCACAACAAATCTCGGCAACGGCATGGAGCTTCAGGTGATCGCCGCCACCGTCATCGGTGGCGCCAACCTGGCCGGCGGCATGGGAACAGCCTTCGGCGCGGTCGTTGGCGCGGCGCTGATCGAGGTCATCCGCAACAGCCTCGGCCTGCTCGGCATCAATGCCTTTTGGCAAGGCGTGTTCATCGGCGGCGCCATCCTGCTCGCTGTGCTGTTCGACCGCATCCGCAATTTCAGGCGCAACGACTAGATCTCGGCCGGATCTCGGCGCTGAATCATAGATCGTTCGCCGGTTGAATTGCCGGCCTCGAGGCCTCGATAGCGCTGGCCGCCGGCCTACCGCGTCGATTAGCCGTACCGGCCTGGAACGCTCGCCTTCCTCCTATCGCCGAGTCTGAAAATCCGCCGGTGCGGCGCATGGCCGGCGCCCGGACGTGCACATGCGTCTTGACGCAAGCCCAAACTGAGCCGCACAATCGCTCACAGCAGGCGAAGGGAGGCCAGTCGCCTGCGGGAGGATATACCCATGACGGAAGCGATCAGGCTCTACTGGGGCCGGTTCGGACATGTTTCTGTCCTGAACGTCGCCAGCGACTTCGTCACCCATGCCCATGTAGAGGCGCATATCATCATCTGGCTGGAAGGCACGGCCGGTGAGATGACCATCGGCCGCGATACGGTGCGGCTTGGACCGGGCACCGCCGCCGGCATCAATTCCTTCCAGCCGCACAGCCACGCTCTGTCCCGCGACGGCACGCCCGGCCTGTTCCTCGCCTTCTACATCGATCCGGACTGGGCTCGAAGGCGCCGCGAGCTGCCTTCCGCCGCGCCGCTGTTCTCGAGCCCGGCAATCACGCTCGAGCCTTGGCTGCACAAGGCAGCGGCTAACCTTCTCGACCATCTCAGCGACAATGAGAGCATCGACGACATCGCCAATTACGAGATCGAGCGCTTCATCGACAGCGTGCTCGATGCCGCCGACGCGTCCACACCGCCGACGGTGCGCGCCCGCGTCAACACCATGCCGGATTTCCGCGTCCGCAAGGCGATCCAGCTGATGAAAGCCAATGTCTGCGAGCGTATCTGCTTCGACGACGTGGCGCGCAGCGTCGGCCTGTCGCGGCCGCATTTCTTTGCGCTGTTCAAGGAACAGACCAATCTGACGCCCAACGTCTACTGGAACACGCTGCGCATGGAGGAGGCGGTGCGGCAATTGCAGTGGTCGCAGGAGCCGCTGATCTCGGTCGCCTGCAATCTCGGCTTCACCACCCAAGGCAATTTCTCGCGCTTCTTCCGCGACCATGTCGGCGTCCCGCCGACGCTTTACCGCGAGGCGGCGCGGGCGATCAGCTGAGCGCCCGTTTTTCAGACTATTTGATAGGCGTTCAAGACGCATTGATAAGCGTTGCCGAGCCTGCCGCCTTACCCTCCCAAGCAGCTGATTTGCAAGGGAATGATCATATGGCGAAAGTCACCATCTCCAGCGTCATCGACGCACCGGTCGAAAAGGTCTGGGCGCGCGTACGCGACTTCAACGGTCTGCCGACCTGGCACCCACGCATGGTCGAAAGCCATATCGAGGACGGCAAGGATGCCGGCACGATCGGCTGCGTGCGCAATTTCCAGCTCGCCAGCGGCGCCCGCCTGCGCGAAAAGCTGCTCGATTTTTCCGACGACAATTTCCTCGTCAGCTACTCCATCCTGGAGACGCCGCAACCGCTCACCAACCACAAGGCGACGCTGCAGTTGCGGCGGGTGACCGACGGCGACCGCACGTATGCCGAATGGACCGCCAGCTTCGATGCGCCCCCAGAGGAAGCCGACAAGCTGGCCGAAGGCATGGGCGCAAACGTCTTCCAGGGCGGCTTCAACGCCCTGAAGGCGCATTTCGCGGGCAAGGTTGAGCTGAATTGAGCTGACAAACAGGAGCGTTCCATGGCGCTTGCACTGCAGACTTTCCCGACGGTGAAGGACGCCGGCGCGGCGCTGAAAGCCGCTGGCACCCGCTATCTCGGTGGCGGCACGCTGGTCGTGCGCGCCGTCAATGAAGGCTACGTGTCGATCTCCGGTTTCGTCAGGTCGACCGAACCGGCGCTGTCGGTCATCCGCATTTCCGGCGGCACGGTCGGCATTGGCGCTTCGGTGACCATGGCGGCGATCGCCCGTCACCCGGATCTCGCTCCGCTGGCCAGCGCCGCGCGCGCCGTCGGGGGACCGGCGATCCGCAATATGGCGAGCGTCGGCGGCAATCTTTTCGCGCCGACGCCTTACGGCGATTTCACCGTTGCGCTGCTGGCTCTGGACGCAACCGTCAGCACCGGCGACGGCGAGCTGCCGATCGAAACCTTTCTGGCAAGGCGCGATAACAATCGCGCAATCGTCACCGCGGTCGGCTTCACGCTTCCGAAGGAAGGCGGCTTTCGCTTCCTGAAAGTGTCGCGGGTCAAGCCAAAGGGCGCCTCGGTGCTGAGTATCGCCACGGTGCTGGAACACGCACCGGACGGCACTGTCACGTCAGCGCGGATCGCGCTCGGCTGCATGGCCGACCGGCCGATCCGTGCCAGGGCGGCGGAGAAGGCCTTGATTGGCCGGAAACTCACCAGCGAAGGCATCGCACCGGCACTGGCTGTTGCCCGCGACGGCACTTCGCCGCCAACCGATCCGATCGCCAGCGCCTGGTATCGCAACGAAATCCTGCCGGTCCATCTCGGCCGGCTGCTGCTCGCCTGAAAGCCCATGGCGCGGATGTCCGCCTGGCCGCGGCGCAAGGAGTAAAAAGATGGCAATGGTCCCGGTTCAGTTCACGCTCAATGGTGCCGAAAAGGCCGAATTCATCGACAGCGGCACGACGCTGCTTCATGCGCTGCGCGACAAGATCGGCGACACCTCGCCGAAGGGCGGCTGCCATCAAGGCACCTGCGGCGCCTGCTCGGTCGTCATCGATGGCGAACTCCGGCTCTCCTGCCTGACGCTGGCAGAGGCCTGCAACGGTGCGACTATCACCACAACGTCAGGGCTTTCGGTAGGCGGCGTGCTGCATCCGCTGCAACGCGCTTTCCTCGACGCTTTCGCCACGCAATGCGGTTTCTGCACGCCGGGTATGATCATGGCCGCCAAGGTGCTGCTCGACCACACGCCGAACCCCAGCCGTGACGAGGTGGTCGAGGCGCTGTCGGGCAACATCTGCCGCTGCACCGGCTACGAGCCGATCATCCAGGCGGTGCTGACTGCCGCACGGTCCAATTCGCAGCACGCGGCTTGAGGGGAGTAAAAGAGATGGAACTCCGCAAGAGCTATTTCGCCGACCAGCGCAAGGACGATCTCCACGAGATCGGCCAGCCCCGGCCGCGCTCCGATTCACCCGGTCATGTCACCGGCAAGACCGCCTATTTCGCCGACCGCAATTTTCCCGGCATGCTGCACCTGAAGATGGTGCGCAGCCCGCACCACCATGCCCGCATCCGCAGCATCGACATATCAGCGGCCGAGAAGCACCCGGGCGTGGTGAAAATCCTGACCGCCAAGGATGTGCCGCACAATGTCTACACCATCCTGATCCTGATCCAGATCGGGCCGGAAGACGAGACGGTGCTTGCCGACGGCAAGGTGCGCTGGAAGGGCGAAGCCGTGGTTGCGGTGCTAGCCGAGACCGAACGTGCCGCGCAGGAAGCGGCGGCCAAGGTCAAAGTCGATTACGAGGTGCTGCCGGCCGTCTTCGACATGGAGGAAGCGCTGAAGCCCGGTGCACCGATAGTGAACGAATATCACGGCCAGAATTATTACCTCTATGACAGCGGCGAATGCCGCAAGGTGCGCTTCGGCGATATCGAGGCCGGTTTCGCCGGGGCCGACCACGTGCTCGAACAGACCTACCAATCCTCGCCGATTGAACACGCGCCGACCGAGACGACCGGCTGCATCGTCGCGCCAGAGGGCAACGACCGCTTCACCTGCTACACCAACACGCAGGCGATGTTCTTCACCCTCGACAATGCCTCGATCATCCTGCAGGTGCCAGGCAACAAGCTGCATTTCGTCGGCGGCACTGTCGGCGGCGGTTTTGGCGGCAAGGTCGACGTCATCGTCGAGCCGATCGCCATCCTCGGCGCCAAGCTGACCGGGCGTCCGGTCTCCTTCATCTACAGCCGCGAGGAGGAGATGCAGATCTCCTCGCCGCGCGCAGCGGAAAAGGTCGTCATCAAGGACGGCGTCATGAAGGACGGCCGCATCGTCGCGCGCAAGGTCACCGGCTATACCGATGCCGGCGCCTATTCGCGCCACTCACCCTATGGCGCACAGAAGGGCGCCGGCCACTATCCCGGCCCTTACACGATCCCGAATGTCTGGATCGACACCTACTGCGTCTACACCAACCGCACGCCCTCCTCCGCCATGCGCGGCTTCGGCGTGACCATTGGCGATTTCGCGCTTGAGGTGCAGATGGACAAGCTCGCCCGGCTGATCGGCATGGACCCGCTCGAGTTCCGCTTCATCAACGCCTACCGCGACGGCGATATGAAGGCGCATCGCCAGCCGACCGAAGGCGCTGCGCTGATCGAGTGCATGCAGGAAGCCTCGCGCGCCGCCAACTGGCCGGTGGCGGAAAAGTACCTCTCCATGTCGTCCTACACGAAGGGAGCTTGAGATGGCGATCAGGCGCGGACGCGGCGTCGCCGCAATCAATTATCCGACCGGCATGAACCTCGGCGGCGACCCGACGCAGGCGCTGGTGCATTCGACACCGACCGGCAATTTCATGGTGACGCTGTCATCAGTCGATCTCGGCCAGGGCATGAAGCAGATCATGGCGCAGATCTGCGCCGAGACGATCGGCGTGCCGACCGACCGCGTCGTCGTCGACACCGCCGACACCGACACCGGCCCGCACTGCATGGGCACCTTCGCCTCGCGCGGCACGCACCGCGCCGGCAACGCCGTCATCCAGGCGGCCAGGGAAGCCCGCCAGGTGATGCTGGAAGTGGCGGCCGAGGAGCTGGAAGTGAATGCCTCGGACCTCGAGACCGACGGCCAGGGTAACATCCTGGTCAAGGGCGCGCCGCAGAGATCGATCTCAATCTTCGATGTCGCGCTGTCAGCGCATTTCAAGCGCGGCCGCTCGATTTCCGGCCGCGGCATGTTCCTCATCCCCCGCTCGTACCCCGAAAAAGAGACCGGCGCGATGAAGCCGTCGACCTGTTATGCCCATGCCTGCACGGTGGCGGAGGTCGAGGTCGATGATGAGACCGGCGAAGTCACCGTGCTGACCGTGAAGAACGTTTTTGAGATCGGCCGCGCGCTGAATCCGAAAATGGTCGAACAGCAACTGGTCGGCGGCTCGTGGATGGGCATCAGTCATGCGCTCTACGAGACGACCGAACCCTATTATCCCAATCGCGATCATGGCGGCACCGACTTCAACCAGTACCTGATGCCGGGACCGGGCGATCTTGCGCAAACCGAGATCATCGTGCTGGAACGGCCGTCGGCCGACGGGCCCTATGGCGCCAAGGGGCCAGGCGAAATGTGCGCCAACCCGCAAATCCCGGCGGTCGCCAATGCCGTCTTCGACGCCGTCGGCGTGCGCATCGACACGCTGCCGATCACGCCGGAGCGCATCCTGCGGGCGCTGAAAGCGCAAGCCCCGAACTGAGTGCTGAAAATGCTCAAGAGAAGAGCCGAGACAGTCGCGACCTCGCCGGAGGCGGTGGCGTCGCGCCTCGCCGCCTCCCGCTATCTCGCCGATGAAAGCCTGGCCACCGCCATCTTCCTGGCGATCCGGCTGGGTAAGCCGCTGCTGCTCGAAGGCGCGCCCGGCGTCGGCAAGACCGAAGCGGCGAAGGCGATTGCCGACGTACTCGGGCGCGACCTGGTGCGGCTGCAATGCTACGAGGGCATCGACGCAGCACATGCGCTCTACGAATGGAACTACCAGCGCCAGCTGCTCGCCATCCGCCATGCCGGCGAGCATGAGGTCGACATCTATGACGACCGCTTTCTGATCGCGCGGCCGCTGCTGCAGGTGCTTAAGGCGCCGGAAAAACGCGTGCTGCTGGTCGACGAGATCGACCGTTCCGACCATGAATTCGAAGCGCTGCTCTTGGAATTCCTGTCCGATTTCCAGATCAGCATTCCCGAGCGCGGCACCATTCGCGCGACGGCGCAGCCGATCGTCATCCTGACCTCGAACCGCACCCGTGAGCTTGCCGAAGCGCTGCGGCGGCGCTGCGTCTACCACTGGATCAGCTATCCCGGCGCCGAGCGCGAGGCCGAGATCATCATGCTGCGCGCCGGCGACGTCGCCGAGGCCACGGCGCGCGCCGTGGCTTCCGCCGTGCGCGACATCCGCGCGCGTCCGCTGGCCAAGCCGCCAGGCATCGCCGAGGCAGTCGAATGGGCCAACGCCGCGACCATCCTCGAAAAGGGCGGCAGCCCGTGGCCGGAAGCGTTTCGCCGCGCCATCGGCGTGCTGATCAAGGACGAGGAGGACCTTTCCTGCATCGCGCCCGAGCTCGGAAAGATTGTCGAGGAGGCGCTGGCGTGACGCGCGACTTCAATGACCCCTTCTCCCCGTTCACGGGGAGAAGGTGCCCCAAAGGGGCGGATGAGGGGCAGCGTCAACCGCGAACGTCGACGCCGCCCCTCACCTGCCTGCCGGCATCCTCTCCCCGTGAACGGGGAGAGGAGAGCTTGCCCCGCGCCGCAGCACCCTTGCTCGGCTTCGGCCGGCTGCTGCGCCGCTACGGCTTTGCGGTGGCGCCCGAGCAGGTGTCCGGTTTCATGCAGGCGGTGACGCTGCTCGGCCCGCGCTCGATGAGCGACATCCGCGAAGCGGCCCTCGCTACGCTGGCGCCGCCGCCCGACCGCCGCGACGAATTCGAGGCGCATTTTCAGAGCCATTTCTATGGCAGCACTGCTGCCGTGGTCGAAGGCGACAGCGACGAGCAAACCCGCATCAAGGATGACGGCGGCACTAATGATGAAGAGAGCGAAGTGGTCCGCCAGGAGCAAGGCGGCGAACTGTCTTCGGCCAGCGAACAGTTGAGCGTCCGCGAATTCAGCCGCGATAGCGACGGGCTTGCCGCCTTCCGCCGCAAGCTCGCCACCGCTTTGCCCGCCCGCCGCTCCTTCCGCACCGTGCTCACGCATGCGCGCGGCAAGCTCGACCTGCGCCGCTCGCTGCGCGAAATCGTCAGTGCCGACGGCGATATCCCCTCGCCGCTGCTGCGCCGGCGGCAGACAGTACCGCGCAAGCTTCTCATCCTGATCGACGTGTCCGGCTCGATGAAGCTCTACACATCGGACTATCTCAAGCTGGCGCATGCGGCGGTGCAAGGCGCCGACCGGGCGGAGGTCTTCACCTTCGGCACACGGCTGACCCGTATCACCTCGGCGCTGCGCATTCGCGACCGCGACCAGGCGCTGGCCCGCGCCGCTGCCCAGGTCGACGACTGGGACGGCGGAACCCGCATGGGGCCGACGCTGCTCGCGTTTCTATCGGTGCCGCGCTTCTCCGCCTTTGCACGCGGGGCGGCGATCGTCATCCTGTCGGACGCGCTGGAGCGCGGCGACCATGCCGAGCTGGAAATGGCGATGCGCCGGCTGAGCGCCCGCGCCTTTCGGCTTTCGCTGGCGACGCCGCTGGCCGGCGATCCACGCTTCCGCCCGGTCACGGCAGCGCTCCGCGCCATCCTGCCGGTGCTCGACGATCTGGTCGATGGCTCCTCTATCGCCGGTCTCAGCGAGTTCATCCTGTCGCTCGCCCGCCCAGCTCCGGCGGCCGCGGCAATCTGGAAAAGGGTTTTGTGATGCGGAAGGCGATCGACGCGCATTTCCACATCTGGCGCCAAAAGGACCAGCCCTGGCTCGTCGGACCGATGGTGCCACGCATCTTTGGCCCTTACGAGCCGATCCGCCGCGATTATCCGATCGAGGAATTCCTCGCGGACCAGCAAGGCTCGGGCGTCGAGAAGGCGGTCTATGTCCAGACCAACTGGGCCAAGGAAGATTTCGAAAAAGAGGTCGCTTTCCTGCAGAAGACCGCGGAAGAAACCGGTTGGCCGCACGCCATCGTCGGCTATGCCGACATGACGGTGGACGATGTGCGTCCCCAGATCGACCGGCTGAAAAAATATCCGCTGTTGCGCGGCGTGCGTATGCAGCTGCACTGGCACCAAACGCCGGCCTTCCGCTTCGCCGCCTCGGCCGATCAGGTCATCGATCCGAAGGTGCGGGCCAATGTCGCCCGGCTGAAGGATTACGGCCTGTCCTTCGACCTGCAGCTTTTCCCCGCCCAGATGAAGGATGGGCTGACGCTTGTCGGCGAGAACCCCGAGACGAATTTCGTTCTCACCCATGCCGGCATGCTGACCGACATGGAACCGGAGACCACCGAGGCGTGGAAGACCGGCCTGCGCACGCTGTCAGCGGCACCAAACCTCTATGCAAAGCTGTCCGGCCTCGGCACCTTCGTCCACCGCAACGACCCGGCGCTGATCAGCTATATCGTCGACGCCGCCATCGACATCCTCGGCAGCGACCATTTGATGTTCGGCTCGAACTTCCCGATCGAGAAGCTGTGGACCAGCCACGTCGAGCTGATCAGGGCGCACCGGGAAGCGGTGGCGAAGCACGGCGCGGCTGCAGAGGCGGATATCTTCTGGAACACGGCGGAGAAGGTATATCGGCCGGCGTAGCGCATCCCTTCTCCCCTGTGGGAGAAGGGAAGGCGCCCCGCCCCTCACCTCACCTCGAACTCCGGATCGACCGGGATCTGCATCGCCGTGACCATCTGGTTGGTCTGCCCCGCCAGTCCGATGATCGACACCAGCTCGCCATGCTGCGCGTCGGTCATGCCTTTGGCCCGCGCTGCCGCGGTGTGCGAGTGGACGCAATAGGAGCAGCCATTGGCTGTGGAGACGGCGATGTAGATCATCTCCTTGGTCAGCGGGTCGATGGCGCTGTCAGCGACCATCACCGCCTTGAGCTGCTCCCACACCCGCTTCAGCGAGACCGGATCATTGGCCAGCCCGCGCCAGAAATTGTTGACGAAGTCGGATTTGCGCGTCGCGCGGATGTCGTCGAACACGGCCTTCACGGCGGGAATCGCCTCGACCTCGGCATCGGTCAGCAGTCTTGTGGTGGCCATGGGCAGGCTCCTTTTGTTTGAATCGATGAGAGAGGTCGTTGAATCGGCTTGGTAGCGAATGCGGCTAACTTGCTCGGGTGATTCAGTTTTTGCGGGCCGGCCCAGAACCTTGGACATGCACAGCCCCTCAACATCGTCATCCCTGGGCGGAGCAGGAGCGAAGCGACGTCGCGGAGACCCTGGGATCCATGCCGTGACCTCAGCCGAAGGGTGCAGCGGAGCAGAATTCCGCACCGCGGCCGCGCTCTGTGGTCGCGGCATGGATCCTGGGGTCTGCGCCGCGTCGCTGCGCTCCTTGCTTCGCCCCAGGATGACGAATGGACTGGCGACACGGCCAATTGTCGAAGTACGCATCGCCCTAGTGAACCGCCGCATACATGATCTTCTCCTCCGTCGCCTCGGCCGGCGAGAACTCCTCGACGATGCGGCCTTGCCGGCAGACCAGGATGCGGTCGGACAGGTTCATGATCTCCGGCAGGTAGGACGAGATGACGACGACGGCCAGGCCCTCGTCGGCCAGCCGGTTGATGATCTGGTGGATTTCGGCGATCGCGCCGACATCGACGCCGCGCGTCGGCTCGTCGAAGATGACGATGCGCGGTTTCTGCACCAGCCCCTTGCCAATCACCACCTTCTGCTGATTGCCTCCGGAAAGTTCGACCACCCGGGCATTGTCGTTGATCGCCTTGACGTTCAGCGTCTTCGTCCATTCGGCCGACAGCGCCCGCATCTCTTGCGCATTGATCACCCAGCCCTTTTCCCGTCCAGCCGCCAGGAAGCCGCCGAACAGGTTCTCGGCAACGTCCATCGTCTCGAAAATCCCCTCGCTCTTGCGGTCTTCGGTGACATAGACGATGCCGTCCGCCACCGCCTCGCTGGGCACGAGGTAGCGCACCGGCCGGTCGTCCAGCTCGACGGTGCCGCCGCGCAGGAAGTCGCGCTTGTAGATGCCGGAGACGATCTTGAACGTCTCGGTGCGGCCCGAACCGATCAGCCCGAAGACGCCGGTGATCTGGCCCTCGAAGATCGAGAAGGAATTGTTGCGCACGACATTGCTCATCGAGATGTCCTGCACCGACAGTACCTTCTTGCCGGCCCTGCGCAGCCTGGCCTCGTCGCGCTGGCTATAGAGCTGCCCCGACAGCGTGCGCCCGACCATGGCGGCGACGATCCTGTCGCGATCGAAAGCGGCGGTATCGTCGGTGATCACCAGTTCGCCGTCGCGCAGGATGGTGATGCGGTCGGCGATATCGAGCGCCTCTTCGAGCGCATGGCTGATGAAGACGATCGACACACCCCTTGCCTTGAGCCGGCGGATCAGTGCGAAGAAGTGCCGCTTTTCCTCCGGCGTCAGCGTCGCCGTCGGCTCGTCGAAGATGATGATCTCGGCATTGTGGTGGACGGCGCGAGCGATCTCGACCATCTGCCGCTTGGCCGCGCCCAGCGTCGCCACCATGGCGTTCGGGTCGACCGGAAAGTTCAACGACTGCAGGAACTGCTGCGCCGAGATGTAGGTGCCGCGCAGCCGGTTGAGAAAGCTCTCGGTGCCGAGATAGAGGTTCTGCGCCACCGTCATCGACGGCACCAGGCTGGTCTCCTGGAACACCATGGCGATGCCGGCTTCAAGGGCAGCGTGCGGCGAGGCGTAGGCGATCTCCTGCCCCTTGTGGAACATCTTTCCCGATGTCGCATCGACGACGCCGGCGATGATCTTGGTCAGCGTCGATTTCCCCGCGCCATTCTCGCCGAGCAGCGCGTGGATCTCGCCCTTGCGCAGCTCGAAGCTGACATTCTTCACCGCGGGCACGCCGCGATAGGTCTTGGTCACGTTCTCCAGGCGGACGATCGGTTCCATCAGCGATGCCCTTTTGGTGCCAGATCGACGGCCAGCAGGCAATCGCCGCCTTTCGAGGCAATGAACAGGCGACTGTCTTTCTCCGCCACGCTGCAAATGCCATGACGCGTGCCGTTGGCGCGGCTGTGCAGGCTATACTGCGGCCGCATCTCCCGATCGAGCCTGACCACCAGCCCGTAGGAGCGGCTCGGCGACCATGGCTTGTGGATGCCCATGGTGCGGATGCCGCCACATTGCAGCGGCTCGAGGAAGCTGCGGTTGGAGGCGAGCGCCGGCGCGATCCAGTGCTGCGGCGGCACTTGCGCCAGCATGTCGTTCCGATAGTGCGTTTCCTGCAGCACGAATTCGATCAGCCGGTTGCGGGGCGCAAACAACGTCAGCCAGGCGCCACCTTCGGCGGCAGTCGACAGGCGCGAGGGATAGCCGGGCAGATGCGCCAGCACCGTCGAGTGGCTGCCTGTCGCGCCGTCGAAGCGGACAAGTTGGTGCCGCCAGCTCTCGCTGACCAACACATCCTTGCCGGTTGGATGCAGCCCATAGGGAAAGGCGATATCACCGGCGACCTTGCGGAATTCGCTGCCTGCCGGATCGCGCTTCCACAGCGAACCCGACGCACCCTTCTTCATCAGATCGGCGGCCCATTGCGAGGGCGCGTGTTCGGCCGAGCCATTGGCCAGCCAAAGCGTGCCATCTTCTGCGTAGGCGAGTGCTGTTATGCAGCGGATCCCGGCCGGTAGGGCGGCCTCCTTGCCTGCAATCAACAACCTGCCGCTTTCGAGCCCGACCGTCAGTTCGCCGGCGGGCGAGCGCGCGAGCGCGGTGACTGCGGCCGGAAATGTCTCGACCATCGTTGGCACGGCGCCGGCGGTGACCGCGTAGACGGCATTGCCGCTGGAGGCCAGCAGCCGGCCGCCAGCGATCAGCAGATTGTCAGGCTCCGGCAGTTCAGCAAAAGCCGGAGCATCGTCCAGCAGCGTATTCGGCCTGAAGGCACCGTCCAGCGGCGGGATGGTCACCGCCTTGCCGCGAAAGATGTCGAGGATAGGATCCAGCATCATGGCTTCGCTCCCCAATAGGAAGCAGGGCTGGTCCAGTTCGGGTCCGCGCCGGCAATCCGGTAGCGGCCGATCCGGTTGTTGAGGATACCGCCGACGAACAGAAAACCCTTGTGCTCGCGCATCGAAGTCACCATCGGATGCGCGGCGCCAGACAGGTCGCCCATCGCTTCGACGATGCCGCCCTTCTCGTTGAATTTCACCACACCGCCGGTGTTGATGTTGGGGAACAGCCATTCGTCCTGCGGCAGCCGCCGCGTCATGCGCTTGCGCATGTCGGGATGCCGCAGCGACAGGTCGAAGCTCGGCGTGCGCATGCCGAGCCAGGCCATCCAGTAGTTGCCGTCGGAGGCACGGTTGATGTTGTCGGGGTAGCCCGGCATGTCGCGGATGACGCATTCGGCGGTGCCTGATTTCGGCCCTTCCAGCCAGTAGCGGTGCACGCGGCAGGCCCAGCTTTCGGCGAAGAACAGCGACTTGCCGTCATGCGCCATGCACACGCCGTTGGTATAGCGGTAGCCGTCGAGCAATGTCTTGGTCGAACCGTCCTTTGGGTCATAGACGAGCAGCCGCCCGGTGGCGCGGTTCTCGATCGAGTCCAGCGCCCAATCGTGCGCGTCATAGCGCTTGGTGGAATCGGTGAAGTAGATGCGGCCGTCCGGCGCGATGTCACAGTCATTGGGATCGCGTAGCCGCGCATCGTCGACGATCGAAGTCCAGGAGCGCGACGTTTCCGCCGAGAGCCGCCTCACCTCCCGGTCCGGCGAGACCGAATAGAGGCCCATGGCGCCGACGCAGCTGATCAGATTGCCTGTTTTGTCAAAGGCCAGGCCGAGCGGAAAGCCGCCTATATGGGCAAAGACCTCCGAGCGTTTGTAGTCCGGCGCGAAGAAACGGACGATCTCGCCATGCCTCGTGCCGCAATAGAGATGGTCGTCGCGGTCGAGGATGACGTCTTCCGGCCCTTCCAGCTCGCCGAGCCCGATATGGTCGGCCTCAGATAGCCGGTTGTCGAGTTCGTAAGGGGTGCCCAAGCCCGGTGCGGCCGACTGCGTTGCGCCCATCTTCAAATAAACCGGTGCGACATAGACCTCGTCCAGAACCTTGTGGCGGTTCTTCAGCCAGCGAATGTCGATGGTGACGGCGACGGCCAGCATGATACCCAGCACCATCTGGTTGGTGCCGGTGCCATAGCCCAGCCGGATCAGCCCGTTGGTCATGGTCAGCACGATGATCGCGCCCATCAGCCCCTTGATCACCGAGCCGCGGCCGCCGCCCAAGCTGACGCCGCCGACGACCGCCGCTGTCAGTGCCATGACCTCGAGGTTGAGGCCTGTGCCCGGCCCTGCCCCGCTCAGCCGGCAGGCGATGAGGAAGCCGCCGAGCGAGGCGCAGAAGCCGGAGAACACATAGGTCATGAAGACGGTGCGGCGCACGCGGATGCCGGCATTGTGAGCCGATCGCCGCGACCCGCCCACCGCCTGCACATGCCAGCCGGGCCGCGAGCGCGTCAGCGCGACATGGGTAATGACGGCCAGGATTATCGCCGCCCACACCGCAACCGAGAGGCCCCAGAAGGTATCGTCGCCGATGAAGTCCAGCACATCCGATGTGGCATCGGAAAGCTGGACGTCGGCGGCATAGGTGGTGACCAATATGTCGAACAGCGCCCGCCCGAAGATGAAGGTGACCAGTGTCGTCAGGAAAGCGCGCAGCCTGAAATAGCCGATCAGATAGCCATTGATCGCGCCGAACAGCAGCCCGGTGGCGATCGAGGCGGCCAGCGCCAGCCATACCGATTGTTCGAGGATGAAAAAGACGAACACGGCGGAAAAGCAGGACAGCGCGAAGATCGAGCCGACCGAAAGGTCGATGCCGCCGCCAAGCATGACCACCGTCATGCCGGTGACGACCAGCGAGAACTCGCCGAGCTGGCGGGTCGATTCCTGCAGCGACATCGGCTTGAAGAAGCCGGGGATGATCGAACCGAACACGCCGAGCGTCGCCACCAGCGCCAGGAACGGAATGGCATTGTCGGTCCAGCGTTTGCTCAGTATCTCGCCGACGAGATGGTCGGGCACGAGATTGTAGCGCCAGGACTGGAGGCGTTCGCGAAAGGACATCGGTTGCTGCTGCCACTCAAGAGAGAAAGAGGCGGCCGAACCAGGTCCGGCCACCTCGTCGATGCTTGCAACGGACCCGCGGTTTACTTGGCCGCAGCTTGGGCTTGCAGTGCTTTCAAGTCCCAGCAGCTGTCCGGCTTGAGGTCGGCCTTGGTCGTCGCCTTCTCCAGCGTGTAGATGTAGGTGTGCGAGGTGCCGGCTGGCTGGCCACTCTGCAACAGGAACTTTATGACGGCGTTCATGTCACCCGACTGGCGGGCAAGGTCGGTCATCACCACCGCGCCATAGGTGCCGTCCTGCAGCTTGTCGCAGTCGGCGGTTTTCTCGCCGCCACCGGTGGTGACCAGGAACACCTTGCCCTCGAGCTTGGCATCGCGGATCGCAGCAGATGCGCCGGTCGCGTCGCCGTCCCAGAAATCGATAATGGCGCAGATGTCGGGGTTCTGCTGCAGCATCGTCGTCGTCACGTTGCGCGAGGTCGTCGCATCCCAGTTGGAGTCCGGCTTGGCCACGACCTTGAAGTCGGGGTTCTTGTCCAGCACCTTCATGATGCCGGCATACTGGTAGAGGCTCGACGAGTTGGCCTGGTCGCCCTGCACCAGCCCGATCTTCTTGGAAGAATTCGGCCCACAACCCTTGATCGCCGCTTCGGCTTCCAGCTGGCCGAGCCGATCCCAGTCGCTGCCGACAAAGGCATCGGCCGGGAAGTTCGCCGGATTGTCGACCAGCAGGACATAGGTGCCGGCAGCCTGCGCCTTCTTCATCAGCTTGGCATAGGAGTTGAGGTCCGGCGAATGGATGATCAGCACGTCCGGCCTGGTGTCCGACGAGATTGCGTCGGTGATCGCCTGCGCGCCGGCATCGACCACCCAGTTCGGGTCACGTGTCTCGAACACGCCGCCCCAGGCCTCGACCTCCGTCTTCAGGTAATGCGCCCAGCCCTGTGCCAGGTCGAAGCCCATCGCCATCGGCACCAGCATCACACGCTTGCCCTTCAGCGCTTGCGAATAGGCGCCCGGACCCGGATCTTCGGCGGCGAAGCTTGGCGCCACGAAGGCGGAGACGGCAAGCGCTGCCGCGGCGGCCATAAACGTCCTGATGATTTTCATGTCACATCCTCTGGTTTGGTCGTTGTCGTTCGCGGCCGGCCCCAACCGTTCGCGTCAGTCTAGATGTCGCCTTGCTGCGCGGTCTGCTCGTCGCGCGGATTGATGAACCCATCGACGATGATCGCCGCCAGCAGGATCGCGGCCTTGATCAGGTTCTGATAGAGCAGCGGAATGTCGATGATGGTCATCGCGTTGAGCAGGATGCCGATCAACGCGGCACCCACCAGCACGTTGCGCACCCCGCCCCGCCCGCCCGACAGACCGATGCCGCCGATCACCGCCACCAGCACGATGTCGTAGAGCAGCGTGGAATTGACGATGCGGGTGTTGATCGAATGCAGGCTGGCCGCAGTGAGCAAGCCGGCCACCAGCGAGACCAGGGCCGACAGCACGTAGCGCAGCACCAGCATCGGGCGCACTGGAATGCCGATATTGCGCGCGGCGACCGGGTTGTCGCCGGCGAAATAGACGTAGCGGCCCCATTTGGTGTAGCGCAGGAACAGGAAGAAGGCGAAAGCTAGCCCGGCGAAGACAAACACCTCGACCGGAATGTCGAGGAGGCGCAGCCCGCCCAGAAGCTCGACCCAATGGCCGGGCGGCACCGGCACGGCGTCCTGCGTGATCAGTTGTGAACGCACATAGCCGAAGACGAAGGACGCAGTCGCCAGCGTCACGAAGATCGCCGGAACCTCGGCGTAGGCGACCAGGATTCCGTTCAACAGCCCGATTGCGAGAACGCCGGCGAGCACATAGGCGAAGGCCAGCCCGTCGGATGTTCCCGAATTCAGCAGTTGCAGATACCAGGCGACCGACATCGCCATGATCGCCACCGCCGACAGGTCGATGCCTCTGCCTATTATGACGACCGCCATGCCGAGCGCCAATATGCCCAGCACCGAGACCGAGCGTACGATGGCAACGAGATTGTTCGAGTTGATAAACCCGGGCAGTCCGATCGCGGCGGCAATGAACAGCACAACCGCGATGGCAAAGACAATGCCCTCCTGGTTCAGGCTTCTCCAGTTCAGCCAGCCGGTCGCGTTCATTGCCCGCTTTCACCCGCGATGGCTACGCCCTGCTCCCTCTGCGGCCATCGGAACGAAAGCTAATCGGCTCAAGACCAATTCGTCAAATGAATCCGTGCATTGCAGGCCGGCTTGCGAGGAAATTCTGCGGTTGGACGCACCGATTGGCGAGGCTGGCGCAATGCCTGGAACTCAAGCACTTTTGCAATTGATCGCGCTGATCGAACCGCTGGCGAAGGTTCGCTTCAGGGCGAGCGGAGCAGGCAGAATTTATGTCCGCGCTCGCCGCGCAGGTCCTGCATCAAATCCGCAAAACATGGCCCGAGACCTCGGCGCCGGCGGCCTTCGGCAACGCCAGAAAGCGAAACGAGGCGACGAGCCCGATTGCGCCGATCACCAGGAAGGCAAGGCGGAAGTCGACGAGATCAAGCGCCGCCACGCCCCTGGCTATCTGCGACAGGTTGAGCAACGCCGCCGCGACCGCTACGCCGAACAGCATCGCCACCTGCTGCAGCATGCTGGACAACGTCGCCGCCGAGCTGCGCTGCTGTGAGGCCACATCGGCGAAAGCCAGCGTGTTGAGCGCGGTGAACTGCATCGAACGCGAAAGGCCGGCGATCAGCATCAGCATCACCACCAATGCTTGCGGCGTCTCCGGCGAAAGCGCCGCGCAGGCCACGATCGACAAAGAGGCGATCACCCCGTTGACGATCAGCACCGAACGGAAGCCGAAGCGCCTCAGCGTCGGCGTCGTCACCGCCTTCATGCCGAGATTACCGAGAAAATAGGCCAGGATCATCATGCCCGCATCGACCGGGCTCAGGCCGAAGCCGACCTGGAACAAAAGCGGCAGCAGAAATGGCGTGGCGTTGATGGCGATCCGGAAAATCGTGCCGGCCGACAGCGTCGAGATGGCAAAGGTCTGCACCTTGAAAGCTGTGAGATCGAGCAGAGGATGGTTGGCGCGTCGCAGATGCCGCACCGCAAGCCAGCCGACCAAAATGCCCGTGCCGAGCAGTGCCACGGTCGGCAACACACCCTCTTGCGGATGTGCGATGCGCTCGAGGCCGTAGAGCATCGCGGCGAGCCCCACCGAGGTCAGCAGGAAGCCGGGCCAGTCGAGCGGCTTGGCTCCGGCTTCGCGGTCGCCGGGAATGTAGCGGGCGACCAGCGCCAAACCAGCAAGCCCAAGCGGAATGTTGATGAAGAAATTCCAGTGCCAGGAGAGATAGGTGGTGATGAAGCCGCCAAGCACTGGCCCGACCACCGGCGCAAACAGCGCCGGCCAGGTGATCAGCGCCGTGGCGTTGAGAAGCTCGGATTTCGGCGCATTGCGCAGCACCAGGATGCGGCCGACCGGCGTCATCAGCGCGCTGCCCAGACCCTGCACCGCGCGCGCGGCAACGAACTCGGCCAGGTTCTGCGAGACGCCGCAAACGAGCGAGGCCAACGTAAACAGGGCAATCGCCACAAGGAAGATGTTGCGCGCGCCGAAACGGTCCGCGAGCCAGCCGGACAGCGGCACGAACACCGCCATGGTCAGCATATAGACGGTTATGCCGATACTCATCGCCACCGCCGGCACGCCGAAGGATTCTCCCATCTGCGGCAGCGAGGTCGAGATGATGGTCGAATCCAGAAGCTGCATGAAGAAGGCGACGGCGATGATCAGCGCCACCCGCCGGGCTTGCCGCGCCGCCGTCGCGGTTTCGGGCAAGGCTTCGTTTTCGGAAATGGCGGTCATGCGCAGAACTATCCGAAGGGAATTTTCACCCGCTCCATCGGCAACCGCACAATTGTCAGGCAAACCGATGACGCACCGGTTTCAACAGCATCTGGCCGGTGCCGTCCAGACATGGACCAACAAACTTTCGTGTAGCATCGCAGCCGGCTACGCGATGACCTGGCCCTGCCGCCGAACCGGCCTTTTACGATCCGCGATGGCGCTTCGCGCTGTTGCCGGCGTGTCTCATGCGGCTTCGATCTTTTCCAGGAACAGACCAAGCTGGTCCGGGTCCATGTGCACGACGTGCCTGTCTTCGGGATAGGCCAGGCTGTTCACATCGGCGACATATTCGGAAAAGGCGGCGATGCGTTCGGCCTGCAGGCGATCGTATTCGGCGGCGAAATTGCGATAGACCTTGGAATGGCGCGGCATGTGGCCACGGTTCTGGCCGAGGATGTCGTCGGCGAACAGGTATTGCGCATCGCAGCCGGTGCCCGCCCCCATCGACAACATGATCAGCGAAGTGCGTTCCGAAATCGCCTTGGCCACCTCGACCGGCACCACTTCGATCTCGGCGCCGATCGCACCGGCAGCCTCCAGTTGCTTCACCGCCTCGAACACCTGCATGGCGGTATCGGCGGTCTTGCCGACGGCCTTGAAGCCGCCGGTCCAGGTGGCACGTGACGGGATGAGGCCGACATGGCCGATCACCGGAATGGCGTCGTCGGCCATCCGCTTGATGGTGGCATAGCCGGCGCTGCAATAGACCGCATCGGCGCTGGCCTTGTAGAGCCGGAACGCCCAGCGGACGAAATCGTCGGCCGTGCCGATCTCGAAGAAATTCTCGCCCGGCATGGTGAACAGGCTGGGTGCCGCATCGCGGTATTGCGGATTGAGCACCAGCTCCGGCGGCACCGAGACGATGTCGACGCCGGCGCGTTCGGCGGCCTCGGCCTCGTCCATCGTCAGCACGCGCAGCATCGTCAGCTGCCGCTTGCCCTTCATGGCACGCAGGTCTGCGACGGTCGGTCTTTTCCGGCTCATGGATTATGGTCCCCTTTGCTACGTGACAGAAGGCCCGTCAGCCAATCTGGATCATCACCTTGCCAGCTTCGACCTTGACTGGATAGGTCGCGAGATTGACGCAGACGGGAGCGCCCTTGGCCTGGCCGGTCTTGTAATTGAAGCGGCCATTGTGCTTGGGGCATTCGATGATGTCGTCCATGACCAGCCCGTCGGCCAGATGCGCCTTCTCATGCGTGCAAAAACCGTCGGTGGCGAAGAATTCATCGTCCGGCGAACGGTAGATTGCGAAGGTGCGGCCGTCATGGTCGAAGCGGATGACATCTTCCTCTTCGACATCGTCCACGGCGCACGCTTCGACCCAATCGGCCATTTCTATCTCTCCCGAAATTCCTGCGGTGCCTACTCAGCCGCTGCCGACATGTTCACTTCGTGGAACTCGCCACGATAGGGCCGTGCCGTCGGTGGCAGTTCGCGCTTGAGGAAATAATCCTCGTATTTGAGCTGCCTGAGCAGGACCGGCCAGACCTCGCGATAGGCATGCCATATCGACGGGTTCGGCTCAGGCAAATCGTGCTTGATCAATTCATGCAGCCTGGGCAGCGCGTGATACGGCACCATCGGGAACATGTGGTGTTCGACGTGGTAGTTCATGTTCCAGTAGATGAACCGGCTGATCGGGTTCATGTACACGGTACGGGTGTTGAGCCGGTGGTCGACGACATTGTCGGCCAGGCCGATATGCTGCAGCAGGCCAGTCAGCACCATGTGCCAGGTGCCGTAGAGGCGCGGCACGCCGATGAGCACCACCGGTATCCACGACCGCATGAAAACGGCGAGCGCGATCGTCGCGATGTAGATGACGATATGCCAGCGCGCCGCGATGACGGCCTGGCGCTGTTCCATCTCGGGAACGTAGCTTTTCTCGTCGGGCGTCAGCTTGCCGAACGCCTGGCGTACCAGTGCCGGAAGCGAATAGCGGAAATCGAGGATGCCGGTGAAAGCCAGCGCGGCGCGCAACAGGTCCGGCGGTCGCATCACGGCGATCTCTGCGTCGCGGCCGACGATGATCGTGTCGGTGTGGTGGCGGGCATGGCTCCAGCGCCAGGTCACCGGGTTGCGCATCAGCATGAAGCTGGCGATCTGGTAGACGACATCGCTCATCCAGCGCGTGCGGAAGGCAGTGCCATGGCCGCATTCGTGCCAGCGCGAGTCGCTGGACGAGCCGTAGAGCACGCCGTAGACGAAGAAGAACGGCAAGCACCACCAGGTGCCCCAGAAATAGATGGCGCCGGCGGCGGAGCCGAGGATGGCGACGATCCAGATGATCGTGTCACGGATCGCCGGCGCGTCTGAGCGCTGCATCAACTCCTTGATCGCCTTGCGGGGGACATCCGTGTGGTACCACTCCGCCGAGGCCAGTCCCGTCTCGATCGCGATCCGCGTGCTTTCGCCGACCAGGCTGTAATCGCGCTTTACCGTGCCAGCCATTGTGACCTCCAATTCCTGATCGGCCGCGAGCCCTCCCCGCTCCGGCCGGAGCCAGCCTCCCAACTGGTGTCCCGTATCGTCCTCGCCCTTATCACGACCTGCCTCCAAGAACAGGAAAATGGCCCGACGGCCGCGGGTAGTCCTCTCGCGGTTGTCTGGCAATCGCCGCGATCCGGCTTTCGGCTGCGGCGATCTCGCCGGCGCCGTCGAGGACCCGGAACACTGCATCGTAGGGGCGACTCTCGCCGTGCTCCAGCCAGATCATCTCGCCGCGTTCGCGCGCGGCAAGATTTCCCAGCACATGATGCGTCGACGGCTCAATCCCAAGCGCGTACTGCCCAGCCTGGAAATTCTGCCATTGGTAGGCGCAGGGCAATTGGTCCTTGCGCGTGACCACCTCGAAGCCGAGGCCGAGCCTGTCGTTGACCACCGCCACCGGGACCTCCCCGGTGCTGCCAGCGCCGAGTTCGTGCTGCCAGACCTGTTCCTTGAATCCCAGTTGCGGCGCCGGCACCGTGCGGTAGCCGACCTTCTGCGCTTCATAGTGCTCGCCGGCATGCCCGGCCCAGACGACGTCGCGGATCGGCGCCAGGTAGCGCGAACCCTCGTCGAGCACCGGATGGCTGACATTGATGTGGTAGAAATACATATGCGGCGTCCGGTTGAAACCGTGATTGACGACACGGTCCGAAAGCCGGATCTCGTTGCCGCCGACATCGGCCTCGATCCGCCGCAGCAGGTACAGATCCTCGCCGAAGACGGTCGATTGCTGGACGATGCCTTCGGCCCACAACACGCAGCGGTCGCCGTCCCAGGTCTCGCCATAGCCGGTCAGCCGCGCCGGGATGGTGCTGATACGGCCATGCAGCGAGTGGCGCACCGTCTTCTTGGGCGGGTAGTTGTAGGTGTCGGCCGGTACCTCGTTCATGAACAATATATGGTCGAGGCCGCAGGTCAGCAGAAGGCCGGAAAACGACCGCGCCCAGGCCAGCCCCTCCTCGCCTTCATACTCGTGCAGGCCGGGATGGCGAAAGCCGCTCGGCGAATGCCAGCCGATCGCCTGGCCCCTGAAGTCGCAATCGGCGATATCGAGCGCCCGGTCGACCAGCGCGGTGAAGCGCAGGCCCGAGCCGGTGCGGAATTCGAGCATGCGGATGCCGCGCTCGATGCCGTCACCAAGCGTCATCAGCCTCACGCCGGCGAATTGCGACAGCATGCCCGAGCGTTCCGAGACCTGCCGGCGCGACAGCGTCTTGCCGTAAAGCTCTACCATGTGACGGCCAGTTCTTTCACTTTGCTCCCGTCCTTCACTTGGCTCTCGTCTCCTTGAGCAGGGCCGACATGTCGGCGCCGGTGATGATGCTTTCCACGGTCAGCAGATCGGTGTCGGCGACCGTCTGCTCGGCGACGATCTCGCCGCGGCGCATGACGATAATGCGGTCAGCGACCTGGAAGACGTGATGGATGTTGTGGGTGATCAAAAGCACCGAGTGACCGGCGTCGCGCACTTCCTTGACGAAGCGCAGCACGCCGTGCGTTTCCTCGACGCCGAGATTGTTGGTCGGCTCGTCGAGGATGATGACCTTGGCGGCGAACTGCATGGCGCGGGAAATGGCGATCGACTGGCGCTCGCCGCCCGACAGCGTGCTGACCAGCGCATCGGCGTCGAGCTTCTTCGAGATGCCGACGCGCTTCAAAAGTGCCGAGGCAGCATCGCGCAATTGGGCGAGATCGAGCGGCGCGAACACACCCAGCCATTTGAGGTTGACCGGCTCGCGGCCGAGGAAAAGATTGCGCGCGATGCTGAGGTCCGGTGCCAGCGAGGTGTCCTGGTGGATGGTCTCGATGCCGAGATCCATCGCATCTCGCGTCGAGCGGATGGAGACCTTCTGACCGCGCACATAGATGTCGCCGCGATCGACGGGAAAGACCCCGGAGATCGCTTTGATCAATGTCGATTTGCCGGCGCCGTTGTCGCCGAGCAAGGCCACCACTTCGCCCTCGTTGAGCGTGAAGGAGGCGCTCTTCAGGGCGCGGACGCTGCCGAAGGATTTTTGCAGGTTCTGCAGCCGAAGCACTTCCATGATCAGCTCCTGGCGGCGTTCTTCTGCAGCAAAGCGTGCAGGATGAGCATGGCAAGTATGATGACGCCGACGAAGATGTTGTAAGCGAGCCCAGGCACGCCGATCAGCACGATGCCGTTGCGGATGCTGCGCAGCATCAGCGCGCCGACGATGGTGCCTAAAATGGTGCCTCGCCCACCGGTCAGCGCGGTGCCGCCGACCACCACCATGGCGATCACTTCGAGCTCGTAGCCGGTGCCGGCCACCGGCGAGGCGGCAGAGATGCGGAAGGCGCTGATCATGCCGGCGAGACCGGCCAGCGCCGAGGTCAGGATGAACAGCCAGATCTTGACCGCATCGGCCGGCACGCCACGCGCCACAGCAGCGTTACGGTTCGAGCCGATAGCGCTGATCCAGTTGCCGAGCTTGGCGTAGCGCAGCACATAGATCGCCAGCAGCGACAGGCCGATGAACCACCACAGCGAGGTATAGAAACGGAACGTTCCGATACTAAAGCTGCCGGCCAGCAGCGTCACGAAGAAGCCCGGCTGGTCCCAGGATTTCAGCGGAAACCCTTGGGTGATGTAAAGCGCTGCCCCACGCACCACCAGCAGCATCGACAGCGTCACCAGGAAAGACGAGATGCCGATCTTGGTGACGATCAGCCCGTTGATCGCACCGATCGCTATGCAGAGCAGCAAGCCGGCCAGCAACGCCACGCCAATATCAACCCCGCCGTTCTGGACCAGCAGCATGACCACGACCGGCGCCAGCCCGAACACGGCGCCAACTGAAAGGTCGAACTCGCCCGCCGTCAGAAGCAGCGTCATGCCGAGCGCGATGATGCCGAGCTCGGGCAGAAACGCCATCATGTTGGAGATGTTGAGCGGCGACAGGAAGTTCGCGTCGGCGATCGCAAACACCGCCAGCAGGACGATCAGGATGACGAGCGACGAGAACTGCGGCGAGCGCATCAGGCTCGACCTGCGTTTGGCACGCGGCATTTCCTCTTCTGCGGCAATTGTCATGACAGCTTGGACCATATCTCAGGGTGACGCACGCCGCCTGCGCGGCGGGCGTCAATTTCAATCACTTGTTGTAGAGTTTCAGGATCGGTTCGACGCTCGAGGCGTCGTAGAGGCTGAACGTGTGGATGTCGTAGCCGATCGGTTCGCCAGCGGCGGCCAACCCGAGCAGCGCCACCGGCATGAAGCCCTGCGCCGACGGGAACTGCCAGGCAGCCGCGTTGACGAAACCGGCCTTGACGGACTCGGCCGTTTCCTTCGAATTGCCCCAGCCGACGACCGGAATCTTGCCGGCCGGCACGCCGGCGCCGTCGAACACCCGCTTGACGCTGGCCGCTACGGAATCGCCGAGCGCGATGATTGCCGGCGGGTTGTTGGCGACCATGTAGTCGGTCATCTTGGCGATGATGCCGGCCGGATCGGTGCCGCAATCGACCACGTCATATTTGATGCCGAGCGGATCGAAGACGCTGGCAATGCCTTCGGTCTCGAGCTGCTGGTAGCTGGCGCCCGGCACTTCGACCGGCAGGAACACCTTGTCGCCCTGCTTCACCATCTTGTGGTCGACCAGATATTTCGCCCAGATGACACCGGCTTCCTTGAGATCGGCGCCGACATAGGCTTGCCGGCCGGTTGCCGGATCGTCGGTATTGAAGAACACGATCGGGATGCCGGCCGCCTTCGCTGCCTTGACCTCCTCGGTCCACAGGCCGGGCTGCGCCGAGGTGGTGGCGATGCCGTCCGGCTTAGCGGCAAGGGCCGAATTGAAGGCCTCCTTCTGCGCCGCCATGTCGCCGCCGCTGAACGAGATCTTGCAGGTCACCTTGAGCTGGTCGCAGGCCTTGGTCGCGCCGGCATTCCAGTCGATCCAGAAGGCGTCCGACGGGCCGCCATGCGACAACAGGTAAAACGTCTTCTGAGCGTCCTGCGCCAGCGCCGGCGTACCCAGCGCCACACCGGCAAGAACCGTCGCCGCAGCCGCGATTTTCAACGCGAGTTTCAACATTTCTCTTCCTCCCTTGTTTCGTAACCGAGCCGCGCCATCACAGTCCGTTGGCGCGGAATTTTCCGTCGAGGAATTTCTTCGCGCGCGGCACGTCGTCTTCCGAAAGATGCTCGATGATGACCGGGATGTTCGGGTGCTTTTCGGCCAGCCGCTTGAGATAGAGGTC
Organism: Mesorhizobium sp. M0991; assembly: GCF_040318915.1. Classification (NCBI taxonomy): domain Bacteria; kingdom Pseudomonadati; phylum Pseudomonadota; class Alphaproteobacteria; order Hyphomicrobiales; family Phyllobacteriaceae; genus Mesorhizobium; species Mesorhizobium sp. M0991. The sequence goes on from NZ_JAMYNE010000016.1 coordinate 99,423, forward strand.
ATAATTCAGCGAACCGAGGCCGGGCGCCGGCAGCTCGATCTCGCCGACGCCGCGGAAAGTGTGGCTCTCCAGCGCGTCCTCGTCGCCGATGTCTGCGTGCTTTTCCGACTTGTCGCCGCCGGAGCGCTTGACGTCCTTGGCGTGGGCTATCTTGATCTTGTCGGTCAGCGTGTCGAACACCTGGTTCAGGATCTGGTCCATCCTGTCGATGTTGTGGGTTTCGAAATAGTTGGTCGGGTCCATCAACAGGCCGAGGCCTGGGTGGTCGACCTGCGCGAACATCCTCACCGTCTCTTCGACCGAGCCGACGACATTGTTGACATAGGTTTCGAGGAGGAAGACCGCGCCATGGTCATAGGCGGTCTGGGCAAGGTCGGCGATGACCTTGCGGCATTCCTCAAAACCTTCCTCGGTCTTGTTCTTCGGATGATGCACCCAGTCGGACTCGGTGTTGTAGGTACCGGTTTCCGAGATCACGTAAGGGGCGCCGAAATGGCGTGCGTTGCGGATGATCTCCTTCAAATAGCCGACGCGCCTCTCGCGCTCGCCCATATCCGGATGGATGATGTTGGTGTAGCCCGACACGCAGCAGATCGGCAGATTCTCGTCGCGGAACGTATCGCGGACGGTCTTGGCCTTGTCCCTGGTGATCTGCCCGGCCGACAGATCTATGTCCTTGAAATGCAGGTCGAGCTGCACGGTGTTGAAATCGAGCGCACGGATCTTCTGCGCGGTTTCCTTGAGGCCATACGGGAAATAACCCGTGAAGATACCTGCCTGCATCATGGTGTGAAGTCCTCCCTGTAAGTGACTCAGTCAGTTGATATTTCGGAAAGCTTGACCGTCCGGCCCATGTCGATCGAGCGGTAGCCCGCTTCGACCAGCGCCATGGTCTTGACGTTGTCGGCGATCGAGAGCGCCGGCGGCTCGCCCATCTTAACCGCGTGCTGGAGCTGCTCCATGACGCCGATGAAGGCATGCGGGAACCACATCGTGTCCCAGCTGGGCGTCACCCATTCACCACCGGTGGTCTCGGTCGAGGCATAGGTCAGCGTCGACGCAGCGCCTGTCGGCCAGCCGATGGTGCCCTTGGCGACGCCCTTGGTGCCGTCGACGCGCCAGTTGATGTGCTGGTCGTCCTTGTAGCCCTCCTGGCGCGGACCGGACCAGACATCCTCCAGCGATACGGCAAGCACGCCGGACGGGAACTTGATCGTCGACACGGTGATGCCGTCCGAATGGTCGAAGCGGGTGCGCGGGTCCTTGCGGGTCAGGGTGGTGATCTCCAGGGGATCGCCGAACAGGAAGCGCAGTACGTCGAGATGGTGGACGCTCATATTGGCGAGCGTCAGGCGGTCATAGTCCTCGAGGAAGCTCTGCCAGTGCGGGATCGCATGCATGTCGATCTGGGCGAAGACAATGTCGCCGAGCGCGCCGCTGTCGATGATCTGCTTCAAGACGCGCATCGACTGGTCGTAGCGCATGTTCTGGTTGACCGAGAGGATCTTGCCTGCCTTGGCCGCCTCGTCGCGCAGCTTGATTGCCTCGTCGAGGGACAGCGCCAATGGCTTCTGCGCCAGGATAGCCTTGATATGCTCCTGCTTGAGCGCATGACGGATCAGCGCCGGCTGCTGGTCCGGCGGAAAGGCAAGGTCGATGATCTCGACGTTTTTGTCCTCGATAAGCTGTTCCGGCGTATCGTGGACGGTCGGGATGTCCCAGCGTTTGGCGACCTTCTCGGCGCTGGCCTTGGTCCGCGAGGCAATCGCCACCACGGGGAAACCGGCTTCCTTGTAGGCGGCAAGGTGACATTCGGCCATGATCATGCCGGCGCCGACGCAGCCGATCCTGTATTCCCTGGTGCGGACTTCAACGTCCGGCTCGAAGCCGTTGCTTGCCATATGTTCCTCCCGAAGCTCGTTTCTTGCAGCCACCGTCATCTTGCCAGCGCTCCCCCGCTTTGCCCGAAATAATGCACCCTGCCCGGCTCGCAGGATATCGCCACCATCGCGTCCGGCCTGATGTCCGGCTGGCCGCGTAACAGCGCCCGCAGACGCGCCTGCCCGGCGGCGAGCGTCACTACGGTGTAGCCGCCGAGCGGCTCGACCTCGAACACTCGCGCCGGGCGGCCCGCGCCCCCCTCCGACCAAGCCTTGACCTTGATGTCTTCCGGCCTGAGTCCAATTTCGACGGCATCGGCCGGCGCCGCCTTATCCGCGATGCGGATCGTGCCTTCCGCCGCCTCCACGCCTTCAGCGCCGTGCACCGACTTCAATATATTCATCATCGGCGAGCCGAGCAGCCGCGCCACATAGGTGCTGGCCGGCCGGTCATAGATCTCGGCAGGCGCGCCGATCTGCCTGATCTTGCCGCTCTCCAGTATGGCCATGCGGTCGGCGACCGACATCGCCTCTTCCTGGTCGTGCGTGACATAGATCAGCGTCTTGCCGAGCTCGCGCTGGATGCGCTTGAGCTCGACGCGCGTCTCCTCGCGCAGCCGGGCGTCGAGCGCCGAGATCGGATCATCCATTAGATACGCGACAGGATCACGCACCAGCGCACGGGCGATTGCCACACGCTGCCGCTCGCCGCCGGAAAGCTGCGCCGGCGGTTTGTGCAGGATATGTCCGATATGCAGCTTAGCCGCGACCTCGGCGACGCGTTTTTCGATCTCGGCTTCTGTCACCTTCCGCTCGACCAGCGGAAAGCGGATATTGTCGCGCGCGCTCATATGCGGAAACAGCGCCAGGTTCTGGAACACCATGGCGACATTGCGCTCCGCCGGCGACACTGCGTTGACCGGCCTGCCGCCGATCAGGATCTCGCCTGTGTCCGGGGTTTCCAGCCCGAGCACCAGACGGAGTATCGTCGACTTGCCCGACAGCGGCGGGCCAAAGAAACAGAAGAATTCGTTGTCGTCGACCGTGAACGAGGCGTCGTCGACGGCCAGCGTGCCACCATAGTGTTTCGTCACATTGCGGAAAACGATATCAGCCATCTCAACCTGCTCTCAACGCAAGGCCGGAAGCGGCGTCGAAGACGCGCACCGCCTCCGCCGCAGGCGCGACGACAGCTGTCTGCCCGATCGCCAGCCCGACATCATTGTCGAACACCGCCTTCACCGCAGTCTCGCCGTCGCCAAGGTGGATGATGGTGCGCGCGCCGATCCGCTCGACGAAACTCACCGGCATGGACAGGCCACGGCCGCCTTCAGCCAGCGTCACCTGCTCCGGTCGAAAGCCATAAAACACTTCGCCGCGCATCCGGCGTGCGGCATCGGCGATCTCGACCGGCAGCGGCGGCGTCGCCCCGAGTGGGCCGAGATCGACGACCAGGCCACGGTCGCTTTCCGCCGGCCTGCCCCTGAGCAGGTTCATGCCCGGCGCGCCGATGAAGCGGGCGACGAAGACATTGGCCGGATTGTTGTAGACCTCGAGTGGCGTGCCGACCTGCTGCAGCACGCCGTGATCCATCACCGCGATGCGGTCGGCCATCGTCATGGCTTCGAGCTGGTCGTGGGTGACGTAGACCATGGTCTGCCGGAACTGCCGCTGCAACTGCTTCAGTTCGGTCCGCATCACTGCCCGGAAGGCGGCGTCGACATTGGAAAGCGGCTCGTCGAGCAGGAAGATCGCCGGCTCCATGATCGCCGAACGGCCGATCGCGACCCGCTGCAATATGTTGACCGACAGCCTGTCCGCCCTGCGGTCGAGCAGCGGCGTCAGTTGCAGCATCTCGGCAATGGCGCCGACACGGCGGTCGATCTCGGCCTTTGGTGCGCCGCGCATTTTCGGCCCGTAGGCGAGGTTCTGCCGCACGCTCATATGAGTGAAGATCGCATAGTTCTGGAAGACGAAGCCGACGCCGCGCCGCCCCATCGGCACGCCGGCCATGTCGCGCTCGCCAAACAGGATCTTGCCGCTGGTCGGCTCTTCCATGCCGGCGATCATGTTCATCGTCGTCGACTTGCCGCAGCCCGACGGTCCGAGCAGCGCCATGAACTCGCCGTCGGCGATGGCCAGATCCATCGTCTTCAGCGCGGTGAAGTCGCCGAATTTCTTGACCAGGTTCTGCAGGTGGATGGTGCTCATGCCGCCACCTCGCGTACCCGGGCCATACGTTTCATGGCAAACACCGCGGCGATGGACAGCACGATCAATATGGCCAGCGCGATTGCCGCCACATAGCCCCAGATCAGGTCCTGGGTAGTGAGCTTGTAGATGTAGACGGAGATGGTTTCGGTAGCGACGCCGGGACCGCCGCCGGTCATGATGTAAAGCGTGTCGAAGATCTTGAAGTTCTCGATCACCCTGATCGCCAGAGCGATGATGATGATCGTTTTCATCTTCGGCAGCACGATGGTGACGAAGCGCTGCCACGGGTTGGCGCCGAGCAGCCTCGCCGCCTTGATCTGGTCCTCGGGCACGCCGACCAGACCGGCAAGCAGGATCAGGAACATCAGCGGCGTCCACTGCCAGATGTCGGCGATCATGACGGCGATGAGAGCCAGCGTCGGGTCCGACAGCCAGGCAATGGTGACGGGAACGCCTGACATCGCCGACAGGATGTCGTTGACCGGGCCGCCCGACTGAAACAGCATGAAGAACATGTAGCCGGCCACCGCCGGCACCACCATCATCGGCATCAAGAGGATTGAGTAGAAGATCCGCTTGCCGGGAAACTCGTCGGCAAACAGCGTCGCGAGCGCCAAGCCGAGCAGGAACTCCGCCGGCACGCAGACGATCATGACGATGGTCGTGCGCTTCAGCGCACTCCAGAAGCGCGCGTCCGCGGCAAGGTCGGTGTAATTGGCGAAGCTATTCCACATCGACCAGGCATTCCACCAGCCGGTGCCCGACAGCGGCGACCAGTCGGTGAGGCTGATATAGAGCTGCATCAGGAGCGGGAAGACGGCGATGAACAGCACCAGGATCTGCGCCGGCAGGGTCAACCGGAAGCCGAGCCGTGCGCCCTCGTCCGGCAACACCGATGCCGCCTTAGAGGCTTGCATGTCGCCCTCCGAAATCGTGGCTGTCACCGCGCTCATTGCTTGAGCGCCCCGAAGGTCAGCCCGCGCACTAGATGGCGCTGGATGGCGATCCCCATGATCACCGGCGGCACCGCGGCGATCAGGCCGAGAGCTGCCTTGGCGCCATAGAGCTGTCCGGTCATCGAGGAGGACAGCGAGGCCATGTAGACGGGGACCGTCACCCATTCGCGCGTCGTCAGAAGCAGCGCAATCAGATAGTCTGACCAGTTGAGGATGAAGACGAACAGCGCGGCACTGGCCAGCGGCGCGCGCATCATCGGCAGCGTGATGCGGGTGAAGACGCGCCATCGCGAACAGCCCTCGACCAGCGCCGCCTCCTCGATCTCGCGCGGCATGTCGTCGAAGAAGGTCTTCATCAGCCAGAAGGCGAAAGGCAGCGTGACGATGCCGTAGATCAACGACAGCCCCCACCAGCTGTCAGTGAAGTTGAGAAAGGCCCACATGATCATCACCGGGGTCATGACCGCCATCGGCGGAAACAGGCGAAGCTGGATCAGCGCCAGCGGCAGGTTCTGGCCCGAGCCGAAGCGCGACAGCCCGTAGGCCGCCGCGGTGCCCGCCGACATGGCGATTGCCGTGCCAAATGTGGCCGACAGCAGCGACGACAGGATCGGCTTCAAAGCCGTGCGGTCGAGCGCGACGATCAGATTGTTGGTCGATTCACCGAAGACGAAGCGGAAATTGCTGAGTGTCGGGTTCTTCGGCCACCAAGTCAGGTCGGCGCCGGTCGCCGACCATTCGGCGATCGGCTTGAACGCCATAGACACCATCCACAGGATCGGCACCAGCGTCACCGCCATCGCCGCAAAGATTGCGGCATAGCGGAATATCTCGAAAGGAACTGAACGCTTCATCTTGCGGCTTCGCTGGAGTCTTTCGTTGCCGAGGGGAAGAGCGACCGCTCCTCCCCTCCTTGGTAGGATCCTGGAAGGATCAGGCGATTGGATCGAGGACGGTGGGCCAGGCCTCCTTGTTGGTCTTGATGGCTTCGAGAAGCTTCTCCTCGCCGGTACGGCGGGCAATCTTCTTCCACTCGGCCTCGGTGTCGGCCATCGCCTGCTCGGCCGTCTTGGCCTTGGTCAGCGCGGCGACGAGGTTCTCGTCTAGCGCGTTGTGGAAGGCGGTGGCGCCGGGATAGTTGATGGTGGGCACGGTGCGGGCGACCGTCTCGCGCACCACGTCCATGTGGTAGGCATGATAGGTCTGGCGAACCAGCGGATCCGAGAAATCCGATAGCCGGAACGGATCGAAGTAGCCGCCCGGATTGGCGGTCATCCAGGCGTAGATGCGGCTTGAACCCAGCCACTGTAGGAACAGGTAGCAGGCCTCCGGGTTCTTGGCTTGCGAGGAAACCGACGCCGACAAATTGAGCCACAGCACCGACCGGCTGACCAGCTTGCCGTCGATCTCGCGGCCCGGTGGCAGCATCGAGCCGATCTTGCCGGTGACAGCTGAATCCTTGTTGCCGGCATTGTCGAGGAATTTCGGCAGATTGGAGAAGGCGCAGGTCATGGCCGCACCGCCCTTTGCGAAATTGCCGTACTGCTCCGGCCAGCCCCAGGAGATCGCATCCGGCGAATGATGCGAAAGCGAAGCAATGTACTCGTTGGTCGCCGCGATACCTTGCTCCGAATTGATCAGCGGCTTGCCGGTATCGTCGAACAGGAACTGATTGGGCGAAGCCATTGAGACATAACGCTGATACCAGTTGGTGTAGCCCCAACCCTGGTTGCGCAGATCGGTCGAGCCGAACAGGCCCTTGTCCGGGCGCTGGAAGAAGGCCGCGATCTCGTCATGCTGCTTCCAGGTCTTCGGCGCCGCCAGTTCATACCCGTATTTGTCGGAGAAGGCCTTCCTCTCGTTTGCGTCGCCGAACAGATCGGTACGGTAGACCCATGTCTGGAAGTCGCCATCCAGCGACACGCCATAGGTCGAGCCGCGATACTGGTTGAGCAGCGACACGCCCTTGGCACCATTGACGTAACCACGCTCGGGATCGTCCCATTCCGGCTTGTACTGCGCGACGAAGTCGTCGAGCTTGAGGATGCCGCCGGTTTCGGCGAGGTCGCCAAGACGGTTCCATTCGACCGCGTAGATGTCATACGCCCCACCCTTGGTGGAGATGTCCTGCATCGTTTTGGTGAATTCCTGGCCGTTGGGCACACCGACGATCTCAAGCGGAATGCCGGTTTCCTTCTCCCAGAGATCTTTGATCGACGGCGCGCCGGCCGGAAACGGCTGGGTCAGCTGGCCGATCGAGCCGTCGGACAGGCCAAGTACGATCTTGGCCGGCGCCTTGCCGGCGCCCTTCATCGCCTTGGCCGCCTCGATGGCGCGACCCTCGGGCGTGTCGGCGCCATATTGATAGCGCTCCGAGCCGTCGAAGCCCGTCGGGCCACCGATCATGCCGGGCGCCAGGGCATCGGCCGCATAGGCCCGGCTTGGGCGAATGAATTTCGGTGCAATACCTGCGGCGGCAACAAGGACCGCCGCCTTTCCACCGGATGCCAGCAAACGGCGCCGCGACACGCGGATCAAATTCCACATTGGAACTCCTCCCTCAGGGCCTTGTTCCTCCATGGCCCTTATGATGGATATTGACGGCACTATACGAAGGCTGTCAACATCATAAATAATCAAGACACCTCATAACATCTCATGGGAGGGGAAGGATGGCGTTTATCAAGGCTCTCACACTGAAGCCGGTGCTTGAATTTGAGGGAGCCCGGCTACCCACCTCCCCGCGTTGGTCCGCTTCGGCATTTTGGTGTAGCGCGGCAGCTTGCGCATCGGCCAAGGCTGGTTACATCATTTCCCATCAGAATCGCGGCTGGCGATGAAGCCGCCGCTTCGACAACGGACCCATGAAATGCGTGATCTCGATGCGCCCCTGGCACATTTTGGAATGAGGTGATCTACAGTGCGGTCCACCCTGACAGACATAGCCCGGGAAGCCGGCGTTTCCGCCGCCACGGTCGACCGTGTGCTCAACAACCGCGCCGGGGTCAGGGCGCGCACTCGCGAGGTCGTGCTTGAAACGGCACAGCGGCTTGGCTATATCGCTGAAAATTCGAATAATCCGAGCTCGCTCAACGCGCTGCGCGGTGAGGTCATACGGCTCGATTTCGCCCTGCCCGCCGGCACCAATTCCTTCATCAAGATGCTGCACCGCCAGATCGAGGCGCAGGCGCAGGCGCGGCCGGACCTCGACGTCCGCGTCGCCACCATCGAGGGCTTCAATCCGGACCGGCTCGCCCGTCTGCTGCAGGAACTGCACGGGCAGACGCAGGGCGTCGGTGTGATCGCGCTCGACCATCCAACGGTGCGCGAGGCGATCCGCTCGCTTTCTGCCAGCGGCGTCAAGGTCGTCACCATGGCTTCCGACATCCTGCATGTGCCGAGGGTCGCCTATATCGGCATCGACAACCGCGCCGCCGGCCGGCTCGCCGGCTACCTTCTCAACCGCTTCATGGGCGCCGGGCGTCCGGGCAAGGTCGCGCTGTTCGCCGGTTCGCTCTCCTACCGCGGCCACGAAGAGCGCGAGATGGGCTTCCGCCACATTCTGGCGGAAGAATCGCCCAATCTGCAGATCGTCGAGATGCGCGAAATGCTCGACGATCGGGAGAAAGCCTATTCGGAGGCTTCCGCCCTGCTGGACCGGCACCCGGACCTGGCCGCCATCTACAATGTCGGCGCCGGCAACACCGGCATCGCCCGCGCACTCAAGGAGCGCGGGCGCGCGCTGTCGACGGTCTTTCTCGGCCATGAGGTAACGGAAGGCACCAAGGAGCTTCTGCTCGACGGCACGCTCGACGCGGTCATCGACCAGAACCCGCGCGTCGAGGCCCGCGAGGCGCTCAACACCTTGACCCACGCGGTCAGGGGGTTGCCTTACGAACTGCACCAGCCACGGCTGCAAGTGATCTTCAGAGAGAGCATTCCGGAGATCTGAACGGAACCTTTAGGGATGAGAAGGGCCGCGCCGACTGGCGCAGCCCGCAACATCGTCAAGCAACTCTACTGGACGGCGGCGACTTCCGTATAAGCGCCGTCGACAAAGCTCTTGTCGACCCATTTGCCATAGTCGATCGACCCCTTCAGCAGCCCGGCGCCGGCCATGAACTTCTCCTCGCCCTTGAGCGCGGTGATCGCATCGTCGGTTAGCTTCGGGTCCTGGTAGAACAGGCCCTGGCTGTACGTCTTGCGCACGGATTTTTCCGACGACTTGGTTGCCTCGACGAAGGTCTTGATCGTCTCATCGGGGTGGGCGTCGGCCCAGCGCGAAATCTCGATGTCGACCTTCAGCAGCCGCTTGATCAGATCCGGGTATTTCGCCGCGAAGGCGCCGTTGACGGAGATGACGTTCGGCACGTTCCATTCCGGATGGGTGCCGGTGTCGTAGAGCACGCGGGCCTCGCCGGTGTCGACCAGCTTGGCCGCCGTCGAGTCGGTCTCGACGATGGCATCGATGTCACCGCGCAGCAGTGCCGGCCCTGACGCCTCGAAGGGCAGGTTCAGCCCTTCGACGTCGCTCGTCGTCAGGCCGACGCTGTTCAGTGCCTTGCTGAAATTCGAATGCCGTACGGTGCCGGTGAGATAGGCGACCTTCTTGCCCCTGAGATCCTGCAACGTCCTTAGTGGCGAGTCGGCCTTGACGATGATGGAGGAGCCGCCAGCCTTCACATAGCTCGACAGGCCGATCAGCTTGACGTCGGCCCCAGAGGCCGCGACGCGCAGCGCTGGATTGTTGCCGGTATAGGTGACCTCGATCGCCCCGGTCGCCAGCGCTGTCGTCGCCTCGGAACCGCCATTGAAGGTCACCAATTCGACCTTGATGCCGTCCTTGGCGAATTCCTTCTCCCACCAGCCGTCCTGCTGGGCGAGGATGAATTTGAGGTGCCCGGGCGCTGTGCTGCCGATCCGGATGACCTCGGGCTTGTCCTGCGCAAAGGCGGGGACGCCACCGAGCCCGACGATCACGGCGATGGCGCCCTGCAAGAGCAACCTGCGAATTGCATCGAACGGTATTCTGGACATCTGAAATTCCTTCCGATTGGGATGAATGGCTGGCTTATTAAATGAGAGAGCTCTCCGACTGGCCCTTCCAGGCAGTTGCCCAGCGCTCGAACCAGACGAGCAGGTAGTTGACGGCAAGGCCGATGACGGTGAGGGTCAGGATGCCGGCATACATATCGGCCGTTTCCATCATCAGTTGCGAGTTTTGGATGAGGAAGGCGAGGCCGGATTTGGCGGCCAGCATCTCGGCGCCGATCACCGCGAACAACGAGGATTTCACGCCGAGCCGCGCGCCGGCGACGATCGAGGGAATACTGGCCGGCAGGATGATTTTCCGGAACAGGTCGAAGTCGGACGTGCCCATCGAGCGCGCCGCCTTGATCAGCAGCGGATCGACCGACTTAACGCCGCTGATCGTGTTTACGAGGAGGAAAAACACCGAGGAATAGAAGGTGATCGCCACCTTCGATTCCTCACCGATACCGAGCAGAAGGATGAACACCGGCAGCAGCGCGAACTGCGAGGTGTTGCGCAGCGTCTGCACCAAAAGGTCGGAGACCTTCTCGAACAGCGAATAGCGCCCCATCAGCAGGCCGAGCGGGATGGCCACGACCACGCCAAGCGCGAAGCCTATGGCCGCGCGCTGCAGGCTGATGCCGATATGCTCGACCAGCACGCCCGAGGCGAGCATATTCCACCACGCGACCAGCACCTCACTCAGCGGCGGGAAGAAGATGCGGTTCAGCCAGCCGAGCCGCGGCGCGATTTCCCAGGCGAGGAAGAACAGACCGAGCAGCGGCAGGCCATAGATGAAGGTGCCGAAGCTTGCTCCTCGCCTGCGCCTGACGGCGAGTGTAGCGCTTCGGGCCTTGATTGCCGGAACCCTGGCGGCTACCACCGCCTCACCGGCTCCGGCAAACGGATGAACGCCGCCGGCGGGGCCGAACTTTTCGGTCAGATAGGCCATGCCAAAAACTCCCTCAGTGGCTGAACGCCGGCGACAGCGTCCAATCCTTCTGCGCCTTGTTGACTTCGTCGCGCAGCACGTCCCAGACACGGGCGCGGTGATTGTTGAAGGCAGCACTGGCGCGGATGTCGCCGTCGCGCGGCCGCGGCAGGTCGATGTCGATGATCTCCTTCACCGTGCCCGGACGCGCGGTCATCACCACCACCCGGTCGGCCAGGAAAATCGCCTCGTCTATCGAATGAGTGACGAAGATCACCGTCGTCTTGATCTTACCCCAGATCCTGAGCAGTTCGCCTTGCAGGATTTCGCGGGTCTGCTGGTCGAGGGCAGCGAACGGCTCGTCCATCAGCAGCACTTCGGGATTGCTGGCCAGCGCCCGTGCGATCGCCACGCGCTGCTGCATGCCGCCGGAAAGCTGGTTGGGGAAGCGGTCCTCGAAACCGGCAAGGCCGAACAGCGCCAGAAGATGGCGGGCCGTGGCGGTGCGTTCGGCTTTGGCGACGCCACGCACTTCCAGCGCATATTCGATGTTGGCCAGCGCCGTGCGCCAGGGAAACAGCGCATATTGCTGGAACACGTAGCCGGTCTTGGGGTCGGGTCGGGTAATCCGGCTGCCGTCGAGCTGGACGCCGCCGCTGGTCACCTGCGTCAGCCCGCCGATAATGTCGAGCAGCACCGACTTGCCCGACCCGCTCGGCCCGACCAGAGTGATGAACTCGCCCGTGCGGATGGCGAGATCGACGCCGTCTAGCACGGTAACGCGGTCGGTCGCCTCGCCGTCGACGGTGACGAACTGTCCCGGCTTGAGCTGAAAGGTCTTCCTGATGTCGTTGACGACGATGCGGTCCATGCCTGTCTCCGATCGCTTTATTGCGCCACGCGGATGCGGTGCGTCGGGTCGAACTCGGAGCCGCCGGCCTTGCCGCGCTGCCAGCCGAGCGCGCGGGCATAGCTGCCGAACAGATGGCGCGCTTCGACCTCCATCTCGCTGATGCCGGTCGGCCCTTCGGCGACCTCGGCCACATAGAGCGCGTCGGTCGGGCAGTAGATCTCGCAGAGGAAACAGGTCTGGCAGTCCTCTTGGCGGGCGATTATCGGCGCGCCGTCTGTCGCGTCGAAGACATTGGCCGGGCAGACCTTGACGCAGATGTCGCATTCGACGCAGCGCGTGGCCGAGACGATCTCGATCATGACGCCAGCTCCGCCAGCCGCTCGGGCGCCCCGGCGACGCGGAAATCATCGACGCCGGTGATGACCAGCCGGTGCGCGAAGGCCGGGTTCTTGCCCGGACGATCCGTGCGGCGATGCATGCCGCGGCTCTCGCTGCGATGCAGCGCAGCCGCCACCGACCAGCGCCCGGCAGCAGCGATAGACGCCGCCTCGCGGGTGCGTATCCGCTCCAGCCCCTCGCCTTGCAGATGGTCGCGCACGTCGCGCCAAACGCTCTGCAGCCGCTCGCCGCTTTTTTCGAGACCTGCACTGCTGCGGAAGAAATTCTTGTCCAACGGCACGACTTCCGCGCGCACCGTCTCGATGATCTCGTTGGTGTCGATATCGGCACGCGGCGAAGCCGCCGGCCGCAGGCCGGCTTGGCCGAGCGGCTGGACCTCGCTGCGGAACGCCTTGCCGGCGCGGCGCCTGGCATGGGTCGAAGCGCCTTTGCCGGCCCACCAGCCGCTGGCCAGCGCCCAGGACGAATTGACGGCGCCGCCGCCCGAAACCGCGCCGGTCATGATCTCGCGGCTGGCGGCGTCGCCGGCGGCGTAAAGACCAGGCACGCCGGTGGCGCAGTCGTCGGACACGATGTCAATGCCGCCAGTACCACGCACAGTGCCTTCGGCGCGCAGCGTGACGCGGAACAAATCGTTGAAGGGGTCGATACCGGCGCGGTCATAGGGCATGAAGCAGTTCGGCTGGCCTTGGCGCAGCCAGCCTTGCAGCGCGAGCTCGGCCTGGTCGAGCCGCGCATAGACCGGCCCCTCGATCAGCGCGCGCGCCACTTCCTCCTCGCGGTCGCCGATGCCGTTGCGCAGCGGCTCGCCGGTCGGGCCGAGGATCGGCGAACCGTCCTCGCGGTGGAACGACGCCCAGCGGAACGGCAGGCCCTTGTTCAGCGACGAGCCATGCGGTGCCAGCGTGTACTTGCCGGTGAACTCCATGCCCGACAGGCTGGCGCCGGCTTCCGCCGCCATCAGATAGCCGTCACCGGTCAGCCCGGTCGAGCCGAGGATGCGTTCGCGGAAGGCGCAGCCGCCGGTCGCCAGCACGATCGCCTTGGCATTGACCCGCCAGTCGCGCTCGACCTGGCGGCCGACGCCGGCAGCACCGACGACCGCATCGCCGTCCGACAGAAGTTCGAGCGCAGGATGATGGTCGAGCACGGTGACGCCGGCCAGAAGCACCCGGCGGCGCATGAAGCGCATATAGTCCGGCCCGCGCAGATTGGCGATGTAGAGCCGCCCGTCATCCTCGCTCGGAAACGGATAGCCCCATTCGGAAAGTTGCAGCAGGTTGCGGTAGGCGGTGTCGACGCAGCGCAGCATCCAGCGCTGGTCGGCGAGTTCGCCGGTACGCTGCCAGCGGCGCTCGACCACCGCATGCCTGTTGTCGCCCGGCGGCACGCACCAGGTGCCGGTATTCGACGGTGCGGTAGCGCCGCTGGTGCCGAGATAACCCTTGTCGGCCAGCACCACGCTCGCGCCGTTTTCAGCCGCCGCGACGGCCGCCCAGGCGGCTGACGGACCACCTCCCAGCACCAGCACATCGGCATTGAGGTGCAGCGTTTCGGGCGCGGCGCGGACGGCTGTGACAATCTTCGGCATGAGCACTCGCGGAAAGGGGAATTAGCAGCTGCGACGGGTCAGGCCGCCTTGGAGAACCACACCGGCTCATTGCCGGCGCTCCACTTGATATTGCAGCCGATCGACGGCACCTGCTCGGCGGCCGGCGCCTCGCCCTTCAGCACCGTGTCGACCGCGGCGCGCAGATCCACCCCCGTCACCGGCCTGCCGTTGCCCGGCCGGGCATCGTCGAACTGGCCGTGATAGGCCAGCCGCCGATCGGCGCCGAACAGGAAGAAATCGGGCGTGCAAGCCGCGCCATAGGCTTTCGCCGTCTGCTGCGAAGCGTCCTTGAGATAGGGGAAGGTATAGCCGAATTCTTCGGCCTGCTCGCCGATGCGGGCCAGCGTCTCCTCGGGATGTGCTTCATGGTTGTTGGCGTTGATCGCCACCACCTGCAGGCCCTTGTCGGCATAGTCCCTGGCGAAGTCGGCGAACGCCCCGCGGATCAGCACCACGAACGGGCAACGGTTGGAGATGAAGGCGACCAGCAACGCCGGCTTGGCATCGAGATCGGCAAGCTTGTGCAACACGCCTTGCGCGTCGGGCAACAGGAAATCGGCGGCCTTGGTTCCGAGGTCGATCGGGTTGGATTCGGTTTTCGGCATCGACGCGCTCCCTTTGTGCCTTGGTTCTCTCGCAGTCCAGCCGCAAACGTCAACGCGTTTGCAGTTAGTCTATGAATTTAGTAGAATTATAGGCTGAAGACGCCGTTCGCGGTCAAGCTGGCGGGATAGAATATCGTGCCAATGTTTGTGCCGGTCCGGCAACTTTGTTTGGCCGGAAAGCGCCTCTGAGAAAAGAGCGCGCCGGCCGGGTAAGGGCAATCGGCGTGGCCTTCGTCGAGATCGCCGACGATGGCGAACGGCAGGTCATCGACAACGCGACCGGTATTGAGCTGCACTGGCTGCCGAGAAATGGCATGCAGGCCGGCATCGACGACAGGCTGGCGCGCGCCATCCAGTCGGTCGCATGGCCGACCGGTTCGGCATTCGGCTGGTTCGCGGCCGAAGCAGCCGCCGCCAGGACGGTGCGCGAACACTGGCGCGGTACACTGGCGCTCGGCCGCAACGAGACACTGGCGGCAGCCGACTGGCGGCGGGGCGCGGCGGGACTGATGGCCGGCTAGAGCTTGCTCACCATCGCTTGCGCATCTTCGCCCAGACCGATTGCAATCCGGTCGCCGGAGACAATGCCTGACATGCCGCAGACGACCAGCGGCATGCTGATTTCGTAGAGGAATTCGGCAACGATGGCGCCGACGGCAAGGATCGGGTCCGGCCGCGCCAGGATAATGCCGGCCGGCGCCGTGCCTCTGCGGATCGCTTCGGCCAGAACCGAAGACGAGGACGACGACCCTCGCCCGCTCGGCATTATCAGGATCTTGCCAGCGATATTGCCGCCCAGGTCCGGATGCGAATGGTCGATGATGTCGCCCGTTTCGACGTCGATCCCGCCCCAGAAGCTGAGCGCCTGCGAAAGCACCAGCGCCGGGCCTTGTGCCGAGCCGGAAAGGTGGAATGTACCGGTTCTGGCCGGCGCCTTCATGGCGCGGCTCGCACGACGCGGCCGGCCGCAGCCGAGCGGACGCAGTCCTCCATGTCACCGAAGGCCACCGACACACCGATAATGCCAGGTGCGTAATGCGCCCATTTGCCCGAATTGGTCATCACCACGCCGTCGAGACGCTCGAGGATCGACGTGACATAGGTGCAAGTGTCGGTGACCGGAACGAGGCCGAAGGCTTCCATGCCGGCCAGTGCGCCTTCGTCCTGCAGCCGCGTCAGCGTCGCGCGCCCTGTGTTGACATAGATTGGGACGCCCTTGCCTGGACCGACTTCGCGCAGCAGCGGCAACAGGCGCATCCACTCGTCATAGGAGAAATGCGGCGTGCCTAACGACACGGCCGCCAAAGGCGCACCGTCAGCTACGCTCGACAACCTAGCCAGCGCATCGTCGAGGTCGGCACGCGTGATGCGGATTGTTTCCTCTGGCCCCATGCCATGAAACGCCTCTTCAAGCGTGTTCGCTTCCGGCGTGATACCAACCGCATGGAACAGCGCAACGGCCCCGGTCGTCGCGGCGGCGGCGCCTAGCGCTTTCAGCTGATCCTCATCGCGCGGTCTTGGCAGGCCCGAGATCACGGGGATGCGATCGCTGCTTGCTTGCCCGATGATAAGCCCGACGGCAACGAACAGGCTGTCGCTCGGTTCTGGGTCAGAACCGACCAGCTCGAACAGAACCTGGCCGCGCCGGTTTTCGCTCAAGTGCAGCCCCCAAGCCGGCGCGCGCCCGGTGATGGCGCAGCACAAATCGATGAAATCGCCATAGCGGTTGGTCCGCGCTCCGATCACCGAATTGGCAAAGACGATGGCGTTGGACTCACCCCAGGCGATCTGCTCGCCGAACCCTGGCCGGAACCGAGTCTGATAGGGTGCGCAGGTGAAGGTCGCCTGGCAGCCGAGTTCCAGATGGGCCTTCATTAGACGGCGCCCCGGTACTTCTTCGGCGGCCGGCATCTTCACCAATCCGGGATGGATCAGATCGAACGAGCCGACATTGAGCGTCGTCGGCACCCGAACGCGACCGCCGCCCTCGATCAGCCTTTCGACGAAATCGAGGCTGGCCTGGCCGTGATAGAGGCAGCCGTCGATATGGGCACCGGCAATATCCAACAATTTGTGCGCGCCGACCGCTTTCGAAAAGGCAACCAGGATCTTCATCGCAGCGGCCACGGCCGGACCCTGCTCGCCCTGCAGCATCGACTGGTCGCCCGCATTCAATTCAAGCGACATCGAGTATTCCGCTCACGCTTTGCCCGACCATGCTTTCCCCGATTGCGGACCGCCTGGCAAGACTGAAGGATTGGATCTGCTAGCTCGCGTCGATCAGCACCGTACTCTCCGACGACCAGCGCAGCACCACCTGTTGTCCTTCCGCCAGCTTTTCGATGCCGGTGTTCTGCACGATGACCTTGATTGTCTGGCCATCGCGATCGACAAAATACGTGCTGTTGTTGCCGGCGAAGATACGCTTGGAGACCCGCCCCGTGAGCATGTTGGCATGGGCTCGGTCCGGAACGCCGGCATTGGTGGCGATGCGGATCCGTTCGGGCCGCACGGCGCAGCTCGCCTTCATGCCGGCGACAAGCGTAGCCCCCGCGCCTGCGGCAATCCCTGTTCCGTCAGGCAGCCGGATGCCCGTACCAGTGGCGTTGCCGCGAAGGATGTTGGCGTCGCCCAGGAAGGTGGCGGCAAACTCACTCTTCGGCCGATCGTAGATCTCCTCGGGCGGACCTTCCTGCACCAGCTTGCCGTCGCGCAGAATGCCGATACGGTCGCTCATCGTCAGCGCTTCTTCTTGGTCGTGGGTGACGAAGATGGTGGTGATGCCGATCTCGCGCTGGATGCGCTTGAGCTCGATCTGCATGTCGACGCGCAGCGCCTTATCCAGCGCGCCGAGTGGCTCGTCGAGCAACAGCACGCGCGGGCGGATGACGATCGCGCGAGCGAGCGCCACCCGTTGGCGCTGGCCGCCGGACAGCTGGTGCGGCCGGCGGCCGCCGAGCCTGCTGAGCTGCACGAGGTCGAGTGCGCGCTGCACCTCGCTGGCAATCACCGCCTTGGGCTCGCCGCGCACCGACAAGCCGAAGGCGACATTGTCGGAGACGCTCATATTGGGAAACAGCGCGTAGTTCTGGAACACCATGCCGATGCGCCGCTTCTCCACCGGCACCCGCTCGACACTTTCGCCGCCTATGGAGATGCGGCCAGAGTCGGGAAAGTCGAAGCCGGCGATCTGGCGCAGCAGCGTGGTCTTGCCGCTGCCGGAAGGACCGAGCAGGGCGTAGAACCCGCCGTCGGGGAAATCGATCGAGACATCGTCCAGCGCCTTATGCGTGCCAAAACTGCGCGATACATTCGATACCTGCACGCCCGCCATTATTTCTCTCCGCCGAATTTGAAGAAACGCGCCGTCAGCAGCATCAGCGCCATCGACACGACAATGATGATCGTTGAGACAGCATTGATCTCGGGCGTGAAACCCTTGCGGATCGCGGCGTAGATTTCGACTGGCAGCGTCGTTTGGCCGGGCGTCGACAGAAAGTAGGAGACGACGAACTGGTCGAAGGACACGGCGAAGGCGAACAGCCCACCGGCAATGACGCCCGGCATGATCCAGGGCAGCGTGACGCGGTTCGTCACCTGCCATTGATTGGCGCCGAGCGAGCGCGCCGCCTCTTCCAACTCGGGCGCGAAGGTCTGCAGCCGGGCCGATACGACGACGATGACATAGGGCAGTGCAAGCGCGACGTGGCCGAGCAGGATGGCGAACAGGCCGCGCCCAATGCCGACGCCGAAGAAGAAGATCAACATCGCCGTGCCGGTGATCAGCCACGGAATGGCGATTGGCGGAAACAGCAGCACCTGCAGGAATTTCTTGCCGCGAAACTCATACCGGTAGAGCGCCAGTGACGCCGCCGAACCAAGCAAGACGCAGATGATGGTGGTGATGACTGCGATTTCGACGCTGTTCCAAGTGGCTGCGATAAGCTCGTCGTTCTGCCACAACGAGGCGTACCATTCCGTCGTCCATGCGAACGGCAGCTGGTAGAAGGGCGAAACGTTGAAAGACATCAGCGCCATGATGATGATGGGCACATAGAGGAAGGCGAGCAACAGCCAGATGTACAGTCGGCCGAGCCATTCGAGGACACGTGTCGTCGCCATCACGTAGCCCTACGCAGCACCGGCGAGGCAACCGCCAGGATGACGAGCACGACGGCCAACAGGATAAAGGAGAGCGCAGCACCCAGCGGCCAGTTGAACACAGCGACGAACTGGTCCTCGATGACAGTGCCATAAAAGGTGCCGGTACGGCCGCCGAGGATGCGCGGTTCCATGAACGAGCCAACGACCGGCACGAAGATGAGTGCTGCGCCCGCCACTAGGCCCGGCATCGACAGCGGAATGATGACCCGCTTCAGCACCTGCAGCCGCGAGGCGCCGAGCGAGCGCCCGGCCTCGATCAGCGAGTCATCGATGGCCTGCAGGGTCAGATAGCAGGTCAGCACCATGTAAGGCACGTAGGAGTGCACCAGCCCGATGATGACGGCCGGATAGGAATACATGAGATCAATGTTGATCTTGAATGGCAGCACGGCGTTGAGCGCGGTGTCGAGAATGCCCCCTTCACGCAGCACCATCGCCCAGGAGAAGATGCGCACCAGCCCGTTCGACCAGAACGGCAGGATGACAAGCAGGAAAATCGCCTCGCGGCTTCGCCCTTTCAGCACCTTGGCCAGCACATAAGCGGCGGGATAACCGATGACGATGCACCACAGCGTCACCTCGAGGCCGAGGCGCAGTGAGGCCACAAGCAATGTCAGGTAAAGGCTTTGTGAAAAGAAGGCGGCATAGTTTTCGAGCGTGAATGCCCACGGCTTTCCCGACAGCGGCAGGTCGGTCATGAAGGAAAAGAACACCATTGCAGAGAGCGGCAGGAAAATTGCAACCGTCAGCCAGAGATAGGCAGGCGCCAGCAGCGGCAGGGCCGATCTCAGCTCGTTGCGCGACGCGGCTGCAACCTGTACTGCCATGACAATCTCCTCCCAGGACGGGAAGGATCAGCCGACACGATGGTCGGCTGATCGCGGCTTTTGCTGTTACTTCACGTCGACCTTGAGCTGCTGCCAGAGCGACAGATAGGCTTCGCGCTGGGCGTCTGTGATCGGCGCCTGGAACTGGATGCGCTTGGCGACTGCCGGGTCACCCATCACCTTGCGGTTGAACGCATCCGAGGGAAGTGCTTCCACAGCCTTGGTGTTGGCGGATACGGGGGCTCCGACCTTGGTGACCCATTCGACATAGAACTTCGGGTCGATCATGTAGTTGATGAAGGCCTCGGCGCCGGCGACATTCTTGGATCCGACCGGAATGGAGAAGGCGTCGAGCCAGGCGACGGCGCCCTCCTGCGGGATCACGAGCGCGACCGGCAGCTTGAAATGGGTCTTGGCGCGGTCGGCCGAGCCGCTCCAATAGGTGCCGATGTCGATCTGGTTAGAGGCAGCCATCTGGTTCCAGTCGTTCTCCGAGCTCCAGAACGTCTTGATCTGCGGCATCAGCGAAGTGAGCTTCGCCTTGACCGCCTCCATATCCTTGATGTCGTTGATGTTCTGGCCGGTGGCAATGGCGCCGAACTGCACCGCCTCGACGGCATCATCACGGATGGTGACGCGGCCCTTGTGATCGGGATCCCACATTTCGGCGATGCTGGTCGGCGGCTTGTCGAAGGATTTTTCGTTGATGGCGAGCGCCGTCAGTCCCCAGACCCAAGGTACCCCATAGACCTTGCCGTCATGGACGAGCATCGGCGAACTCGCCTTGTCCTTGCTGATGTCGGCATAGTTCGGCAGCTTGGATGTGTCGATCGGCTGGATCAGCTTTTCCGCCATTGCCTGGTCGTTGAAGGCGGCGTTGATCATAACGACGTCGTAGAGGCCGGGATTGGTCCTGAGCTTGGTCAGCATTTCCTGTTCGGAATTGAAGAAGTCGTTGACGACCTTGTTGCCGGTCGCCTTCTCGAACGCCTCGACGGCCCACGGCTCGTCGGCGCCGTAGCCCTTCCAGTTGAGTACGTGCACCTCGTCGGCCTTGGCGGCAAATGCGAGTGCGGAGGTGAAGACGGCGGCCGCCGTCAGCAGGGCAGTCAAGTGGGGCATGCGCATGTTCGTTCCTCTCTGTGTTTGCCCGCTTCCCGGGCTTTGTCAGGCTGTCGGGCGTTTGGCCTCTTGCTTCCGGCCATGGAGGCCGATCGGCGGACCGCCGGCATGGCTTAGGAATGTCCGGATGTCGCAGTCGGTCGGCGCTGATGAACCACCGTGGCGGGTGACGGAAATGGCCGCCGCCGCATTGGCGTAGCGCGCTGCCTCAAAAGGCGGCATGCCGCGCGCCAGCGCGCTGACGAAGGCGCCGATATGGGTATCCCCGGCGCCGTTGGTGTCGATGGCATCGACCTGGAAGCCGGCAATCGTTTTCGCCGAGCCATCGGCCAGCCGCACGTGGCAGCCTTTCGCCCCGGCGCGAATGACGACGCCGACGGCCTTCGGGGAGTGGTCTCTTAGAAGCCGTGACGCGAGTGTCTCGACACCGCCCGGACCGGCAATCGCGGTCGCTTCCGTCGTGTTGCAGCTCAACCAGGTGGTGCGGGCGAGTATCCGCGACAGGATATGGCGAGGAATGTCGGTGATAACAGGTGTTGGGTCGAGGACAAGCGGTGTGTCGGCCGGAAGTGCCTCGATCCAGTCAACAATCGCGTCTCGGCTTCCCGGGTAGCTAAGCGTATAGCCGGAGGTGAACACCCAATCCCCCGGTGCGACCGAGACGGGCGCCATCATGTCAAGGCTCAGCACACTCTCCGCACCAGGCCATGAGACGAAGGTGCGCTCGGCATCGCTGCTGATCATGGCGACGCAATTGCCACTGTCCATAACCGACGATGGCGGCGTGAGTGTCTCGATTCCCTCAGTTGCTAAGGCCGTGCGCAGGAAGTCGCCATTGGGTCCGCTGCCGAGCTGGCCGCCGAACACCACCTTCATGCCGGTGCGGCTGGCTGCGACCATCATGTTGAAGCCGCCGCCGGCGACTTGTGCATAGCTCGACGCGGTCTTCTCCGTGCCCGGTGCCGGCAAGGCATCGATATGGTAGACATAGTCGACCACCGCGCTGCCGACATGGACGAGACGCCCCTTCATGCCGCCGCATCCTTGCCGGTGCTGGTCTTGTCCGCACGGCCCCTAGACGTCCGCGCCGCAACAAGGTCGGCGGCGAGCGCGCTAACCTCCGTCATGTCGATACCCTTGAGGTCTGCAATGCGGTTCTGAGGCAATCGGGAAAGGCCGGTGCAGGCACCGGCCATGCCGGCCGCGATGGCGCCGATCGTGTCGGTGTCGCCACCGAGATTGGCGCTGATGACTGCCGCCTGCCAGGGATCGCCACGGGCGACTTCCAGCACCGCGAATGCAGCCGGAACGGATTCCTGACTGGCGACACCGGTGCCGACCAGATCGGTGATCAGCCGGATCGCGTCCTTCGTCGCCTTGCCGCGCACGAGCTCCTGCGCCCACCCAATACGCGCGGCGATGTCACCGCCGGTCACCCAATTGCCGAGCGTCGCTCCTCGTCTCGCTGCCGCGATGGCGCTGTCGGAAGCGGCGCGCCAGTCACCGCCAGCGATGCCGCGACTGATGGCGGCAGCGACCGCTGCCGCCGAAGCGATTGCGATTGACGTGTTGTGCGTCGCCCTGCAAGTTTCGGCCACTTTGCCGACCAGTGCGTCAAGCGGCTCTGGCGGCATCATGATGCCGACTGGCGCGATGCGCATGGCTGCACCATTTGTGTCGCCGCTGCGTCCCGCTTCCTCGGCTGGCATACCGTTATTGATGGCGTCGATGGCGCGTTTGGTCGATGGTCCCAGCAGATCGTAGCTGCCGCGCGCCTTGACATCGCGTTCCCAGTCGAGCAGCGCGTTGACCCACCGCGCATGGTCGAACCGATTACCGGATTCGACCAGGATACGGCCAAGCAGAAGTGCCTGTTCTGTGTCGTCGGTGATCGTTCCGGCCGGGAGTCCCTTCGACACCGGATGGTCGGCGAAAGGAGCAATGAAGTCCTCGACATGACCGTAGAGTTCGGCAATCCGCGCCGGCGACAAAAGCTGCGTCGGCATTCCCAGCGCATCTCCCAGTGCCCCGCCCACAAGCGCTCCCATGGCCCGATCGGTTATGCTCCCGGTGTCGTCCGGCATCACTCAGAACCTCATATGCAGCGCAAAATGCGCCGGGTTGAGCAGGCTGGTCACATATTCGATCGGCCGGTCATCGGCGGCGCGGGTCAACCGACGACCGCGCAGGAACGGCGTGCCTTGCGGGCAGCCGAGGATTGCGGCGTCCTCTGGGTTGAGCATTTCGATGCCGACCCATTCCTCGCCATGGTCGGGAATGAGGCCGGCGCCGCGAAGCGTCTGGTGCAGGGAACCTTCGCGCAGGCCGCGCAACGGCACGTCCTCCAGTTCGGGTGACAATGGCAGGCGGCTGCGCTCGATTGAGATAGCGTGGCCGTCGCTGGCATTGGTTCGCACCCGATCGACAGCGATGAAAAACGGGTTTTCTATTCCAAGCAGTGCGGCAAGATCGGGGTCCTCGATCACCTCGAGCCGCAGTGTCCGCGTTTCGGCATTGGCGCCGGCGTTGGCGAGCGCCCGCGACCAGCCGATTGAGTCATCAACGGGCTTGCCATCGAAGGTGACGAAAGAGCCGATGCCGACCTTGGTGGTGATCAGCCCGCGGCTGGAAAGTTCCTCGAGGCCCTTGCGGACGGTGTTGCGGCTGACGGAGAAACGCTGGACGAGCTCGTTCTCGCTTTGCAGCCGGTCGCCGAAGCCGAGGACACCGGAGCGGATTTCCTGTTCGAGAACGGTGGCGATCTGTTCGGGCTTGCCCGTGCCGGGAGACGATGGAACCACGCGGCGGACCATAGGCATACCTGTTCATTGCACCTGTATAGTCCTGTGCAATGTATCTGCAAAGCCAGCTCTGTCAACCGACGGCGGAGGGGCCACACAGATAAACCAAGCTGCTTGATGATACCCTGTGGCCGTGAAGGCCATGCGAGGTGCGGCGGGCGAACGGGGTCGCTGGAGATGTCACTGTTCGCTGCTGGAAGACCCCTCGACTACCCCGTCACCATCTGCAGAATGGGGCAGAATGCCGAAGTCGCGCGACTTGGTCCCATGCGCCGCCGTCAGGAAACCATCGGCTGTGAGACCTCGCCTCAAAAGCTCACGTACCGCGGCCGACCGGCTCGGCATGCGCTTGTCGAAGCGCCAGTTCTCCAACGCCGCCAGTTCATCGACGGTCAGCATGATCTGCAATCGTTCCGGGCGTTCCAGTTCGGACATCTCGGCCTCCAGTCATACCAGCCTAAATGCAGCTGAGTTAGTATGTTCCTAATTTTCTGTAGAATTAGGTACGTGAGCAGAATACGTCAAGACCTTCAGATGTGTGAGTCATGCAGAAGTCCGATGAAGCGGATCAAGTATCAAATGGGCAATCAACAAAATACGCTAACTATTTGATATAAAATGGTTTTTTAAGGATTTCGCTTGCCAATCGCGAGCCTTGGGCGCATGGTAGACCCCAAGGGACAAACCGCTCCTGAAGGGAAGGTTTTCCATGCGCTACGGATTTTCGGTTCGCCTGCACGAAGACGTCAGTTCCCGAGTTCGAGCTACATTGCGGTCCGGGATTGCCATCAATCTGACTGCTGTCGCCGAAGCCGTGCGACTGCAGAACCTCGCCGAGAATGTTGCGCGCGAAGACATTGAATGGCTCGTCATGCAAGCCGCCCAACTCCAAGGCGCAGCTATCGAGTTCGACGGCTTCGCGGAAGCCGATCTGGCGGAGTTTGCATGCACTCAGCTGATGCAAAGCAGCCCCGTAGTGGGCGGGGATGCCGTGGAAGACAGAGCGGCCGCTCCGCCGGATCTTGGCCGTCAGACGCATTGAGGCGCAAGCTCTTTCGAGCCCCGCCATGCTCCGCCACGTGCTCGGCAAAAAAGCCCGCCGCCGCAATGGCGGGCTTTGGACTGCTGGAGGTTTGGTGGACGAAGGCCTCTCGGCCCGGTCCGACATTTCATCCGATGTATTCGCCTTAGCGGCGAGCGATCAGCAGGCACAATTGGCGCAGATCGCTGTCGTAAGTGCCTTCGCTGCCGAGCACGTCAACGCAGCGCTTCTTCATCCTGGCCAACTTGTCGCCCGACATGTCGGCAACGACCTGGGGCAAGCTGGGATTGTTGGGGTTGCTGGGATTGGACGGGCTGCTCGGATTGCTTCCACCACCGATCCCGACACCGGCGCCGACATTGATGCCACTGCCGACCCTGACCCCGGCGCCAGCGTTAACGCCGCTGCCTACCGCGGCGCCCGCCGCGATGCCACTGGAACCGCCGATCGTCGCGCCGGCACCGGCGTTGATGCCGCTTCTGGCCCCGACCGATGCGCCGGCGCCCGCGGCGATGCCGCTGGAACCGCCAATCGTTGCGCCGGCACCGGTGTTAATGCCGCCGCTGCCGCCCACCGAGGCACCGAGGCGTGCCTTGATGCCGCCGCTGCCGCCAACCGCTGCGCCGGCACCGGCGGTGATGCCGCCGCGATCGCCAACCGTCGCGCCGGCACCGGCGTTGATGCCGCCGTTGCCGCCGATGGACGTTCCAACGCCAACGGCAATTCCGTTCGCGGCATTTACCGGCATCGAGAGCATGAAAAGCACTGCGCTGCCTGCCACCGCACCGGTGATTGTTTTGATCTTGATGGTCATAACATCCTCCTTGCTGTAGTTGCGCTGAGCAGCCCGCGAACTCGCCGGTTGCATTACGCCCTAAGTGCAAGGAAGAAGATCGGTTTCTTTGCCGATCCAATTATTGGCCTCATGGTAAATGTTCAAAGAACAGCCGCGTGAAATTTGTAGTGAAATTTTCCGAAAGTTTTGCTTCGGGATGGCCTCTACCGGTTGAAGCGATGCGAGTGTAAGCTGATGGGCGCCGGGACAGAAGAACGTCGCGCAACCGTCGGCAGCTAAAATAAGGCGAATTCCTAATCTGCAAACAACAACATCAAACCGACCAACGCTAATAGAACAACGGGCCGAGAAGATCCGCGCTGCGCGGGTTTGCTTCACCGTGCTGCGTCATTTTTGCCGGAACCTTTCCATCACCCGTGTTGCTTTCTCTGTAGTCGCCACATGATGATAACCGAACGATGGAGATCAACATGCTTACGAAAATCCTGACAGCCTCCATACTTGCAGCCGGTCTGGCGACCGCAGCGATGGCCCAGAATGCCGGCTCGGACAACAATGCGCCTGGCAGCGAGAAGAGCATCGTCGTCCAGCCCAAGCCGAACGGTATTGACCCTGGCACGACCAGCAGCACGATGGGGACGACGGGTGCCATGAACTCCAATGCGGATGAAAACTGCCCTGCAACCCCGCAAGGAGCTCAACCCGATGCGTCCAACAAGCCTGCCGGGACGGTTTCACCGACTGTCAACGACAACAATTGCGGTAAGTAGTTAGCCGCACCAATCGGGCCTACCATCGCGCGTGGGCTTGCGGCGGCGGGACCGGTCAGGACTGGTTCTGCTGCCGATCACGGAACGACGTGCACGAGCGCCAAGACGATGGGCCCGACCAACCGCGAGATCTAGCGTTGGAATCAAATCCGCTCGAGTTCACGCTTTGCGTGGTCGCGCCTTGGGTTTGGTTCCGTCCTTGGCGGCCGGCGCCGGCTTAGGCTGACGTGCTTTCGGCTTCGGCCGGCTGGCGGTCTCTGTCGTGGCGATTTCTGCGTCGATTTCGGCGGTAGCCTGATCCCAATGCTGCTGATGCGCCCCGTCGGGCCTGCCTGCCTGTTCCCAGATCGCGTGTGCCCGCTGGCGAATCCGTTCCTGCCTGTCCGTCACTGTTGCCTCCGTCGGCTCGGTTCATGCGTAAGCAACTTTGTTCTAGCTGAAATTTCGACCGGCGTCTTGAGCGCTAGGCAACAGCGTCATTGAACCTCTCTGTCACACAGGACGGCGACGCCGAGAAGCGCCGCCTTCTTGATGATCAGCCCTTCAAGGTCGGCGTCCGAGCGCTCGGTTCCGGTGCGTTCGCGCAACAGTGCAATCGCCGCCTTCATCGACAGCAGGCCATCGCCTCGTTCAGCAAGCAGTTTGTCGACGGCGGCGGCCACGTTGACCGGCTCGACATGCGGCAGCATGGGAATGGCTCCTTTCCTTGTTTCGAAACGACAGAGCTCCATCCCGATCGCTCAGGATGGAGCTCTGATTGGTTATTAGACCGTGACCTTTCCCAATCCGGTTCGCGGTTTGGGAACGCCGATCACTCGATGACCTGCACGATCTTGCGAGTGCCTGGGTCGACGAGCACTGTGCGATTGCCGACGACGACGTATCTGTACTGCACGTCGGGAACATCGATCGGTTGCAGCTCGACCGTATCGGGCAACGTGGAACCGATATTGAGCTCCACCCCCAGAAGACTGATCGACGCCAACGGGTGCTTGTGGACGTATTCGCGGATGACCGTCTGCTGTTCGGGCGTGACAATCACCTGGTCCGCGGTGGCCACGCCGACGCCGGCGAGCAACACCAATCCCGCCGCGGCAGGAACAAGGTGGATTTTCATCGTCTACTCCTGTTGTTGCGGGCCTCGCCTTTATGGTTGCAACACGGCATTCCGGTCGAAGCGGCGAACCCTCTACGCAAACGCCCACGCCACCTTGTTGTTCCGTAAGTGGCGGCTAATCGAATGGCGGTGAAGTGCCGTGCGGTGCGGCGAATGGACTGCGGATGAGCTGCGGTGGCCCGCGTCGCAAGACGCGGGCCGATCGGTCTCCCGATCAGCAGCGATACCGGAGGGGGTGATATCGGCTGCGTCTAAAACAACATTTAGGACAAGCTAATGTTCCTAGGCCACTGCAACAAACCTGCCGGCTCGAACGGCGCGGCGTTACCGCCCCGTCGCAGCGCCATGGACAGCCCCTGTGGCAGCAAATGAAGCGGCTACTGCTTGGGCGGCTGTGGCGGCACCTCGCCGGGCTTGATCACCGGGGTCTTGCCGTCATTCGGCGGTGGCGCCGCCATGCCCTGATCGCCCGTTGGCGGCGGCTTCAGCACCCCACCGCATGGCTCGAGCATATCGGACAAATTGTTGCCGGCCGGCTTCTGCTGCTGGCTGTTCTTGTCCGGCGGCTCGACCTTGCAGCGGTCGAATTGCGACTGTTCGCCCGGCTGCGCGGACGCCGGCACCGCCAGTACCAGCGCGCCTAGCATGTACGGCAAGAAAATGAGCGGTCTCATGTCGAGCTCCTTTCGCGCTGACTTGTGAAGCCAGGCAGTCGCGATTGGTTCCGTCGTGCGGCAATGCGCCCGGACCGCAGTGGCCCCGGGAACGGGAACCGGCCGCCAGACTTATGAGTTCAACCACTGAGCCAATTCAGGGCCGCTGACATTATGGAGAACCAGCGATGGAACCGCGCAGGAAAGAACGAACCGACGACGAGACGGAGAGCCCGACCATCCAGCAACAGGACTGGGATGCCATCCGGAGCGGGAGAATTCTCCCAGACGGCGTGCCGCAAAACGGCGACATCCGTTACGACGTCGAGGAAGACGGCGAACTGCCCGAGGAGGACGACGATAACGCTTACCAGGAAAGCGACGAGGCCTTGCCGGACGATACCGATGAACGCGTCATTTCGCGCGATCTCGCACGCGAAGGTGGTCCTTTCGACGAGGAGTGAGCCACCGCCTTTCGCACTCTGCGTCGGCGGCCGGATGAAAGCCCCTGCTTTCAATTCGGGAGATCGAAGACCGGCTCCTGGCAGCGATAGACCAGACATTGACCGTCACGCGTCTTGATATAAGCGGCGCCCGGCACCTGCGGCCAGTCGCATTCGTTGCCGAATTGGCGGACGTATCGGTCGTAGGTGTTCTGTCCGGTGGTCAGCACCACCGAGCGATGCCTCTGGATCAGAAGCTGTGTCTGTTCGCACGTCATCGCGCGGCTGTCCGGCCGGGCATGGGCCGTCGCGGCAAACAGAAGCGCCCCGACTGTCAGGACTGCCGCTTGTGTCAGGACTCTGGCAAGCATGACCACCATCTCCCGTGAAGCCTAACGCGCATCTTGGTCTGGCAAGCGCCGGATCGAGCCGCCCTGTCGCGAAGTAAAGATCGTACAGAATGCGAGGAAAAATGCAAAAAAGCCCGCCGCCCCTTTCGGCGCGGCGGGCTCCAGCTGAACGTCACTATTTCGTCGGGCTTGGGCGGCTTACTCCTCCTTCACCGGCCCGAACCGGCGCACGATCATTTCGAAGACGATGTCCGATAAGGCCGATAGGCGGCAAGCTGGTTAGTGCGGCGCCTCCGGTCCAACTCCGCCAGCAGGCTGAGATATTCCTTCCTTGCCGCCCGGCTGTGCGAGGCCTTTTGCGGGGCCCGGTCTTTCGAGAAACGGCCGGAGGACGGCTTCGAGGCCGCGGATGCGCTGCCTGATTTCGTCATCGCTCAATGCATCCAGATTGTTGATGTTGACACTAAGATCCTTGGGCAGCACCGACAGCACGAGCTTCAGGTACTGGTCGGGCTTTTCGGCGCGCACCTCGGCGATGACGCCGGCGCCATGGGCGCGGAAATCGGCGCGGATCGCTTCGAGGAAGCCGTCGGCCAGCGTCTTCTTCGCCCGCTTGGTTCGGCCGGACTTGCCGGGTGCCTGATCGTGCGGCAGCGGATCGCCGGCGGAAGGAGCCTTGGCCATGCCCTACTCCGCCGTCCCGGCGGAGATCGCCGGCTTCTTGTTGCCTGGCCGCACGATGCGCCTGCGCGGCTTCGCCTTCTTGCCGGCGCGTGCCGACTTCGGCTTCCGCAGCTGGCTTGCCGGTTTCTCATCAGTCGCCGTGCCAGGCCTCATCGCACCGGCGTCAGGCAAGGCACTCAGCCTTGCCCTGAGAATTGCCGCCGCCTTGCCGTCGAGTGCTCCCAACGGGAAGCCGAAGCCGCCGACCGCATCGACGGTACCGCCACGCACCATGCCGATCCGCACGCCGGCGGCAACCTGCTCGAAGCGGCCATGGCGTGCATAGGGTGCGGCGCCGGCGAACTCGCCAATGGCGCTGACGACCTCTCGGCCGTCATCGTCGGTGATGATGGTGGCGTAACGGTTGGGCATGGGGGCTTCTCTGGGATGGGCGAGCGCGTTGCGGGATTCATGGTTGGTGATTTCGCGGTTCCGACGATCGTCAGGTCGCGTTCCTTCGCGCCCCTCTCTGTCCTGCCGACTTCACAGAAGGCAGCTCACGTAACGTTTGGGTCGAAAGGGAGCCTGAAACAAAAAACCCGCCTTGGCGGGCGGGTCGTTGGAGCCAATTAGCACCATACCCAGATTAGTACCATAGCTGCCGGCACAAAGCAAGAACAAAATGTGGCATCGGCGGAAAAGAATGCACTGACGACCTCGCACCTCGTCGGTGAACGGCGCGAAAAGGCGGGGCATTGCGTGAGACTTGCGTTGATGGGATGGTGGTTGCGCTTGAGGGGAACGCGTCATGGGCAATGTCACCAGTCACTACGGCAGCGACGGCATCGTCGATCGCATATTGGCCGCGATCCCGGACGCCGACCCGGCCGAAAAACTCGCGGCCGCGCAACTCTATCCATTCGATCAGCTCCATGGCCGCGAACTGATCGCCACGCGGGAGCATGCGGCCCGTCTTGCTCCTTCGCCGACAGATCGGATCCTGGATATCGGCAGTGGCATTGGCGGGCCGGCAAGGTTTCTGGCCTCGACCTATGGCTGCCAGGTCGACGGCATCGACCTGACACCGGCCTTTGTCGCCGCATCGAGCCGACTGACCGCACTCAGCGGATTGTCTGACAAGGTTAGCTTCCATCAAGCCGACGCGACGAAACTGCCTTTTGGCGACAGCACCTTCGATGCGGCGATCTGCTTCTATGTCGGCATGAACATCGAGAACAAGGCCGCGGTCATCGACGAGGCCCGGCGTGTGCTGAAACCGCGAGGCAGGCTGATCTGGACCGAAGCCGTGCTCGCGGGTGGCGAGCCATACTATCCCATGCCCTGGGCGGTTTCGCCGGCGACCAGTCACCTCGCCGATCGGGAAAAATTGAAAGCCCTGTTTGTCGATGCCGGATTCCGCATCGACGAGATCGTCGACGAAACCGGCGAACATGTTGAGCTGGCGCTGAAGAGAGCCAATTCCGGCATCGTGCCCTCGCCGGCCCAGCAGCAGGCAAATGAAGTCGTCATGGGCACGGAATTCCTGCAGCGCCGCCGTAACTACATCCGAAGCCTGAGTGACGGAAAGCTCGCCTCGCTCGCCGTGATCGTCTCCAAACCGGCCTGAAACAAAAACCCCGCCTCGGCGGGCGGGTCGTTGGAGCCAATTAGCACCATACCCAAATTAGTAGCATAGCTGCCGGCACAAAGCAAGAACAAAATTCACCTGAGACGCGAAAAAATGTGAGAATACCCTCGCCTAAGCCACCGCCGCCCGACCGGTCCTAGACCTGCCTGCCGCCCCACACTGGATCGCAACGCGCGCTGACGCGTTTGAACCCTAGCCAATGGGAGCAAAAGCCATGAACGTCGCCAATCTGCAACTCGAAGGCCTGCTGATGGCCATCGCATCGATCAATCAGGTCCTGGTCCGCAAGGGCGTGCTCTCCGTCGAGGAGATAGACATCGCATTGCGCAAGGCCGAAGCCAGCGAGACCAACGAGGAAAGGTCCGAAGGCATGTCGGCGTCAAGCCGCGACGCCGTCAACTTCCCGATCCGACTGCTGGAGTTGGCCAATCAATGTCAGCCGGAGACGGACATGCCGTCTTTCTCGAAACTGGCGCGCATGGTCGGTCAGATCAAGGAACCTTACAACGACCAGATGTGACGCGGCGATCATAACTGACGCAGCGATCGGAGTTGACACAGCGATAACGGCTGCCGTGCCGGGCTGGCGGCGACTGCTAGCGGCCTGCAGGATCTTGATCAACTTGCTGCTGTCGGCCCCCGGCGAGGAAAGCCTGCGGTAGTCCGCGTAAGTCAGCCTGCCATTTGCAACGGCATTAAAGAGCCGGTTACAAAAAGCGCTGTCGTATTTTGCGACACTGACATTCATGATTGCTGCGTAAGTCTTTCTTTCGTTGAGCGGCGTGGACCTCTCGCGTGCAATGCATTCGTTGATCGCCACGCGCTTGGTGACAGGGCTGCCTTCAAGCGTGGCATGCATTGTGTTGAATTCGCCTTCGGTCAACGTGGTGCAGCCGGCAAGCAGTGACGCGCCGATCATGGCGGCAGCAAAACGCGTGGCGATGTTCATGAATTCCCCCTCAAG
This sequence comes from Mesorhizobium sp. M0991, assembly GCF_040318915.1. Classification (NCBI taxonomy): domain Bacteria; kingdom Pseudomonadati; phylum Pseudomonadota; class Alphaproteobacteria; order Hyphomicrobiales; family Phyllobacteriaceae; genus Mesorhizobium; species Mesorhizobium sp. M0991. The sequence continues at coordinate 131,264 of NZ_JAMYNE010000016.1, forward strand.
ACCCGTGTCTTGCTTAGCCCGCCGAAAGTTGGAAGTACAGAGGGAATGCAGGCGCATCTACAAAAAGCATAAACCTCGAACGCTCGTACTTTAGCTCTCGCTTTTATTTCACTCGACCTGCGATGCCTTGAATGACGGTATCCGGCCGTTCTCGATCGTCACGACGATGCTGGTACGGATTGTGCTGCCGATCTGGCCCTGGTCGCGGTCATAGACCCGACCGCCATTGTCGCAGCCACCCTTCTGAGCGCCTTTACGAGAACGCCGGATCCGAGATTGGGGATCACCCCCTGCCAAGCTTCAGCGCCAGGACGCTGCCCGGCCCGTGCACGGCGGCAAACAGCAGCCCGGCCAGGAAGGTGAAGTGATCGACGAAGAAGCCGAACTCCGCCTGGTTGCCGGCCCAGTGCGACGGCCCGTGGAAGGCGAAGCCCAGGAACAGCACATAGGCGCCGGCGACGAGTGCTGCCCATGAGAAGAAGGCGCCAGTCAGGAAGCATAGAACGAGGACGACCTCGAGCAGGGCTGCACACCAGGCCAAGAACAGCGGGAATGGAAAGCCGGCCGCCGCGATATAGCCGGCGGTGGCGCCGATATCGATAAATTTGAAGATCACGGCCATCAGGAAGACGGCGGCAAAGATCAGGCGGGCGATAAGGATTGCCGCGGTCTGCCACGGCGACTGAACGGTTGATTGAGCGGTTTCCAAGGTCATGATGTCCTCCCAAGAGTTGCGATGGTTGTGCCCCAAGGACGCACCACCAGCCGCAAGCCCGACATCATCCGCCAAAAAGCCTGCGAGATACAAGCGCGGGGCGAGAAGGCCTTACAGGACCAGGGTTCCTCGCCCTCACGAAGTGGGGGAGAGGTGGCGCGGCGAAGCCGCGACGGAGAGGGGGCCTTCGCCTGCAAGGAGGAAAAGCCCCTCTCCGGCCCCTTCGCGGCCACCTCTCCCCCCGCTGCGCGCGGGGCGAGGAACCAGGTTCAGGACTACCCCACCTTGGCCCCCGGCTGGCTGATCGGCTCCCGTACCGTTCCATACTGGCTGCCCCAGCGGTCGGTCATCGCCCAGCGTATGTCCCAGAGTTCCGGGAAGAAGCGGTGGCGGGCGCCGGCCTCCAGCAATTCGACCGGCCGGCCCTTCAGCGATTTCGCGCCGAGGCCGATCGTGCGGTGAATGAGGTAGAGGTGGTTGGCGCGGAATTTCTGGAACAGCTCGTCGAACTCGACCAGCGCTTCGGCAACGACATAGCTGTCGCCGTGATCGTAGCCGGTATCGTAGACGTCCTCGACCGAGAGACCGCGGCCGTCGAGGTATGACGCCTTGAAGGCCCGCCACAGATCGGGCGGCAGCCGCAACAGCTGCTTGAAGCCCGGTGATTCCTGGCCGCTGCCATTGCCGAGCTGCAGCCGGATCTGCTGGTACTCCTTGGGCGACATGGTTTCGAGCAGGTCGAGCTGCGCCGTCATCAGCCGCATCAGCCGGTGCACGCGCCCCATCAGCGTGACGATGCGATACGTGTCCTGCCTTTCCAGGAAATCGACGACATCGACCAGCGTGTAGGCGATGAGCTTCATCCACAGCTCCTCGACCTGGTGCACGATCTGGAACTGCAGCTCGTCGGCATTGACCATCTCGGCCAGCGGCTTCTGGCAGGCGAGCAGCCTGTCGCATTTGAGGTAGACGCCATAGTCGCGCATCTCAGGCGTTTCGATGCGGGCATAGTAGTCCTGCTTGTCCATGGCCATGCTCCTTGCCGCGGCCCGTCCGGGCGCGGGCGCTGTTGGGTCCCGATCCCCTGAGTCTAATCGCTTTCTTGCCGAACATTGTCCCCTTCTGTTATTCGATTAGCGGTAAACGAAGGACGAAAATTGTCTCTTAAGCAGATTGGAAGAACGAATGATGCTGGATGCGGTCGATCGGAAGATCGTCGCGGCGCTCGAACGCGAGGCCCGCATCTCCTTTGCCGCGCTCGCCGATGAGGTCGGCTTGAGCAAGACGCCGTGCTGGAAGCGGGTCAAGGCGCTTGAGGACGCCGGCGTCATCCGCGGCTACTCGACCCGCATTGACCCGGCAAAGCTCGGCTTCGGCATCGAGGCCTTCATCCAGGTGTCGATCGATTTCGAGCTGTCGGACGCCTTCGAGGCGGCGGTCAAAAAGCATCCGCTGATCCGCCGCTGCCACGCCACGACAGGCGAGGCCGACTATCTGCTGCAGATCGTCACCGTCGACATGATGGCGCTCGACAGGATGCTGCGCGAGGAGCTCAGCCGGCTGCCCGGCGTGCGGCGCACCATCACCTCGATGGCGATGCGCGAGATCAAGGGCGGCATCTCGTTCGCCAATGCCGTCGGGCATACGCAGACCAAGCGATAGACCGGTCAGGCCCTGGTCATCAATTCGCGTCCCAGCCGCTTCGGTTGCTCGGCGCGCAGAACCACATTTGTCGTCACCGTGCCGTAATGGCCGATGCTGTCGACGATGCTTTCAAGATCGGGCGGTGACGGGACCACGACCTTGACCAGAAAACAGTCCTCGCCGGTCACCCGCAGCACCTCGACCACCTCCGGCAACTGGGCGAACTTCTTCAGGCAGGCCTGGATATGCTCATGCGTGGTGCGCAGGCGGATGACCGCCATGGTGCCGAGCCCGAGCGCTGCCGAATCGATCACCGCCTTGTAGCCGGTGATGACGCCGCGCTCCTCCAGTCGCGTCACCCGTTCCGAGGTGGCGGGCTGGGACAGGCCGACGCGGCGGCCAAGCTCGGAGATGCCAATACGGCCATCCTCCTGCATGATCTCGATGATCGCCAGATCGGTGGGGTCGAGCCTTGGCCGATAATCGCCGTTCCGCATGATCGCCTTTAATCCATCGGATTTCTTCGCCGCTTTCCGATGATCTCTCATTCCGCCGCCCGGGAGAAGACCTAGAATTGCGCGCGTTGCATCAGGAGAGAAGGGCTTCGCATGACTGACCTCATCATTGTGCCGGGCATCGGCGGATCCGGCAAAGCCCACTGGCAGACGCATTGGCAGCAGGCAAGGCCCGCGATGCGGCGGTTCAACCCGGCGAGTTGGGACGCGCCGGACTTCGACGACTGGGTGGCTGCGCTGGACACCGCTGTATGCCTGGCAAAGATACCACCGGTGCTCGTCGCCCATAGCCTCGGCTGTCTGCTGGTCGTACACTGGCAGCGGATCTCCCCCCGCGAGATCAGCGGCGCGTTGCTGGTCGCGGTTCCGGACCCTGCGTCGCCGGCTTTCCCGTCCTCCGCCCGGGCCTTCGCCGACGCACCGCAACAACGGCTTCGCTTTCCATCGCTGATTGTCGCCAGCACCAACGATCCCTATGGCTCGCTGGACTATGTCAGGGCGAAATCCGAGCGCTGGGGCAGCGATCTCCATATCGCCGGGCCGCTTGGCCACATCAATGGCGACAGCGGGCTCGGCGACTGGCCGGCGGGAATGGAGCTGCTGACGGCTTTTCTCGGGCAAACGCAGGCAATCGCCCGAGGCGCTGTGCTTCAGCCGTGACAGCACTGGAACGGCTACCGCGCCGCCGCCCTGATCTGGTTTGCGCCGCGGCGCCGCGCCTCAGTTCGATGCTGTGGCAGGCGTGCTGAGTTCGAGGAACGGCACTGTCGAACCCGGGATCATCGACTTCGGCAATTCGCCGTTCCATCTCTCCGCCTTGGTCAGTTCGACCAGCAGCGGATTGTTGGCGATTGCGGCGGCGCGAGCCTTGATGGCGCCCGCGGTCGCATCGCCTTCGACCCTGGTCTTGTAGGCGCTGGCCTCGGCTTCGGCCTTGACGCTGTCGGCGCGGCCCTTGGCCTGGGTGACGGCGATGTCGGCCTTGATCTTTTCCTGCTGCAGGTTCTGTTCCTGCTTCTGCACCTCGACCTGCGCCGTCATCCTGGCTTCGACCGCCTGCTCGTAGGCGTCGGAGAAGTCGATGTTCTCGACCTGCACGCTGTCGATCATCACCGGGCCGTCGGTTACCGCCGCAATGGCGTCGGCGACGTCCTTGTTGAACTTCGCCCGGTTCTGGATCACCGACACCGCGTCGTACTGGCCGAACACCGTCTTGATCTCCTGCGGTGCTTTCCTGGCGATGACACGGTCGGCCAGTGCCTCGATCGATCCATAATTGGTGTAGACGTTGCTGACCTCGGCTGCCGGCACGTGGAAGTTGACGGTGACGCGCATGTCGGCCGGCTGCTGGTCGCGCGAATAGGCCTGCATGGCCGGCAGGCCGCTGCAATCGTTCTGGTTCTCGCAGCCCCATTTGAGCACCTGCTGGCGCAGGCTGATCTTCTCGACGCGCTGCAACCACGGCAGCTTGAAATGCAGTCCGGGATCGACGACCGAACTCAGCGCTCCGTTGGTCAAGAGCACGCCGCGGTCGCCCTGGTCGATCGTGTACCAGGATCCAAACAGCGCAAAGACGCCGAGCGCCACGATGAGGAGTGCGATCAGGCCGGAACCGATCGACCCCGATGCCGTCCCCGGCTTGCCCTGCGGACGGCCTGAACTGCCTTGCGTTTCGGTCATTGCCCCACCCCAACCTGATTGCCCGTGCTGCTTTTGCCCACAATAGTGGCGGCATTGCAATCCTCTGGACATGGAAGGACCTTCGCGCCGGCCTGTCGGACCGGCGGGGTGGTTCAGGCTGGCTAGCGGATTTCCCCTGCAGCCGCAGCGCCGGGTTGGTAGGCGTTGCCTGGCGTCTGCTTCTGCCGTTCGGCATCGCTTTTGCGCTTCGGGCAATCCTCGTAGTCGTGGTCGCGCCCGCCGCAGTAGGAGCAGCATTTTGCCGGCGCGTCGGAGCGAAGCATCGTTGGCATGCACAAGCATGCACGAAACCCGACAGATTGCGAAGGCTTGCGCACCGGCAACGTCGTTTTTCGCCACGGAACCGCTGCCGCCGCATGAAAGTTATCTGCTCATTGCAACCGGAGCACAGGACATGGCCGACGACCCGAACCGCTACGAGACCGGAGCGAGGAAATATCCGGCAAAGACGAGCCCCGACGCGGCCGACGAATTCTCGCAGGATGCGGCCGGCAACAAGCCACCTCCCGGCGGCATGGGATTGACTAGGCCGGCTGACGATTTCGACGACAAGACCCGGCATTCGGAGGGCCAGAACCCGCCGCGCGCAGCGATCCGGCCAGACGACAAAGCTACGGTCAAGAAGCCCGGCAAGGACGCAAGACGATGAACGTCGCCAATCTCCAGTCGAAGGACTGATGATGGCGATCGCGGCCGTCAACAACGCGCTGGTCCACAAGGGCCTGTTATCGGTCGACGAGGTCGACATGGCGTTGCGCCGGGCCGAGGCGGCGATGACCAGCGACGAGCGTCTCTATGAAGACATGTCGCCGTCCAACCGCGACGCCGTCTGCTTTCCGCTCAGGCTGCTGCAGGCGGCCAACAATGCCCGGGGTGAAACCGGCGTGCCATCCTTTGGCGAACTGGCCAGGATGGTCGGCCGGACCAAGGAGCCCTATAACGACCAGATGTGATGGAGGACGCCATGGCCGACGACAAATCCAAGACCAAGCAGGATCGCAAACTGGTCTTCGGCGAAGAGCCTTACGAGGTCGCTGCCTTTGCCCGCAAATACGGCATACCGCAAAGCGAGGCCGCAACCATCATCAAGCGGTACGGCCCCTCGAGGAGGAAGCTCGACGCGCATATGGCGAGCCGCAACGCCTGATCCACGTTTGGCGGCCGCCGCCGTTCAGAAGCGTCCCTGCCCTGCCGCCTTGTCGAGAGTATCTGCACCGTCGGTCGTGCCCTGTCGGGTTCGCCCTGCAGGATTCAACGCCTGGTTTTGACAGCCGCGGAATACTCTCGCGGCGCAACAACTCATTTACCTCGACGCTGTACCAGTCCGGTGAGCAAAGCCGGGGGTCGGATGCAGGAACAATTATTGCGCTACGAATGTGTCATGGAGCCGAACGGCCGATGGATGGTGTGGGACATCGTTCACGATCTGCCGGCGCAATTTTCGGAAATCGCGCTGATCGGCCTGAGCCGTCGTGAAGCGGTTTCGCTCTGCCGGCTGCTCAACGAGACGAGCCGTTCCGAGACGCGGCAGAGCCGGGCCTCCTGAGAAGCGCGTGCGTCTCAGGCCTGCCCAGGCTCAGGGGATTTTTACATGCGATCGACAATATTCGGTCTGATCCTGTTGCTGCCGGCCGCCGCCCTGGCGGAGCCGATCGAGACCCAGAAGATCATCACGGCGGCGACCGGCGACTGGAACGGCGATGGCGCCGCCGATCTGGCGATGATCGTCCAGACCGAGCCCGGCCATCCCATGGACCTGCATTTGTTCCTCAGGGATCGCGACGGCAATTTTCTCAGACCTGCCGGGGTCGTGCATGAACAGATCTACGGCGAATGGAAGGATTACGACCGGCCGGGCCCCGCCACATCCGACACCGAGCCCGAACTCACCGCGCTCCCCAACGGCTCGATCAAGCTCTATATTCCGGCGATGGAGATCGGCAGCGAGCGGACCAACAAGACGCTGACGCTCGCCTGGCGCAACGGCACGTTCGTCGTCGCCGGTTTCGCCTACGAGTATTGGGATTACATGGACGACAATGTTGCCGGCGACTGCGACTACAATGTGCTGACCGGCAAGGGCAAAAGCAGCAAGAAGCTGGCAGACGGCACCACCAGGCAAGCGACCGTATCGGTCGAAGGTAAGGTCATCCCATTCGCGGAATGGACCCCAGGCACTGGCTTCAGCGCTTGCGGAGAGTGAAGGGTTTCGGTTGCCTCACTGCAGCGGCGGCTTCCACAGCAGGCTGTTGCGATCGGCGGACTTGACGCGCAGCCAGGTTTCGCGGCCATCGCGCAGCACCCGGAGCGGGATCTCGGCACCCGCCGGGCCGCTCTTCCAAAGCTTGCGATAAAAATCGGCAAGCCCGTCGACCGCCGTGTCGCGGACATCCGAGATGACGTCGCCTTGGCGAAGGCCCGCCTGGGCGGCCGGACCGCCCTCGGCAACGCTCATCACCACGACCTTGCCGTCGCTCTCGGCCGAGAAGGCGCCGAGCCAGGGCCGCGGCGGCCTGGCGACCTGCCCGCGGGTCAGCAGATCGTCGAGGATGGGCGGCAGAAGATCGATCGGCACCACCATGTTGATGTCGGCGACCTCGCCGTTGCGGCTCATCTGCAGGCGCAGCGAACCGATGCCCAGCAGCCTGCCATCCGCGCCGATCAGGCCGGCGCCGCCCCATGAGGGGTGAGCCGGCGCCGTGAAGATCGCCTCGTCGAGCAGATATTCCCAATAGCCGGCGAATTCCTGCTTGGTGACGATCCGCGCCCGCACGGAGCGGCCGACGCCGTCGGCGAGCACGACGGGATCACCGATCTTCGCCCTGGACGCATCGCCGAGCGCAATGGCGGGAAGCCCGAGCGGCGCCAGCGCCTGCACCAGGCCGAAGCCCGATTCCTGGTCGTAGGCGAGCGCATGGGCGGGAACCACGCGCCCGTCCTGGTCGGCCAGCCAGACCTCCTCGGCCTCGGTGATGAGATAGCCGATGGTGAGCACCAGCCCGTCGCCGCGGATGACCACGCCGCTGCCTTCGCGGCGGGTGCCCAGCGCGTCTGCCGTGAAGGCGTCCTCCGGCACGGTGGCTCGGACGGCCACGATGGATCGCAAAAGGGGTTCGATATTCATGCTTTGGTTCCTGGCGATGTTCGCAGGCTGATATGGGCTATAGATATGGCGCAGGTGATCAGGCGCAAGAGGCGGCGCCGGCTTTAGCGTGGACCGGCGCCGCGCCGTTCGCGCCGGGGTTTTGCAACTGCGCCGGCAGCCCTATCTGTACCTACGGCTATCCGAAGCTGCCCTATGCAAAGTTCCTCCGCCATTACCCAAGTTGATACCTGATATCCTCCCCAATCCTCCCAACCCAATCTTTCCAAAGGCCTCCCAAATGAACGACTACACAACGGACCAATACACGCCGCCAAAAGTCTGGACCTGGAACAAGGCAAACGGCGGCGCTTTCGCCAGCATCAACCGGCCGATCGCCGGCCCGACGCATGACAAGGAGCTGCCGGTCGGCAAGCATCCGCTGCAGCTTTATTCGCTGGCGACACCGAACGGCGTCAAGGTGACGATCATGCTGGAGGAGCTTCTGGCGCTCGGCCACAGCGGCGCCGAATACGACGCCTGGCTTATCAGGATCAACGACGGCGACCAGTTCGGCAGCGGCTTCGTCGAGGTCAACCCCAACTCCAAGATCCCGGCCATGATGGACCGCAGCGGGAAAAAGCCTGTCCGCATCTTCGAATCCGGTTCGATCCTGCTCTATCTCGCCGAAAAATTCAGCGAATTCCTGCCGACAGAGCAGCCGGCTCGCGCCGAGACCCTGTCATGGCTGTTCTGGCAGATGGGCTCGGCGCCCTATCTCGGCGGCGGCTTCGGCCATTTCTACGTCTATGCGCCAACGAAGATCGAATATGCCATCGACCGCTTCGCCATGGAGACCAAGCGGCAGATGGACGTGCTCGACCGGCGCTTGGCCGAAAGCGAGTATCTCGGCGGCAGCGACTACACGATTGCCGACATTGCGGTGTGGCCCTGGTATGGCGGGCTGGCCAAGGGCCGCATGTACGAAGATTCCGGCGAGTTCCTGCAGGTTGAGCAGTACAAGAACGTGCAGCGCTGGGCCGACGCCATCGACGCGCGCCCGGCGGTCAAGCGCGGCCGCATGGTCAACCGCACCTTCGGCGAGCCTTCGATGCAGCTGCACGAGCGCCATGACGCCAGCGATTTCGAGACGAAGACGCAGGACAAGCTCGAGGCGGCCAAAAGCTAAGCCGACGACGCGCCGATCTCCCGCCTTGTAGGGGAGATCGGCAGCTTCGGCCGACTGCTCAGGCTCGCCTCCACCGCCGCCATCCGCAGCCGGTCGATATTGGCCAGGAATTTCTCGTCGAGCTTGTCGAGGTGCTTCCAGTACATGCCGTCCTCGAAGAAATAGCCGAGTTCCTTCTCCATCCTGTCGGCCTCCTCCGCCCGATCGAGCCGCAGCCGGGCAAGCATCTCCGCCTTCATTTCCGAAAGTTGCGAGGAAGAAAGCGCGCCGAGTTCGTCGAGCGTCAGCCGCGGGAAGATCAGCCGGCTGCTCGGCAGATCGGATAGATTGACGCACAGGCAGCCGCGCCGGAGCGCATGGATGAGCAGGCGGGCCGACTTCGCCTCGAGGTTGCGCAGCGTCACGTCGTTGCGCAAAGGGTCGGCCCGGCCGACGCCGTAAAAATGCGTGTTGCCGGGCTGATCGTAGATCATGTCGCAGCCAAGGAATGCCAGCACGTCCGGCTTCTGGCTGTGGATCGTCCAGTAGGCCGCCGTCATCGACATGGTGCCGCCGGCATAGACGAAGCCGCCAAAGCTGTTTTGCGCCGGCACGTAATGCGAGGCGCTGAATATCTGCGCCTGCTGCAGGGGATCGCCTTGCGGCATCCGCTCCGCCGGGAAATCGCCGGCATGGACGAGGAAATCCCAGTCGGGGCGCACGCGCCAGGCATTGTTGATGGCGACAATCTTGCCGAAGGCCTGCTTGGGCCAGGCCGCGCAGCGCACCACATCGGGCGCGCTGCCGATCAGCAAAATCATGTTTGGCGTTCCGTCGGTGGCCATCATCCCCTCTTCGACCGGCCGACGCGCACCTCGATGCCGCACGGTTGAACAGCTTTATAGCCCTCAACGCCCCATCGAAAACACCAGCCGGATTCACAGGCCGACCAGCAAAGGACCGTTGCCCGCCGATTGTAAACTGTCGCCTCAGGCACAATCGTACAAGCGGCAGCCAGGTTTTCCCGCTAGCCCAAAACCGACGATATGAGTTGGGCGATATATATTAGTTGACTAAACTAGCGGAACGTCCAATGCACATTCCCAGAACCGAACATGTCCTGTCTAGACCATGATATCTATATGGGACATTACTGCCTAAGCTGAACGCGACCTCGACGGTTCGGCGGCACAGCCCTCAGACGCCGCGGCTTTGCCGCCGCGTTTTTCGCCCCGGATCCGTAGATCAACCGGACGACGAATAGGAAATATCCAACTTGCATGACGATCAAGGTCAAGATCGTCCAGGCCAGCGTCTTCCAGATTGAACCCGTCGCAAAGTAAGCCGAGATCGCAACGATGGACGATGTGGTGGTCAGCCCCACCAGGAACTGTGGAAAGTTCATGACTTTTCTGCGCCGCCCCGGAACTCGCAACAGCCGGGACGAACTCCCCTAACCCATTACCCCGAACCAACGTTTTCACCATTTTAGCAATTGCGCAAGCACCAAATAGAGGAGCAGTTAACGCATGCTTCCGTGATTAAGGGCCGCATGTCACGTCATCAAGGTGGGCTGGCTTGGACGGCGGCTGCGCGTCCCCTCCTCCCCAACCAGCTCTCCATACTCCCTCACCGCCCCATCAAGCCCACGTATTCGCCACGTCTCCCCTTCCCGCGCCTCAAGATGGGACGGGCCGAGCGGCACTTTCCCTCCGCCGTCCGGCAGGTCCAGCACGTAGACGGGATTGCAGATGCCCGACAGGCGCGCCCGCAAGGCGCTGGCCAGCGCCTGGCCCTCGGCGATCGTGGTGCGCCGGTGCGCCATGCCGCGCGCGAGGTCGCCGTGGTGCAGGTAATAGGGTTTGACGCCGAGGCGGTACATCAGCTCCCGGCACAGTTCCTCCAGCACCTCGACCGTATCGTTCACGTCTTTCAGCAGAACGCTCTGGTTCATCAGCACGAAGCCGCCCTGCCTTAAAGTACGGCAGGCCCGCTCGGTCGCCTCAGTGATCTCCCGCGGATGGTTGAAATGGGTGACGACCGTGACCATCAGCCGACCCTGCAGGGCTTGAACCAGCCCGCCGGTGACGCGCGACGGCAGCGCGACGGGCACGCGGGTATGAATGCGCAACAGCCGCACATGCTGGATCGCCTCGACTCGGGCTCGGATTTCCGCCAGCGCTTTGTCCGGCAGGGACAGCGGATCGCCGCCGGTCAGGATCACCTCGCGGATTTCCGGACGGGACTCGATATAGGCGAAGGCCGGCTCCAGCGCCTCGCGCGAAAAACCCCGGCCGATCGACGTCAGCGACTCCTTACGAAAGCAGAACCGGCAATAGACCGCGCATTGATAGGTCGGGAACAGCAGAACCCGGTCGGCATGGCGATGCGTCAATCGCGGTACCGGACTGAAGGCGTGGTCGGCGATCGGATCGTCGAGTTCGCCCTCCTGCTCCCCCAGTTCATCGGGCGACGGGATGACCTGAAGCCGTATCGGATCGGCGGGGTCGTTCCAGTCGATCAGGTCGAGATAGGCCTTGGGAATGCGAACCTTGTGGCGCGTGGCCGCGGCTTCGGCCGCCGCGCGCTCGGCTGGCGACAGCGGCAGCGAATCCAGATCGCCTATATGCCGCACGCCCTCGCGAACATCGTCCTGCCATGCGGCATCCGCCTCGCGTGCGCGCTCGTCATCGGCTGTCATGCCGGCCGCATCAACCGCCATGCCGGCGTCGGGGATGTCGGGATGTGAGGTCATCGAGGCTCCTTGAAGTTCGGGCCGGGGTACAGCATTGGAGCCTGGACGTGAAGGCAATAAGCGGTGCTGGGCCGGTTGGAGTGCGCGGCCAGGAGCGGCGGCCGTCCACTGATCAGAAACCAACGTCCCGCATCGCTGACGCAAAACATTAGCTTGCTCTTATATTAGCTTGAGCGTATACACATAAACGGCCGGTAATCTACCCCCCACCGGTTAGGCTCGGCGCCAGTTCCCTCCCTACCCCTCAGGTCAACGACGCCGGGCCGCTCGGGGTCCGCCCGGTCGCCCGCGGTCGAGACCGGATCGTCGATCATTCCCCCCTCCTCAACCAGTACCCAAAACACCAGCTGAACACATCGGCAATGCCCGCGCCTCTCGGCCTTCCCGTCGCCGGCCGCGGTCGCTAATCTCGGATCGCGAAAAGCTGGAGAAGCGGAAATGGCGAACGATTTGTCGCCAAGGCTTTTGGCGATCATCAATGCGCTGCCCCTGCGGCCGGGCATGCGAGTGCTGGAGATCGGCTGCGGACCGGGTGCTGCAGCGCGCGAGATGGCGCGCCGGATCGGCGGCGGGCACGTGCTGGCGATCGACCGCTCGGCCAAGGCCATTGCGCAGGCCGGGGCCGCTTCGCGCGCCGAGATTGCGGCAGGCCGGCTGAGCCTTCGCCAGATCGCCATCGAGGATTTCGAGTTGGAGGCCGACGAGAAGCACTTCGACATTGCCGTTGCGGTGCGCGTCGGCGCGCTGGACGGGCGTCATCCCGAAGCAGGAAAAATTGCCCTGCAACGGCTCAAGGCGGCGTTGACCGCGCAAGGCCGGCTGTTCATCGATGGCGGCGATCCGCTGCGCGAAATTGCGATACACGGCTGAGCAGAGCTCGATCGAACGCCACGCGCTTTAGGCGACGGGGAGTGGCAGAGCCGAATCTGTGTCTCAGCTCCGCAGCCCCGGCGCCTCCTGCCCGGTGCGCTCGACATATTCGGTATAGCCGCCGCCATAGGTTTGGATGCCCTCGGGCGTCAGTTCCAGCACCCGGTTCGACAGCGCCGCCAGGAAATGGCGGTCATGCGAGACGAACAGCATGGTCCCCTCGTACTGCGACAGTGCCGTGATCAGCATCTCCTTGGTGGCGATGTCGAGGTGGTTGGTCGGCTCGTCCAGCACCAGCAAATTGGGCGGGTCGAACAGCATCAGCGCCATCACCAGCCGCGCCTTCTCGCCGCCCGACAGCACGCGGCATTTCTTCTCGATCTCGTCGCCGGAAAAGCCGAAGCAGCCGGCCAGCGCCCTAAGCGGCGCCTGGCCGGCCTGCGGAAACGCATCTTCCAGTGTCTGGAACACGGTGCGCTCGCCCTCCAGCACTTCCATGGCGTGCTGGGCGAAATAGCCCATCTTGACGCTCGGGCCGCGCGCCACCGTGCCATTGTCCGGCTCGGAAGCGCCAGCCACCAGCTTAAGCAGCGTCGACTTGCCGGCGCCGTTGACGCCCATGATGCACCAGCGCTCGCGGCGGCGCACCTGAAAATCCAATCCCTCGTAGACCGAGCGGCTGCCATAGCCCTTGTGCACGTTCTTCAGCGTCACCACGTCCTCGCCGCAGCGCGGCGCCGGCTGGAAATCGAACGACACCTTCTGGCGGCGCTTGGGCGGCTCGACACGGTCGATCTTGTCCAGCTTTTTCACCCGACTCTGCACCTGGGCGGCATGCGAGGCACGTGCCTTGAAGCGCTCGATGAAGGCGATCTCCTTGGCCAGCATCGCCTGCTGGCGCTCGAACTGCGCCTGCTGCTGCCGGTCGGCAATCGCCCGCTGCTGCTGGTAGAATTCGTAGTTGCCGGAGTAGGCAGTCAGCGAGCCGCCGTCGATCTCGACGACCTTGTTGACGATGCGGTTCATGAACTCGCGGTCGTGCGAGGTCATCAGCAGCGCACCGTCATAATTCTTCAGGAACTGCTCCAGCCAGATCAGGCTTTCCAGGTCGAGATGGTTGCTCGGTTCGTCGAGCAGCATGGCGTCGGGCCGCATCAAAAGGATCCTGGCCAGCGCCACGCGCATCTTCCAGCCGCCGGACAGCTTGCCGACGTCGCCGTCCATCATCTCCTGGCTGAAGCCAAGGCCGTCCAGCACCTCGCGAGCACGCCCATCCAGCGCATAGCCGTCGAGTTCCTCGAAGCGGTGCTGCGCCTCGCCGTAGCGGGCGATGATCTCGTCCATCTCACCGGCGCGATCGGGGTCGCCCATGGCGTGCTCGAGCTTGCGCATCTCGGCCGCCACTTCGCTCACCGGCCCGGCGCCGTCCATCACTTCGGCAACGGCGCTGCGGCCTTCCATGTCGCCGACATCCTGGCTGAAATAACCGATGGTGACGCCGCGATCGACCGAGACCTGGCCCTCGTCAGGCTGCTCCTCGCCGTTGATCATGCGAAACAGCGTCGTCTTGCCGGCGCCGTTAGGCCCGACCAGCCCGACCTTCTCGCCCTTCTGCAAGGCGGCGGAGGCTTCAATGAAGACAATCTGCCGGCCGTTCTGCTTGCTGATGCTTTCGAGACGAATCATGGTTTCCCGGGAAAGGCCAAAGGAGAGGTCCCGCGCCAATACGCGATAGGCCGCGCTTGCGGAAGCCCGCAAGTGGCGAGGCGCCGCGCGCCAAATTGTCTGAACCCGCCAGTTTCTTCCCGGCTGGATCAGGCTTTGACGGCGTAGGGATGAGCCGGCGAATCAGCTATCGGTAAGGGCCTTTGTCGTCGCCAGCTTGACCCCGGCGGCGGCAAATGCCGCATTGTGCCGGGCGATGATCTCCGCGGCGGTCTCGCTGGTGGTGTCGAGCGTGCTGTGAGCGTCGGAAATCACGGTGACGCCCAGGCCCGCTGCAAAGGCGCCCTTCACCGTGGCCGCCACGCAAAAATCGGTCTGCGCGCCGATCAGAACGACCTCGCCGGCGCCCTGCCCGACCACCCATTCTGCAAGCGCGGCATTGCTGAACGCGTCGCCGACACGCTTGGCGAAAGTCGGCTCGTCCTCGGCCTGGCCGAGCGCCGGCCACACCGGCCAGCCCGGCTCACCCGGCGCCAGAGGATCGCCCTGCGGGCCGTCATGCCTGATGAAGGCGATCTTGCGCCCGCTGCGCCGTGCCCATTCGATCAGCGCGCGGGTGCGGGCAACCATGCCATCGGCATCATGGATCGGCGGTTCGGCGACACCGTCGAACATGCCGGTCTGAAGATCGATCACGATGAGCGGCGCAGTGGCCGCGGGGCTGGTCCCTGACATGGGTGCGAACATAGCGTGGGTGGTAGGCGGGTCAAGGATACTCGGCGCCGACGCTGAAGCCACCGATCTCCCCCCTTGTGGGGGAGATGTCCGGCAGGACAGAGGGGGGCGTGAAGGATCGCGGCCCTTCGCAAAGTAGCCGGCGGCCCCCGGCGCACGATCACACCCGGCCCGATGTCCCATCCTCGCCAAAAATCCCGGTCACCCAGTCGATGAACACGCGTACCCGTGGCGCGAGCTGGCGGTTCTGCGGGTAGAGCGCCGACAGCGGTGTCGGTGACGGCGGGTAATCCGGCAGCACTTCGACAAGCGTGCCGCGTGCGAAATCCCCGGCGAAGCGGTAATGCGGCGCCTGCACAAGGCCGAAGCCGAGACGCGCCAGCTCCGCCATCGTGTCGGAGCCGTTGACCGTCACCCGGTTGGGCAGGCTGACATAGCGCAACGCGCCGCCAACGGTGAATTCGAGCGGCATGACCTCGCCGGTCCGCGACGAGCGGAAGCCGACCATAAGATGGCCTTCGAGATCGTCGGGGGTTGCCGGCATGCCGTGCTTTTCGAGATAGGCGGGGCTGGCGCTGGTGACTTCGCGTAATGTTGCCACCCGCCGCACGATCATGCCGCTGTCGGCCTGTTCGCCGGAACGCAGCACGCAGTCGATGCCCTCGCGCACCAGATCGACCAGCCGGTCGCCGTCGCCGATATGCAAGTCGATCCCGGGGTAGCGGTCGAGGAATTCGGAGAGCCGCGGCAGGATGAAATGGCGGGCCATGAAGCCGTGCACGTCGATCCTCAAAAGGCCCTGCGGCTGCGCCGATTGAAAGCCGGCCTCGGCATCCTCGACATCGGCAAGGATGGCGAGGCAGCGCTGGTAATAGGCTTGGCCGTCCAATGTCGGGGTGACATGGCGCGTGGTGCGTTCGAGCAGCCTCACCCCCAGCCGCGCCTCGAGGTCCTTGATCGCGTCGGTGGCAGTCGATCGCGACATCGAGAGATCGGCGGCCGCCGCGGTGAAGCTGCCGCGCTCGATCACGCGGGCAAGCAGGCGCATCCGGTCGAGACTGTCCATCGCCATTGTTCGCCATATCCGAATGGTGTTGGCAAGTGCCGATCGATTATCCCGCAAGATTTATCGCCTATTTTCAGCCGACAAGAATTGGAGAGCTGACATGACTACGCGGAATGGAAAGGTGGCGCTGGTAACCGGCGCCTCGAAGGGCATCGGCGCCGAAATTGCCAGAAGGCTGGCACGCGACGGCTTTTCGGTCGTCGTCAATTATGCCAGGGGCGCTGAAGCCGCCGAAGGCGTGGTGCGCGGGATCGAGGCGGCGGGCGGCACGGCGATCGCCGTCCAGGCCGATGTCGGCGATCCCAAGGGCGTGGCGCATCTGTTCGACGCAGCCGAGCAGGCCTTTGGCGGCCTCGACGTGCTGGTCAACAATGCCGGCATCATGAAGCTCGCGCCGATCGCGCAGATGGACGACGCCGGTTTCGAGCAGCAGATCGCGGTGAATCTCGGTGGCGTCTTCCGCGGCATGCGCGAGGGCGCAAGAAGGCTGCGCGACGGCGGCCGCATCATCAGCTTCTCGTCCAGCGTGGTCGGGCTCTACCAGCCGACCTACGGCGTTTACGCTGCCACCAAGGCCGGCGTCGAGGCCATGACGCATGTGCTGGCCAAGGAACTCGGGCCGCGCGGCATCACCGTCAATGTCGTGGCGCCGGGGCCGGTGGCAACCGAGCTGTTCCTCGGCGGCAAGTCCGAGGCACTGGTCGAGACGATCACCAGGATGATCCCGCTCGGGCGGCTCGGCCAGCCCGCCGACATCGCCGGCGTGGTGTCGTTCCTCGCCGGACCGGACAGCGGCTGGGTCAACGGCCAGGTGCTGCGCGCCAATGGCGGCACGGTCTGACTTTACCTCCAACAACCAACAGGAAATCGACATCATGCCGTTTGCAAATTTCAAGGTGCCTGAGCGCGCGCTGTCCGCCGGACAGAAGGAGGACCTCGTCCACAAGACCACAGCCCTGTTCGTCGAGATGTTCGGCGAAGGCGTGCGCCCCTACACGATGGTGCTGATCGAGGAGGTCGCCGATGGCGGCTACGGCCGCGCCGACGTGGTGTTCACGATCCCTGAGAGAAGGACGTGAAGCTGCCGATCTCCCCCCTTCTGGGACCGTCAAGGGAGAGATTGCAGCTTGGCGGTCGCGCGCTAGATCGCTGGCAGAGCTAACGCGAGGCCAGCGATGGACGATTGGAAGCTACCTTGGGACGGCGGTTGCCTGTGCGGCGGAATACGCTTTCGCATCAGCGCGCCGCCCTTGCTGACGACGGCGTGTCACTGCACCGGCTGCCAGAAGCTGAGCGCCAGCGCGTATTCCCTGACCATCGCCGTGCCCAGCGACGGTTTTGCCATAACGCAAGGCGAGCCGGTGGTCGGCGGCCTGCACGGCCCGCACCGGCAGCTCTATTGCCCGCACTGCAAGAACTGGATGTTCACGCGTCCGCATGGCCTGGACTTTTTCGTCAATGTTCGTGCGACCATGCTGGACGAACATCATTGGTATGCGCCTTTCGTCGAAGTCTTCACGTCGGAAAAGCTGCCCTGGGCTTCGACCGCCGCTACCCACAGTTTCGCTACGCAGCCCGACCTTGAGGGATACGCCCCTTTGATCGAAGCGTTCGCCCGCGAAGCGGCGCGGCCAACCTGACTGGTTGCCGCCCGGAAAGGCGGCGCCAGCTTTCATGCTTCACCGCAACTCCACCCAGACCGGCGCGTGATCGCTGGCGCCGGTCTCGCCGCGCACGTCGCGGTCGATGCCCGCCGCTACCAGCCGGCGCGACAGCTTCTTGCTGAGCAAGATATGGTCGAGCCGCAGGCCGGCGTCGCGCGGCCAGCGATTGCGGCGATAGTCCCAGAATGTGTAGAGCGTCTCCGTCGGATGCTTCTTACGCAGCGCGTCAAGCCAGCCCTGGTCGAGCAGCCGCTGGAACGATGCGCGGCTTTCCGGCTGGACCAGCGCGTTGTCGTCATAGGAGCGGGTCGGGTAGATGTCGCGCGGCTCGGGCACGATGTTGTAGTCGCCGGCCAGCACCACGGGCAGGCCGGTGTCGAGCAACTGCGCCGCATGCGCCTCCAGCCTTTCGTGCCAGGCCAGCTTGTACTGGAACTTCGGGCCGGGCTGCGGGTTGCCGTTCGGCGCGTAGAGCGAGGCGACGACGATGCCGTTGACCGCCGCTTCGATGTAGCGCGCCTGCTGGTCGCTATCGTCGCCGGGCAGCGCGTCGCGGGTCAGAACGGGCTCCGAGCCACGCGAAAGGATGGCGACGCCGTTCCAGGTCGGCTGCCCGACCCACACCGCGCCATAGCCGGCCGCCGCCAGCGCCGTTCGCGGAAACTGCGTCTGCCTGGCCTTAAGCTCCTGCAGGCAGGCGATGTCGGGTTTGGCGGCGGCCAGCCATGCGAGCAGGTTCGGCAGCCGGCCGTTGATGTTGTTGACGTTGAAGGTGGCGATCTTCATCGGCCTGCTTCAGCGCACGATGCGTTCGGTCCACGCCTTCACCGCATCAGCGAGCGTCTTCAGATGATCGGCGGTGGAGAAGCCGGAGATGTTTTTGCGCGGCTTCAGATCATGGTCGCCGTCTTCCAGCCAGAAGATCTCGATTGCGTCGGACAGAGCATAGGTCGCGACCTCGTCTTTGGTCCCGAACTCGTCGCGCGTGCCCTGGAAGATCAATGTCGGCGTCTTGAGATCGGCGAGGTGTTTTGTCCGAAGCTGCGTCGGTTTGTCCGGCGGATGGAAGGGATAGCCGAGACACAGCAGCCCTGAAATCTCGCCCTTCGAAAACATCTGGTCGGCGATCATCGAAGCGACGCGTCCGCCCATCGACTTGCCGCCGATGATGAGCGGACCCGTCACGCCCTTCGCCCGGAGGTCGGCGATCGCCTTGACGTATTCCGGGTTAACCGTCTCGGCGCGCGGCGGCGGCTTGCGGTGGCCGTAGCGGCGGGCCGCCATGTAGTGGAATTCAAAGCGCGCGACGCGGAAGCCGGCCGCGGCGAGCGCTTTTGCCGTGGCGGTCATCGAGGGCGAGTCCATAGGAGCGCCTGCGCCATGCGCCAGCAGGATAGTGATGGCAGCGGTGTCGGGACCGTCGAAGAGGAAGGTGGTCATAGGGTGGCCCACTTATGGAGGCCGCGTTCCGTCCCACCCCCCTCTGGCCTGCCGGCCATCTCCCCCGCAAGGGGGGGAGATTGGATGTCGCCATCGCTTTCGCCAATCACCAACGTTGGAAGGCGGGCGGTAAGGAGAAGCTGCCGATCTCCCCCTTGCGGGGGAGATGTCCGGCAGGACAGAGGGGGGTGTTCAAGCGCAGGCATTGGATTACCTCACCCTGCCGACATCCGCGCCAGCTGCAAATCGACGAACTGGACGCCCTTGGCCGCCATACGCGCCCATTCGGAGCTGGCGTCGAGTTCAAGATAGCGCACCCAGCTCCGCCGCGCCTCGGCGAGATTGCCGGCGTCGAACTCCAGCCTCGCAAGGTTGAACACCGCATCGGCGTACTTCGCATCCAGCGCGATCGCCTTGAGCAAATGGCGGCGCGCCGAGGCTACCCGCCCCTCTTCGCTCATCAGCCCGGCGAGATTGAACCAGGCCTCGACGAACCCGGGATCGAGCTTTATCGCGCGGGCATAGTCGTGCGCCGCCTCCGCCGCGTGGCCGGCGGCGCGCAGGCAGTTGGCGCGGTTGAAGGCGGCGATGGCGTCGCTCGGGTCTATGGCCAGGCAGCGCTGGTAGAGTGCCGCGGCCTGCTCGTGGTCGTCAGCCTCTTCCGCCGCCTCGGCATCGGCAAACAGCTCTTCCAGCGTATCGTCATCCTGCGTTCCCAGATCGAACAGCAACTGGCCGTCGAGCTCGCTCTGGCCGCCTTCGAGATAGATGGCGTCGGCCCGCCCATGCAGCGAGCCGACGGCGAGCGACTTGGCGGTGAGCGAGGCGACCGGGCCGGAGCGGTGCACCGAGCGCGCAATCGCACCCCATGAGGCGCCGCCGGCAACCAGGCCGGCATATTTGCGGGCGAGGATCAGGTCGCGAAAGGAGTAAGGTTCGGCGTCGTGCTCGAAGGCATCGAACAGCGACAAACGGTCGAGATCCGCGCCGGTCAGCCGCGATTGGTCGACCAGCGACTGCCGCGACAGCGCCGAAGCCTCCGGCGCCTTCATCAGCCCGAGCAGGCGCAGGAAGCCGTTCTCACTGACCAGCTTGCGCCCGGCCGCGCGCTCGGTGACGACGCGGCGCTCAATCTCGGCATCATCGGCCTTGGCGAGGAACGTCCGCCCGAACACGACATGGGTGGTCCGTCTGGTGACTCCGCGCCGCAATTGGCCCTGCCGGCGCGCGACCTCGCGCGCCGCCATGCGAAGCGGAAACGCCGCGAGCGCGCCGATAGTGCCGAAGATCGTGCCAGTGGGCGCCGTCACCCTTTGCTCTTACCGACGGCCTGCAGCAGATTGGCCTTGAGCGGGTTTTCCTTGGCGCCGCCCTTGGCGGACTTTGCTTTGGCTGCCGGTTTCGCCGCCTCGTCGGCCTTGCTCTTCGACTTGGCCGGCGGTTTGGCCGATTGGGACAGGCTCGCCTTCAACGCATCCATCAGGTTGATGACATTGCCGCGCTCAGGCGCCGCCGCGATGATAGGCTTGTGGCCCTTGAGCTTCTCTCGGATCATCGTCATCAGCGCGATCTCGTAGCGGTCCTCGTAATTCTTTGGATCGAAGGTGGTTTCCTTCTGCTTGATCAGCGCTTCGGCCAACTGCAGCATTTCGGGATCGGGGTTTCCGGCCGGGATATTGCCGAAATATTCAGCCGTGCCACGCACTTCGTTCGGATTTCTCAAGGTGCAGACGAACATGCCGTTCTCGCGCGCGCCGATCGTCACCACGCGCTCGCGGCTGGACAGCACCAGGCGGGCGATCGCCAGCTTGCCGGATTTGCGCATCGCTTCGCGCAGCACGGCGAAGGTCTCCTCGGCCATTGCGCCGTCCGGCGCCAGGTAGTAGGGCGCATCCTGATAGATGACGTCGACCGAATGCTCGTCGACAAAGGCCTCGATGTTCATCGTATGATTGGATTCGATACGCACCGCATCGAGATCGGCGTCCTCGATGATGATGTATTGCTTGTCCTCGTATTCGTAGCCCTTGACCAGGTCCGAGCGCTCGACCAGCCCGAGTTCGGGGTCGACCGGTTTCATGTTGATGCGGTTGTGCGTCTTCTTGTGCAGCTGGTTGAAGCTGATGCGCTCGCTGGCGCTGGTCGCCGGATAGAGCCGGACCGGACAGCTGACCAGACTGAGCTTGAGGTAACCTTTCCAACTTGCCCTGGGCGCCATGAAATACTCCTACGCGGACTTGTGCTGTCGAACTGTTCGCAGCGTTCATTCGTCCGGAGGACGAACGGGGCTGCCGAAATCCTACATTGCCCCTTACAATACCGGCAAATTCCTAGCGAAATCTTCCTCCGCTGAGAGCCGCCTGCAGGCAAGAGGTCCGTGGCGAAGAATAATTCAAATTTTCCGGAGCGTCGATGGAGTCTGGGGCCGCGCCCGCAGGACTACCTCGCGGTGCCTATCACCGGCAAATCCCGGGCGAAATCTTCCATGTCGGCCCAGGGATCGCCCGACGTCGCCAGAAGGCCCGGCAGCGAGGAATAATTCAGATCCTGCGGAGCGTCGATGGATTCCAGATCGCTCCAGCTCACCGGCGTCGAGGCCGGCAAGTTGGTGCGGGCGCGCAACGAATAGGGAGCCGCCGAGGTGTGGCCGCGCGCATTGCGGTGATAATCGATGAAGATACGCCGCTTGCGGTTGTCCTTGCCCATGGTGGTGGTGAAAGTGTCGGGCGCGGTGGCGGCAAGATGCGTGGAGACGGCGCTGGTCGCCTGGTGCAGTTTCTTCCAGTTCTGCTTTTGTGTCACCGGCACGGTGATGTGGATGCCGTGCCCGCCGGAGGTCTTGGCGAACGGCACCAGCCCTAGCGCTTCCAGCTCGCCCTTAATGTGCACCGCCGCCTCAACCACCTCGCGCCAGGCGATCCCTTCGCCCGGGTCGAGGTCGAAGACGATCAGGTCCGGCTTGTCGAGCCGCGTGCGATGGGTGCCCCAGGTGTGGAACTCGACGACGCCGAACTGCGCCAGCGCCAGATAGCCCTTGGCGTCTTCCACCGAGAGATAGGATTTGGTCTCGCCCTCCGAATTGGTCGCCTCGAAGGTCGCCACCGAGGACGGCATGCCGGTGAAGGCATGGCGCTGGAAGAAACAGTCCTGCGGTCTGCCGGTCGGGCAGCGCACCAGCGACACCGGCCGGCCAAGGATATGCGGCAGCATGAAATCGCCGACCAGCGCGTAATAGACGGCGATATCGAGCTTGGTCGGGCCGGTCTTGCCGAACAGCCGCCGCGTCGGGTTGGTCACCCAGATTGTGGCGAGGTCGGCCTCGGCGATCAGCCGCTTGCGCTTGGCCGAAACCGGCGTCGACAGCCCGACGTCACGCAGGCCGCGGAACACGGCATGACGCAGCGCATTGTCGGTGGTCCGGTTGGCGTAGTGGATATGCGCCGAAAGCAGCGGCCGCACCCAGTTCATCTCGCGCATGATTTCGCGGGGAACCCCTTCGGGCGCGGATGCACCGGCCCGCAATGGCTCCAGCCGCGCCAGCAATTCGCCTGCTGTCGCGGCATCGAAGCCGGTGCCGACCTTGCCGCGATAATGCAGTTCGCCGTCTTCGAATTCACCGAGGCCGAGTGCTGCCAACCCCTCTGCCGCATCGGAGACGGTGTAGCCGGCGATGACGAAGTCGCCGGTCTGGAGCGCCTTGGTCTTGGTCCAGGTCTTGGTGCGGCCGCTCTGGTAGACCGCCGTGGCGCGCTTGGAGACGACACCCTCGAGCCCCATCTCGGATGCCTGGTCATAGAGCGCCTGGCCGTCGCCTTCGACATGATCGCTGAGCTGGATGGCCGAATTGGCACCGAGACCGGACAGCAATTGCGAAAGCAGCGCCTTGCGCCGGCGGAGCGGCGCTTGTCTCAGGTCCCAGCCGTCGAGATACAGAAGATCGAAGGCGTAGAAATGGAGCTTGTTGCCGGCGCCTTCGGCCAGCGCGTCCTGCAAAAGGGCAAAGCGGCTGATGCCCTTGGCGTCGAGCGCGACGACCTCGCCATCGATGATCGCCTCGCGGCACGGCAGCCTGGCGAATGCAAGCGGAAGGTCGCCATAGCGCTTCGTCCAGTCGAGGCCGGCGCGGGTGATCAGCCTGACTGCGCCGTTAGCGAGATGCGCCATGGTGCGGTAGCCGTCGAATTTGATCTCGTGCAGCCAGACTTCGCCCGTTCGGGCCGCGGGGTCATCTCCGCCCGGCGGCTTCGGAACCTGCGTAGCCAGCTGCGGCTCGATCCGGGGAGGCGGCGGCGTCTTGACGGCGCCCGGCAAAGCGCCGGGTTTCAGCACCACCGGCCTGGCAGGTTTGGCGGCAGGCTTCGGCGCTGCCACCAGTTCCTCGATGAGGCGTCCGGATTTGACGCTTTCCGGGCGGGCTTCCAGTATGTCGAGCGTGGTGTCGGCGGCGAGATCACGCTCCTTGAACAGCAGCCAGTTCTTCTTGCCCTCATCCTCGCCGGGCTTCGGTTTCAGCCGCGTCAGCATCCAGCCGCCATTCAGCTTTTCGCCGGCCAGCCGGAACTTGAAGGAGCCGGTGCGCAGGCTCTTCTCGACATCGTCCATCGGCGCCCAGACGCCGGTATCCCAGACGATCATCGGCCCGCCGCCATATTCGCCTTCGGGAATGACACCTTCGAAGTCGATATATTCGAGCGGATGGTCCTCGGTCTCGACCGCCAGCCTTTTGTCGGCCGGGTTCAGCGACGGGCCGCGCGGCACCGCCCAGCTCTTCAGCACGTCGCCGACCTGCAGGCGCAGATCGTAGTGATCGGCGGTGGCGTGATGCTTGTGGACGACGAAACGATTGCCCTCACCGGCAACCAGACCGCCGGCCGGTTCCGGCGTCCTCGTGAACTCGCGCTTGGCGCGATAGGCCTTGAGCTTTGGTGGGGCGGTCATGGACTAGGCGCGGGTGGTGGGCAAAAGCAACGAGCGCAGCATCAAAATCCCATCGCAGCGGCGCTCCAATGTAACGGCATGGATCCCAGGGTCTCCGCGACGTCGCTTCGCTCCTGCACCGCCCTGGGATGACGAAGGATGGGAGGTCACGCCGCTCAATCGTCGGTGGCCGGCGTCAATTCGAGTTCGGCCGGCGACAGGCCCTGCTGCAGCTGGCTGAGCCGGAATTCGTCGACCCAATAGGCCTCGCCATCGACCAGCACGCGCGCGCTGTAGCTGCCGGCCGAAAAACGTTGCGCGGTGATGTAGACCTTGTGGCGGTCGAGCGCCTTGCGCACCGCGGCGCGCTTGGATTTTTGGCTGGTAGCGGAACTGGCCATGCAATTTGCTCATACACGCAGAGCCGCAAGACAAGACGGCCAGCTCAAGGATGGCTGAGACGGGGTGTCGTGTCAATTTCGGCGAGCGAGCGTCCCACGACCGCCGGCGCATAGTGCCCGACGTCCATATATCAGGACGTGACACTTCCCCGGACTGGATGAAGCATCCCTCGAATGGATGAAGCTAAAAGCTCGAATTTACTCGAATGGATGAAGCTAAAAGCTCGAATTTATGCGTAGGCTCGTGGTGCACGTCTTCCAATTGGCGTCGCGGGATAGCAAGCCCCCGACCGAGGTCGCTCTTTTGACGAACGGAAAACGGACAGACATTGGCCTCAAAGCTGCCGTTCCACCTGCAAGCGGCGCCGAGTTGCTGAAATCCAGGGGCTGGTTTCGTGTCAACTGGCAAAAAATACTCTTGGCTAGTATGTTGATCGTCGGCGCGACAATTACGCTCTCGACTGCGTCCGCAGTTGAGATCGAAAAGCTGCGGCAACAGGCGACCGCCGATCACACGGAGCTGGTGAGCGAAGCCGCCCAGGCGGCTTCGACGGATGCCGCCCCGCTCGATCGCCAGCTGGCCGAGCTCGCGGCTGAGATCGAAAAGCTGCGGCAGGACGCGACGATCGACCGCGCGACCATGGCGCAACTGCGGACGCAGGTGAGCGAAGCCGCCCGGGCGCCGCCACCGGATGCGGCTACGCTCGATCGCCAGCTGACCGAACTTTTGGGTCAGATCGAAAAATTGCAGCAGGTGGCGGCGGGCGACAGCACGAACCTCCCCCAGTTGGTCGAAAAGCTGCGGCAGGACGCGACCGCCGACCGCGCGGCAGTGGCGCAGCTGCGGACGCAGGTAAGAGAAGCCGCCCGGGCACCGCCACCGGATGCGGTTACGCTCGACCGCCAGCGGACTGAACTCGCGGCCGAGATCGAAAAGTTGCGGCAGGGGGCGACCGCCGACCGCGCGGAGCTGGCGCAGTTGCGAGCGCAGGTGAGCGAAGCCGCCCGGGCGCCTCCGCCGGATGCGGTTGCGCTCGATCGCCAGCGGGCAGAGCTCGCGGCCGAGATCGAAAAGCTGCGGCAGGCGGCGACCGCCGACCGTGCGGCCGTGGCGCAGCTGCGGATGCAGGTGAGCGAAGCCGCCCGAGCGCCTCCGCCGGATGCGCTCGACCGCCAGCGGACCGAGCTCGCGGCCGAGATCGAAAAGCTGCGGCAGGACGCGACCGCCGACCGCGCGGAGCTGGCGCAGCTGCGGACGCAGGTGAGCGAAGCCGCCCGGGCGCCTCCGCCGGATGCGCTCGATCGCCAGCGGACCGAGCTCGTGGCCGAGATCGAAAAGCTGCGGCAGGACGCGACCGCCGACCGTGCGGCCGTGGCGCAGCTG
>NZ_JAMYNE010000017.1:0-147887 GCF_040318915.1 Mesorhizobium sp. M0991
CATCACAAGGTGTCCACCTATTTTGGTGGACACCTCATGCATCAGAGCACTCAACAGCAAAAGGTGCGGGGAAATTCGCGCTTACGGAAGCTGTGAACCTGCCGCGTTCTAAACGACGCTTACGCTGGTCTCTCTGGGCAGATATTCTCCGAACCTGTGAACTAGCCGCATTTGGTTCACAGCGTGTGTACGTAACGATTTCAGCAGCTTACGCCGGTGTGGGCTGTGTACCATTTCGCAATTGTGCTCGGTTCATCGATCTATGCTGGGATCAAACTGGGCACAGCAATCTCGCAATCTGAACTCGGACATTCCAAGCGCGCCACGGCGCCTTATGGACTGAGCGAAACCTCAAGGTCTTTGATCAACTTGAGTGCGTCCTGAACCTCCTTCTCATAAAGTGGCGTAGCCCCAGAATGAGCGGCTGGATTGAGCACGCGTTCGGTGCAGGCAAGGATTTCGTCGATCAGCCTGATCCGGCGCATTCGTTCGTCATGGTCACCTGTAAATGCTTGTCTCAAGCGATTTCGCTTCGACTTCAGTATTCCTTTAGTTGCGGCATCCAGAGCGACATTTCCGTCAACGTCGGTGTCATCGGTCGCAACCAGCAAGGTGCGATGGGCTTTTGGAGTGGACTCAACGACTTTCTCTAGGATGTCCAAGGGTAGTTCGGTGACGAGGCGATTTTTGGCGGCGCGCAAGTTCTCGGTAAGCGAATAGAATGTACCGGGAGGTACCGATTTCTTATCTACCCATTCACGCCAACGCCTTGCCATATCTTCCGCGGCTTTCCTGAGGCAAAGGGCAGCTTCATCAAGAGCATGTCCATGTAGATACTCCTCGGCCCTTTGCATTTCCGTTTTTTCTGACTTGCCGCCGATGCTCTTTGCGGCACTTCCCTGGAGGCGAAGAAAACACCATTCCGGATGGCTTGCTCCGACCTTGCGGCGGAACTCCTGGAAGAGACCAAGTTCGTGCGTAAGGATGATCTTCTGGTAGCCAGTGAACGTGTCGGACAAAAGGATTTCAACAACCTTCATCCGGTTACTCATGTCGAGGCTGACGAGGAGGTCGTCGAGCACGAGGAGTTTGAGGTCGGACTCGTGCAAGTTGACGAGCGAAGCGGCGAAGCGAACACATAGGGCAAGCTGCGTCAGCTTGGCCTCGTTGAGGAAGCTCTGCGGACGGGTGACGGTCTTGCCACCGACCTGGATGCCGAACTCGATAACTGGAATGGTGAACTGCCTATTGTTCTGGTTCGTGCCTTTGAATGATGGCAGAGTGGTAACGCCCAGTTTCAGCTTGACTTCCGCTGGGTCGTCAGCTGCGAAATGTTTGTCGTAGAACCGTTGCGCCTCTGTACTGATCGCATCCACGATTCCCGGCAACACAGCAGCGAAAGCCTCGGTTTTCTTCCGAAAAGCTTCGTAGGATGTTCTCCCACCAAGGCCCCGGGCACCCGAAGGGTTTGGGTTGCCACCGTGTATCCTCATCCACATGTCGAGCGGCACCTGTCCACCCGTACTTACGCAAAACGGCAAGATTTCCTTTTCGAACAGCGGCCAGATGTTGAAGTTCTCGGAGTTTCGGAAGTGTGAGAAGCCGAAGAAAAAGCGGTATGTGATGAAATCGCTTGCGAGGTCGCCCTTGAGGATGTCGGGCTGCTTGTGGGTGCCGTGAACCGTTTGGCTGATCCGATAAGTGGTAACATTTTTTGTGGCGACATCACGCAGAGACAGCGCGATCTCTCCAGGCATGGGCGTGGCTTCATCCTGCTCATGAATGTTGAGCAAGTTCTGTGCATCGGCGGCATCGAAGTATTTACTGACGCTCGGTGTGGGCTTCTTGGCGCTTTGCAGGAACGTGTAAAGCGCCCAATAGAGCGAGGATTTGCCGGAGCCGTTCGAGCCGTAAACGAGAAGGTGGCGGCCTTCGAGGTCGAGGGCAAACTCACGGAAAGCCTTGAAGTTACGGATTTCGATGCGGTGTAGCTGGGACTTCATACCTTGCCCTCGGCTTTGATAACCGCGAGCAGATCCGGGCTGTCGGCGGTGAGGCGAATGAGGCGGTTGCGGATCTTCGATGACGGGGCGTCGAGGGTGCGGTGAAGGCCTGCAAGGAAGTCGAGCTGCTTCGCCTCGCTGGCTTCGGGGTTGTAGGCAACAAGGTGCGGAGCGAGATCGTCGAGAAAGAGCAGGTTAAGCTCCGCCATATGCTCGCGGAAGTAGCACTCCATGACGCAAGCTTCGGTTAGGTCTATAAGAAACTGAACCGGGGCCAATGCATTGCTTCGCTTAGCAAGCATCAATAGATAAATTAGCTTGTCGAAGGTAGCAACCTCGACATCTCTGGGAATTGGAACAGGAATTTGTCCAACATATTCTTTCGATAGATTGACCGTCAGCTTGGAGGCGTTGGTAAATCTCTTTCTATAGAACCAATTCGCCGTTTTGGAGTTCAGGAGAGCTAGTATGAACCCGTACATGGCCACATAACGTTGACTTAAGATGAGGTTCAGGATCGACTCTTTGTTGTAGAACTCCTGCTCATCTAAAGCGGCTTTGAGTGGAGTTTGCCCGCCAGTAATCCGCTGGATCACTATTTTCCGTGTCTCGAACACATCCGGAGTTCGACTGCGATGAAGTAGTGAGCTGTCGTAGTGTAGAAAGCGCCCCCGATAGTTTATTGCGTATGGAGCAATCTCGTCACCTTCGAGAAACGGTTTCCATGCACTTCCGTGCTTTCGATCACTGACGACCTCGGAGAGGTTCCCCGATACGACGACACCGAATCGGATGCGGAGGCACAGATCGCCCAATGGCACGGTTCCGACCGCAAGCTGGTCAAGAATCTCGCGATCTCGCTGCGATGAAAAGATGTCGATGATGTTGCCCTTTGCATTCCAGCTCAATTGCCGGAATTGCTTTGGGCGATCGTCATCCAAGCCATGCCTGATAATAGTGTTACGATTAGATTCTGGTGTCTGGTTGCGGAGACGGATCACAATTGTGGAGGCGGTTACTTGATTAAAGACTCCCACATCCAAATCTATAATCTCATCAATGCACGCCTTGTTCAGGATGAGTTTTCTTGTCGAGTAGTAGGAAGTCACTCGAAGCAGTGTGTTCGGGATAATGTATGAAAGGAACCCGCCTTGCTTCAAGAGTTGGATGCCGCGCTCGATAAAAATAACGAACAGATTAGTTTTTCCGGAGCCGGAAACGTAGAGCTTCCTATATAGATCCTTATCTTTGGCGGAAATACCAGTATTTCCGCCAAAGACGTATGGCGGATTTCCAACCACAATATCAAATCCTTCTTCCAGCGAGCGTCCGAACATCCAGTGCGGGTCGAAGAAGTCGGA
Source organism: Mesorhizobium sp. M0991 (assembly GCF_040318915.1). Lineage (NCBI taxonomy): Bacteria > Pseudomonadati > Pseudomonadota > Alphaproteobacteria > Hyphomicrobiales > Phyllobacteriaceae > Mesorhizobium > Mesorhizobium sp. M0991. The sequence continues at coordinate 3,365 of NZ_JAMYNE010000017.1, forward strand.
GCTCGCCTGCGGGTCGAACGGATTCCAATCGGCGACGTGTTGGGCCTTCTTAGGAGCCATAAGGCTCCCGGCCAGAACTTTTCCCAGTTCCTGGCGGAGATCCCTGGTCTTTCGTTGGATTGCAAGTTTCTGGTCGCGGCGCTGAATGGCAAAGTAGCGGTGGTAAAGACTCTCTATCTCGGCCTCAATCTGGGAAACACGACGTGGCGCGAGGGCCAGTTGCTCTGCCTCTGGCAGCCCAATCAGCGTGTCTGCGGCCACGAACTTTGTTTCGAGGTTGGGCAGAGGGCGGATGCCGTGATTTTCCTTCTTTGTGCGGCTGGTACGCTGGTCACAGATGAGAGAGATGAAGAACCGGAGCTTGGAGATCTGGATGGCGATGGGCTGGATGTCCACGCCGTAAAGGCAGTTCTCGATGAGATAGAGCTTGCGACCGAAGTCGTCCTCATTGTCAGCGAAGTCGCGTTCGATAGCGGCGATGGCAGCATCGCGGGCGGAGGAGTCGGGAATCTTGGCAGCGGCGTCGATCTGGAGCTGCATCCATCGCGCGTTGTCAGGGTCGAGTTTGTGGATGATGTAAACGAGTTTTTGCAGCATCCCCATCGGGAAGGCGCCAGAACCGCAAGCGGGATCGAGAATTTTGCAGGTATGGATAGCATCAAGCAGAGCGGCGGCTTCGCGTTCGGAGAATGCGTGCTCACGCTCGGTGTAGGCGAAGAGGATATTAAGCCCGGCCCGGGCTTCCTCCCCGGACATGCCGACCGTGACCAGCGCACCGGCAAGGTGTGCCTTGAGCGACTCATCCACCATGTATTCGACGATTGGGCGCGGGGTGTAGAACGACCCAGTCTGCTTGCGGGCAGTGGTCTTGGTTTCCTCATTGTATGAGGCGAGCAGGTTTTCGAAAACCTGGCCGAGCAGTTCGGGATCGAGAGCGATTTCCTGATCGATGGGCGTGTTCTCGACTATCGTGAATTTGTAGGAGTGCAGGATGCGGAGCAGACCGCGGACGCGCTCGGTGCGACGCCGAGGTTCCCCGTACGCGTCGGAGAGGTCTGCGGTCTGTTCTCCGGCAAAAAAAAGACGGTTTGGGACGCTCGGCCGCTTCTTTTCGTTCCGGGAGAAGCCGTCGAGGTAGAGCTTCTTGCCAGTTGCCTCATCGGTCCGGTCGAGACATTCGAAAAGCCCACCGTTGAGGAAAGGCACGTCGGCGAAATTGTCGAGAGCGGTGGTTGGGTCTCGGAAGTGCTCCTCGTACCGGTACAGAGTGTCGACGCCGTAGGTCGAGCGGTTCTTCTCCAAGCCCTCGTCACGGGCGAAGCCGCGGTAAGGTTGGCCATTTTTGTCCTTCCCCATGCGCTGGTTGAGCGTGGCGAAGAACAGGTTTTGCAGGACCGCCTGATGGTAAGCGCAGCCGTTGGGGTCGAGGTCTTTCAGTATCTTCGCCAGTTCGGCTTCGACAAATAGGTTCTCCGGGATGAGACCTTTTTCCTTCAGGAACCAGCAAAATATGAGACGCGTTAACATGCGGATGAGGGAGGTCGCGCGGCGTCTCTCTGCGTCCTTTTCGATGTCGTTAGGGAACTCAACCTGCGGAAGCGCCCAGAAATACCAATTGGCCAGCTCACGGTAGAAGCGCCTGTTGAGAAGTTCTACATTGAAGATCTCCTCCCAAGCGGAGTGGAGGCTATCGAAGTTATCAATGGGGAGCCGCTTTGGGTGAACCAGATTCGGGACAGCAAATGAATCGAGTATATCGAGATGCCCGCGATGCGGTTCGGCGAGTGAGATGTCGCGGATGATTGTGACCTTGCCAAGCACATCCTTGGCGGCGTCGCGCTTGTTCTGACGACGATTGATCAATGCTATGGAAAGAACAGGCCGCTTTTCCGCGAGATGCTTGATAAGAACCATGACAGGCATGGGGAAGACGCGGTTAATCTGCCTGGCGATACCGGTAAGCTGGCCGCGAGCATAATTGTCACCGGTAAGCTCAATTGCAAAAAAGAGGTAGGAGCGCAGGAGGCCCGGATTGACGGCGGTTTCCTGGAACAGGCTCCGATTGCCTGAGAGCTCCTCATCGGTGAGTTGGAACAGAAGATCGGCCGACCTCCAGTCGGAGTAGAGAGCCTTCGCTTCGCTGAAGGGCACATCCGGACCGTTAGCGCGGATGAACTCGCGAAAAGCCTGGGGGCTTGAATTGGACAGATGGATGGTACGGTCGGATGTGTAGCCAAGCTCGGCCAGCAGGCTGCGAGCGGCCTGCGCCACTGGACGTGCTTGAAATTCGCCAAGGACAGCGGCGATAGCGGATCGATGGTCTGTGTCGGCGGGCATACAGTTACTCGGGTCCAAGGATTACAAGCCAGGTGACGAGGTCGAAGTCGTCGCCTTTGGAGGTCGGTACGTCCCCAGCGGTTGGCAATACAGCATTGCGGCTGGAAAGGAGGGAGGCGGCAGCGCGCCTCTGGAACGTGCGCTCGACGGAGGCGAGGGCCTGTTGCAGGAGACCACTGTAGTGGCTCATGTCGGTGCCATCCTTTGTGCGCTGGTCAAAGAGATCGTAGAGTCTCTCGAAGGCGTACGGTTCACTGGCAGCGAGATCGCGCAAGAGAAGCATGGTTTCCTTTGGCTGGGCGAAGCTGAAGCGGACCGTGCCGTCGTCGTGAACGTAGACCAGATAGTAGGGCGCCAGTGGGTTTAGCCTGGAGGAGTCGGCCGATTTGGCGGACGAGGGGGACTCGGCTGTTGTGCGCTGGCGTAGACAGAAAATGGCGCCCGGACGCGCTTTGACGAAAAGATCTTCCTTGGGCGGTACGACGGCGTAGAGGCCCTCACCCGCCTCCTCTAATTCGGCACGGTTGGCTTCGAGGTAGCGGAGGAGGTCAAGTCTGAACTCGTCAAGCGAAAAATCGGTTAGCGAAACCGAGCCATCGAGATCCTCGAGATCGAGGACTTCGTCTTTAAGGCGCGTGAGTTGGCGGTTGCGGAATAGCAAGTCCTCTTTGATGAGGTCTTCAAGCTGGTCAGCATCGAGCAGATTGTCAGTTTGCGAGGCGGCCAGGTCCACAAGCGCCATCCGGGCTTCGACCCGCAATTTGACTCCAAGATAATGGTCAAGGTCGGACACGGGCCAAAAGTTGACAAGCTGCACGGTGGCATTGCGCGAGCCGATACGGTCAATGCGGCCGAAGCGCTGGATGATCCGGACCGGGTTCCAATGGATATCGTAGTTGATAAGGAGATCGCAGTCTTGAAGGTTCTGCCCCTCGCTGATGCAGTCGGTGGCAATAAGCAGGTCGATTTCCTCGTGCTGTTCTGGAAAGCGTACACTCTGATCCGCCCGGCGCTTGGCAACAGGCGAGAAGTTCGTGAGGATGTCGTCGTAGTCAGTGCGCCCCAACGACGCTGCGTTCCCCCCGTCCCCGCATACGAGGCCGGTGTGAATCTTGAGATCGTTGCGGGCCCACGCCCCGAGGTGTTCATAAAGATAACGAGCTGTATCGGCGAACGCGGTAAAAACGAGAACCTTGCGATTGGCCTTGCCATCGCGGTTAACAGTGGGCTGGCGGACCTTGGCTTCAATGAGCGCCTTGATCTCCGCAAGTTTTCCATCGCGCCTAGGTGTGACTGATTGGGTTTTCTCCAAGAGAAACTGGAGCTGGGTCCGATCATTGCGAACTGATTTGAGCCATTCCGGCAACTTAAGATGAGCGAGATGAATGCGACGGCGGCCACCGATGGTGAAGTCTTCGCTGTCGAAATCAGGGTCTTCGAAAAGATCCGGCGTTAGTGAGTCGTAGTCGATCTCGGGGTTTCCATCGAGTTGGCTTTCGAAGACGACGATTCGTTTCTCCAAGGCGTCGATCTTGGCGATGGTGCGTTGGAGAGTAAGACGGAAGGAATCTACGGAACTTTCGAGGCGTTTCAGAAAGTTGACCTTCATCATTGCAATGAGAATGCGCTCGCGGCCCTCTTGCGTGAAGCCCCCGAGAATTCTGTTGTCATAAGCGGTGAGCAGCTTTTCGGGCAGGTCTTCTCGGAGAAAGCTGGTAGGATGATAGAGGGCCAGACGCAGCGCGCTGATTTCCCCGTCAAGTTGTTCGAACGAGAGGAATCGCTGCTCCAAATCAATTGGTGCGTGAATAGCCTTCGGACGCGGGCGACGGGGGAAGCCACCGAGTTGCTTCATCTCGCCAGCGTAGTAGCTCGCGATCTGCCGACGCGAGCGGGCGATGCTGAGGCCGTCGAGGAGCCTGAAAAAATCACCACCTATTGCTGCGATGAGGTCGCGGGTCTTCCGCTGATCGGGAGGCCTCCTTGCCCAATTGGTGAAGTGCGTTTGCGCCTGACGGGATGTTTCCCTCACCGAGACGATGTTGAGTTTCCCCACAAATGCTGCGTCGGCAGCGCCATTTCGAGCTACGTCACCCCCGGCAATAAAGGATATCTGGTTGCGGAGATCGGCCAATTGGTTGTTCACCGGCGTAGCCGAGAGAAGCAGCACCTTGGTTTTCACTCCATCTGAAATAATGTCTTCCATCAGTCGCTGATAGCGACTGCGCTTTTCCGGCTCGCCGGGACGTTGGGTGGCGAGCTTGTTGTTTCTGAAATTGTGGGATTCATCGATGACCACAAGATCGTAGGCGCCCCAATTGAGCGAGTCCAAATGAATCCCGTTAACCGCGCCAGACTCGCGGGAGAGGTCGGTATGATGGATGACGTCGAAACGGAACTTGTCGTCCGAAAAGGGATTGAGGGCGCTAGGGTTTCGGAAAATTGACCAGTTTCGGCTCAGTTTCTTCGGACAGAGGACCAGGACGCGCTCGTTCCGCAACTCAAAATATTTGATGACGGCTAGCGCGGTATAGGTCTTACCAAGTCCAACGCTATCGGCAAGGATGCAACCATTGTAGTCCAGGATCTTGTTGATGGCCGCTTTGGCGCCATCCTTCTGGAAGGAGAAGAGCGTCCGCCAGATGTGAGTGTCTGGAAGCGCCACCCGGCGGAGGTTGTCGTCTACATCGCGCGTGCCGTCGAGGTAGTCACGGAAGAGGTGGAATAGAGTTAAGTAGTAAATGAATTGTGGTGGATGATTCGCGTAAAGCTTTCTCAGATATAGAAGAACCTCCTGTTTAACGTCTTTGACCAATCTGTCGTCTTGCCAAATTTCGTCAAACCATTGCTTCATCTCACGGCGGTCACGATTGCTGTCAACAACAAGGTTCAGCTCGATATTATTCCCGTCATTTCCCAGCCCTAGCCCGCGTACTGTGAAATTCGAGCTGCCAAGAATTGCGTCTTCCACACCACCGGAGGCAACATGGTACATCTTTCCGTGAAGCAGGTTCGATTGTTTGATAGTCTTTATGTCCACCTTGTGCTCGATCCAATCGGCGCACTCCTTGGCCACGCGTTTCTGCTGGAGCTTATTAGCAAGTTCCAAGCCTTCACCATCAATGGCGAACTTCTTCTTTTCCGTCTTGGCGGGATCCAGACGATTTACGAAGGAAGGTTCGCCGAAGAGAAAATCGAGATGCTCGATGTTGTTCAATGGTTGCTTGAGAGCGTCGTAAGCGTAGATGGTGAAATACGCCGAAACGACGGATAGTGCCGAGCCCGGTTGAATCTTGGCCTTCAAGAATTCTGCGACTGTACCACGACTGTGGTTGTCGCGCAGGCCCGAGTTGTTGACGGTGACTTTCACTCTGTTGCCTCCACTCGACAGTCCGAGATTTCGCTGTGTCCAGCGCCTTCAGTTGCTCGTATTGCTCGATCGCGAGCACGACCACAACGGCTCACCCGTGTTTAACCACAGTTACCGGCATGGCGTAGGCAGACGTCCGAATCGCAGTTTCGTTTTTTCGCCCTTGGGACCTGAATACGAATCCCGCTCCTATAAGTCGATCTCATTTGGTCAATTTGGCCTCAATTGACAATAATGCGGGCCACTCGAAACCTTTAAGCGGCATTACAAGTAATTAGAACCGGTAGGGCATGTCCTCGGTGATTGGGACGTATAGCTGTTGAGGACCGCTCCGAGGAAACCCGCCTCAGCGACCCTGATATCCGCCCTGAATTTGCACTAGAGAATGTCGGCTCAGGGCGGCGCAGCTCGGCCCTACGCCCCTGTCGCACACACAATCTGCTGCTGCGACCACCACACGTCGGGCAATGGCTGGAACAGCAGTTCCTGAGTGGCCGCTTCGGGGTGCCGTCGATCCAGCACGGCCTCTACGATTTGTGGATCGAGTAGCGTGAGCCGCAGCAGCCGTGAGATATACGTTGGGCTGATGTGTTCGGCCGCTGCTAAATCCCGCATGGAGGCATGTGCCCCCTCCTCCAGCATCCGCTGCCAGCGATAGGCCCTCGCTATTGCCTTCACCAGCGTGTTGTCGACCCGGGGCCGCGGCGACTTGATGATCGCGCCGTGCGGGGCAATCACGACCTTCCTGCCGCCCCGTTTGCGGACAGTCAGTGGCAGCTTCACCGTCAGCCTGCTGCCGTCGGCGCTGACCTCGACCGCGGCGTTCATGCGGCTTCTCCGAGGCGATTGGCTGCTGGCCGGCGCAAGTCTTGTATCATGCTTGTGAGCCCGTCAGTCCTGAGGCAGATCGAGATCCCGTCGGTTGCAACATCCACGCGCTCGACCAGAAGCTGGACAATGCGCGCCTGCTCAGCCGGGAACAGTTCGTTCCAGAGCGGATCGAGGTCGAGCAATGCCGCCCTCACCTCGCCTTCAATATTACCAACATCTTGTTCGCGGGCTGCCTTCCAGATGGCTACGATGATTTCCGGGCTGCGAATGAGGATGCGCAACTGATCGATCACGGCTGCCTCGATCTCAGCTGCTGGCAAGCGCCCGACCGGGCAGGCATTAGCTCCCTGCTTCAACACCGATTGGCTGACGTAATAACGATACAGCTTGCCGTCCTTGCGCGTGTGGGTCGGCGACATCGCACATCCGGTCGGCCCAAAGAGCAGCCCCTTGAGCAGCGCTGGTGTCTGGGCCCGGGTTTTGGCGCCCCGCTTCCTCGAACCATCGGACAGTATAGCCTGCACCTTGTTCCAGAGCCCGCGACTGATAATGGCCTCGTGCTCGCCTTCGTAAGAGGTGCCCTTGTGAACGGCCTCGCCGACATAGACTGGGTTGTTGAGCAGCTTGTAGATCACGCCTTTGTCCAGCGGCTTGCCCTGACGCGTCAAAATCCCCTCGGCTGTGAAACTCCTGGAAAGCGTTGTCGCCGAGCCGATCGAGACAAATCGTTCGAACACCATGCGGACGGTTGCTGCCTCGGCTTCGTTGATGACCAGCTTGCGGTCCCTCACCTCATAGCCGAGCGGCGTCCAGCCACCCATCCACATGCCGCGCTTGCGCGACGCGGCGAACTTGTCGCGGATGCGTTCACCAATCACCTCACGTTCGAACTGGGCGAAGGACAACAGGATGTTGAGGGTCAGCCTGCCCATCGAGGTGGTGGTATTAAAACTCTGGGTCACCGAGACGAAGGTGACGTCGTTGGCATCGAAGGCCTCGACCAACCGCGAGAAGTCCATGAGCGAGCGTGACAGCCGATCGATCTTGTAGACCACGACCACGTCGACCAGGCCCACGTCCATGTCGAGCAGCAGGCGCTTCAAGGCAGGCCGTTCCAGCGTCGCTCCGGAGATACCGCCATCATCGTAGCGGTCGGGCACCAAAACCCATCCTAGGGCCTTCTGGCTGGCCACAAAGGCCTCGCAGGCTTCGCGCTGGGCATCGAGCGAGTTGAACTCCATATCGAGTCCCTCCTCGCTGGACTTGCGAGTGTAAACAGCGCAGCGCAGCTTGCGAACGATTGGCTTGAAGTCTGCCATACTCATGACCGGCCCCTCGCCTTGCCGCGATGGTTCCTCAACCCGAAGAACAGCCAGCCATTCCAGCGCGTCCCGGTGATGGCTAAGGCAACGGAGGACAATGACTGGTATGGCCTGCCCTGCCATTCGTAGCCGTCAGTTAGCACCGTGACGGTCTGCTCAACGCCTTGCCATTCACGGAGCAGTTGCGTGCCGGCAATCGGCCGGTCGGCACCGCGGATGCGCCGGACCGCGATGTTGCCGCCATCGAACTCCTCGCCAAGCGCCTTCAGCCGCTCGACCGTTTCCGGCTTCAGCCCGCCGAAGGCGAGTTCCTGGATGCGATAGGCAAGCCGGCTTTCGAGGAAACGCCGGTTATACGGAGGCGGCTCTCGATCGAAGAGGTCGCGCCATTGTGCCTTCAGCTCCGGCGTTGGCATCGTCTTCAGCGCCGCCAGCCGGCCCAGCACGTTGGGATCGTGGTAAAGTCCTGAGTTGGCCGTCTCAACCCTGCTGCTTTCAGTAGAGAATTTTGTCATCGGAACTCCCCTTGCGAGTGGTCCCGACACACGCTCTCCGTGGTCCTGAAGTCGACTGAAGTCTTTTCGCGCTCTGCACATTGTCTGCTTGACTGTCGCGCCCGTAGCCGAACCAGGCCCGCGGCCAGGAGGGCGGCTAGTTCATCGAGGCGCTCTGCGGCGCTCATGCGATCTGGGGAGAGGGCATTATAGCCCGCTCCGCTCCGGCCAGACCACGTATTATTGCCGGTGGGTTTGTGCCTGCTCATGGATAGGGACGTTAGCCGGTCTCCAACTCTGCTCCAGCGGTGTGGGGGATGGTGCGCAGCGATGCGAAAACAAAAGCAAAAGTGGCCTGAGGACCACCTATCGACGGCCTCGACCACCGAATCAGCTAGTCCATAAAATTGGCTAGATCACCTTCATGGACCGCTAACATTTGCGGCGAAAAGTTGGGGTCGGGCCTGCTGCGAGCCCGTCGCGAGGAAATGCCTTGGGCCACCAGCTCCTGCCTCATCTTCCACGGACGAAGGAGTGGCGCCACGTCGTGACCCTTCTTAGTGGCGGGGCCTTGATGGAAGATATAGCTGCCGCATCCGCCCGCGCCGCCGACCGCAGCATGATCGACGCGGCTGACGACGCAACAGTACGCCAGACATTCTACCTCTTGACGCAGATACCGCTTGCCGCCGCCAGCAGAAGCTTCGCGGGCGCACTCAGAGGCCTGGGGCTGGTCGTAAGTGACCATCCATCTCTCGTCGAGATCGGGGCCGCCATGATGGACGCAATCGACCGGTTCACTTCGAAGAAGGGGCCGCGCAGCGACTATGGCGAAATCGCGCAGGTCTGTGCGGTGGAAAGCCTACACGCAGTCGTCGGTCGCGACGTGTCGGATCTTTTTGGGATGGATCGGGACCGGGTGAAGACGGTCACCGCCGGCTTTGCCAACGCAAAACAGTTTGCTGTTCTCGCGCGGGAGTTCTTCGCTCGCCTTACGCAAAGCCACCTCAATTTCTACCTCCACCGGGAGCTCTCGAATCATGTGGGCGCCAGCCGGCGCTTCTCCAGCGTGGCCGATCATAGGAAGTTCGAAGCTGCCCTCGACCAGCACTGCCGCGAGGCGTCCGGCATCATCAAGAATTTCGCCGCCGAATGGTTTTCCAAACAAAACTTCGAAGGCGGCATTGACCGCGACAAGGCGGGGCGTTTCGTCCATGTCGCCGCCGGCAAGATCCGTGATGAGCTGCGCCGCCGCGAGAGCGGACATGCATGACACTTTCATTGCCTGCGGTGGTGCGCCTGCAGGCAAGGCAGCAAGGGTTCTCGAACTCGATATCTCACCAGCCGCCGATGAGAAGAAGAGGGTCCGATTTGATCCCGGATCGGTCAGCGCGCCGCTCCTCGATGAGATCCCCGATCCCCTGGCTGATGTTCTGGAGATCGCGGCCTATGTCTTCTCGGCGGACAGGTTGGTCCCGCGCGTGAAGGATGACAGCCGCGAGATCGGCGCAGAGTGGCAAAGGCGGCTGCGCTTTCGCATTCCGGTGCGCAACGAAGCGCTGTGGAACAGCAGGGAAGTTAAAGATGCTCTTTTGGAGGGCCTGTCCTTTCTCTCTGGGGATGAATTTGCGTTCGAATTCACCCATGCTGGTAGGCCTGAGGGAGCCCAGCTCTATCTCGGATTTAACGATTCCGTGGCCCAGACCATCCGGCCCGACCAGGTAATCCTTTTCTCCGGTGGGCTGGACTCGCTTGCGGGAGTTTCCGAGAGCGTTATCGGCAGGAACTGCAGTGCCGTGCTGGTGACGCATTCAAGCGCCACCTTGGTCGTCGGCAAGCAGAACCAACTTGCTCATGAGATCGGACAACGTACCCGCAAGGGCCAGACCTTCTATGCCCCGGTCTGGGTTCGGAGAGGACACCAGGCAGAGCCTGTCGAACATTCGCAGCGGCTACGGTCATTTCTGTTCGCATCACTTGGTATGGCCTACGCCCGGATGTTTGGATGCAGCAGCGTCCAGTTCTGCGAGAACGGCATCACCAGCTTCAATCTGCCTATGGCCCAGCACGTAGTCGGCACACGGGCGAGCCGGACAACGCATCCGCGGACCCTCTCCTACTTCAGCCGTCTCTTTTCCTTGCTGCTAGATACACCGGTTAGCTTCGAGAATCCTTTCCTATGGAAGACCAAGGCGGACGTGGTCAGGAGTATCAATCGGAACCATCTTTCGGATCTGATTGGGCTGACGACAAGTTGCGCAAACATTCGCGAAATGTCGATGTCGGGCCGGCAGTGTGGTTACTGTTCCCAATGTGTTGAACGGCAATATGCAGTCGCAGCAGCTGGCCTATTTGAGCCCATAGGCACTTACGAGCGAGATCTTTTTCTCGGCGCCCACCAGGACGGCCGCGACCTGACGATGGTCGAGGCCCACCTATGCCGGGCGCAGAAGCTGGCCGCCATGTCGCAGCAGGACTTCATGTCGAACAATGGCCAGGTTTACAGGGCGTTGACCGATATCGGGGAAAGCCCGGATGCCGCGGCGAGCAGCATCTTCTCATTGCATCAGCGCTACGGCAGCGAGATAGTTGGCGTCGTCGACGAAAAGCTTCGACAGCATGCCACGCTCGGCGCGGTGCTCGACCTCCCTGAGACGTCGTTGTTGGGGTTACTCCGTAGTCCGCTGGCCAACGGGTCGTTCTACGATACCGGTCGGCAAGAACCGCCGGCTGAATCCCAAGCTGCGGCAGACGCGAAGCCGGTTCCATCTCGTAGGATAGTTTTCGCACTGGATGAAGGTGGGTCGAAAATCCTGTTCGACAACTCAATCAGTCTGAATGGCAGACTGGCTGAGCTAATATCGCGGCTGGCCGAGCAGTTTGAGGCTGATCTTGAGCATTCGGGGCATACCTATGTGTCTAAAGAAGCGCTTTGCCGCCATCTGCATTGTGAAGAGGAAACCCTTCGGCAGATAGTCACCCGAACTCGCAAAAAGCTCGAAAGGGAGTTCGAGGCCAAAGCTGGTTACACGCTCGACCTAGAGGACGTCATCCAGAGCAGGACCTGGACTGGATATCGACTCAACCCCTTTCTGCTGCTCGTGGATCGGCGGCAGCTTAGCCAGGCCAAGACGTCACGACATTTTAATTCCGGCGTCACGACTCCATCGCAAAACCCGGCAAATTCGGGCGCCGGCACCGCCTGAAACGTCACGACATTCTTAGTGGCCGAACATATCTCAAATCGGCGAACTGCTGCCAACTTCTGGGATCGAAACAGCTTCCGCTAGCGCTCCAGCGCAACGATGCGAAGCCCCCGCTCAGGAGCTTGCAATGCCAGATGCTTCCCCCGTTTACCTCTGCCAGGAAGAAGTCGCCCGTCGCTTTCGAGTAAGCCCGCGAACGCTCGAACGCTGGCGCTGGAAGAAGACTGGGCCCAACTATCACAAGCTTGGCGGCCGGATCGTCTACTCGCTCAACGATATCGAGACCTATGAACGCCGGCGCCGCGCCGAGACCCATTCGTCGATAATCGGTTCGTGGGGGTGACCGGCGATGTATTCCAAATGTAAAGACCCGGCAGCGCTGGTAGGCGCCCACCGGGCCGATGTCACGATGCTGGTCGGCAAAGATGACCCCGAAATCAATAGGACAACTGAGGTCGAACTGCAAGTTCGCCTGCTTGTCGCGCGCTACCTGTTATCCGTGCCGCTCGCCGTCGCAATTGCCGAACTGGCCTTCTCCTCCGGGAGGGGCAAATGACCATTTATCAGACTAGCCCCACAAGGAGGCGGCGGGCGACAAATACGGAGATGGAAGATCGTGCCCCCCTCTTCCTGGCAAGGAGGAACGCCCGGGTCGCCGAAAGCCTCTACCGCAAGGCGACCGGTGAAGGTCGGGAGGCCGTCACTGCAGCAATTTTCTGGCTGAAGACCAGGGCGCGCTGGAAGGAGACCTCCATCCATGAGCTGGGGGGAAAACTGGACACATCAGTGACCTTCGTCACCACCTATGAAGATATGAAGCTCCTGTAGGTGGCACGCCCGGTTCGTCGGACGGCTGGTCCGCTCATTTCCCCGCTCGGATCATTTTTCGTCGGCGAGGGTATTCTCAATGGCAGCGATATTGAGCTCAAGCATGGCCACTGGTTGAATCGTGCTGGCGCTCGGTATTGTCTCCTGCTCGGCGGCGGCGAGAAGTAGATCGCGCTGCTCGTCCTTGAGACGTTTTGAGAGAGCTGACAGTTTTTCGTGCATGTTGAACCCCATTAGTCAGAGTGGCCTATAGGACACCGGCTGAGCACGCTCAAGACTTCGCGTCAGCGAACCTGAACGGTGCGCAGGCTATTTCCCCAGGCCAGACATGAGTTGCTGATGTGCGTCGCCTACGAGGCACCCTATGCCGAGGACGACGAAGACGATCAGGATGCCTTGCTCGAGTGGCACATCAGTCGCGCTCCGAGGTCACCGGGTACTAGGGCCTGAACTTCAAGAAACCACCCCAAGCCCTCCTCAGTGCAAGGTGGTCGTCGCACATTCCAAAATAGCGTCAGTTGAGTCGATCGATTTCCCAGTTCAATGCTGCCGCGAAGCTGACCCACAACAGGTAAGGCCAAAGTAGCATCGAGGCCGTCGGATCAATCTGCCAGAACGCCAGGATGGTTAGGACGATCGCAAGCCAGAGAAGCGTGATGACCACGAGGCCACCTCGCGGGCTGTGGAATGAAAAGAACACCCACGACCAGGCCGCGTTGAGCGTGATCTGAATTAGAAAGATCGCCACCGCAAAGCTGATCCAGTCGGCGTTAGCTTTCAGCACGCGATAGAAAGCATAGGCCATCATCAGGTACAGCGTCGTCCACACCGGGGCAAATACCGAATTCGGTGGGTTGAAAGAGGGTTTGGTCAGGTGGGCGTACCATGTCGGTACGTTGGGAATGGTAGCGAGATTGCCGGCAATTGCCGCCGCCGCGACCGGCACGATAGCCGCCAGAATGAGAAGAAGCGTGCTCGTCCCCGGATTGATCATGATGCCCCTTGTGTTGAACAGAGACGCAGTAACGCTGGAGGGGTCGGCGAAGTTTCACCGCCGCAGTCGCAAACCCATATGTTGCGCGGCGACAAAGCCTACCCGGCTAAGACCAGAAAGAACTTGCCTTGATGGGGCCGGCGAGCACACTGCAAACGGTGGTTTGCAGTTTGAACACCCCAGGAATTAGCAACATGCCGCGCGCGGTCGCCTACTATCGGGTTTCGACACAGCGACAAGGACGTTCAGGCTTGGGCATCGAGGCCCAGCGCGTCGCCGTTGCCCGCTTTGCCGAGGCCGAGGGAATGATCATCCTCCAGGAGTTTACCGAGATCGAGACCGGAAAGGGTGCGGATGCCCTCGATCGGCGGCCACAACTGACAGCCGCCCTCGCCCTCGCCCGCCACGCCAAATGCCCGGTCGTGGTGGCCAAGCTCGATCGCCTCTCCCGAGATGTCGCCTTCATTGCCGGACTGATGGTTCAGCGCGTTCCGTTCATCGTCGCCGAACTCGGCGCTGACGCCGACCCGTTTATGCTGCACCTTTACGCCGCTTTGGCCGAAAAGGAGCGTCGATTGATCTCGGAGCGTACCAAAGCCGCCCTCGCCTCACGCAGGATGAGCATAAAGCTCGGCAATCCGACCAACACCGCCGAAGCTGCGGCGAAGGGTCGGAAGATGTCGATCGAAGAAGCCGACCGGTTTGCGCAGACCGTGCTGCCAATCATCGCATCCATTCAGCGCTCCGGCATCACCAGCCTGCGTGGCCTGGCAATCGCCTTGAATAATCGCGGCGTCCGCGCAGCGCGCAATGGCCAATGGCAGGTCTCGAATGTGCGCAACGTTCTCGCGCGGCAAGCTGCTGCCCAGCTTTAATAGGCGGGAATTTGCTGGATCTGGCCTAGATCACAGATGCGAGCATCCTACGCGTTTGGAGACGATCCCCTCCAGACCAACCTGATCGGCGAGATAGAAGATCGCCGTGGGATCGCCGGGGATGGCTTCGCTGAACTGGATGCGGCTGTTGGGCTTGATGATGCCGAACAGGATCTCGCGGCGTGCCTTGCAGCCGACGTCGCGCAGGTCGTGGCCGTCCAAATACATGATGTCGAAGGCGCCGAGGATCATGGCGTAGGGATCGCTGTGGACGGCCTTCTGCAGCGCGTCGTAGTCGGGCAGGCCGCCCGCGTTGGTGACCACCGCCTCACTAAGCGCATCAAGCGACTGTCCCCTGCGACAAAACTTCTAATTTTGGAATCGTCAGTCCGCGTCCGGAATCAACAATTTCCTGTTGCAGGAGCGAACAGGGCTCTTGGCCAACCGGTGCACTGCACATCGGATCTAGACCCCTCCGAAGCGCTATTCGCAACTTGTACTTGGTTCAGATCGGTCACCGGCTGCTGGGACTGCGCCGAAGGCCGCAGTAGGTATGCCTGGACGGCAGCGCAAGGGCCAGGTCCCAACGGACCTGCGCCCAAAGCGGGGATCGAAACCAATCTGCATAGGTTCAGGCACGTTCGCCTGTACAACCGGTGGGGGACGCTGTCCGTACATTTGCTGTAGATACTGCGCAACAGCAGCGCAACGCCCAGGCCCAAGGGGCCCGCACAGATAGGTCCACCGTTTGCGTCAACCCCAATCTGCTGAAGCGGTGGTAAGCCAGGCTCCGAGGCCTGCCCGCCATGCTGCTGAATGTATAGCTGGACTTGGGCGCATGGGCCAGGACCGATAGGTCCCCGGCATATCGGCCCGAAGTTTGGGTCGAAGCCTACGATAGGCAGCTGCTGAGCTTGGGATGGTGCGGCAAGCAAGCCAACAAAAGAATGAGCTTCAGGCCAAAGGATCTTGTCAAACGACGCTCCTTCACCCACTCGGGTGCCATCCCAATCGCCGCTTTGGGCGCTGACCTCTGCGCCCAAAGGTGGAGTTGCACTAGCAGGTCTGCCCACCACAGTCGTTGCCACAGCTATGGCAACGCCAACAAACTCGACCGCCTCCATCTGATCCCCAAAATGGTCGGAAACATGGGTCGCAGTCGTCGTTGCCACATCCCCCATACGATTGGGCGCGAGCCTGGTGCGGGAAAAAGGAAATAAGTGCCGCTGCGGACAAACCTCTCCCCATCAACAAAAAACTAGAGCGTCGACTAACGTCGAACCGTTCATTGCGCGGGAGCCGAATGCGAAACAGAAATGCGATCATATGTCCGGCCCACAGGAAAGTCAGCATAAATGATGCCGCGGCCAAGTAGATTGCGGCGCTTGTCTGTCCTAGCGATATCGCAATTAACACAAAGGCCCAAAGGGCCGCGGCAGCTAAAAACGCCTGCCTGATGCAAATGTGGCAATTGCCAAGACGGCCAAAAAGAAAGCTTCGCATCTTGTCCTCCGAGGTTCACCAGAGCTGTGGTGTGAAATCATGACCGCATTTGCGTCCCCCTTCCTTCTGCACGAATTAAAAACATGCGTGGTTACTACTGTCACACGATGTGCCGTCCTGGCAGCACCATGAGCTGTCCCCCCATTGGCAACAGAAAGTGCCTTGGCCGCATTGGCCATCGTAGCAATTCATCGCCAGTTGCGTACCCCTATCCTTTTTGGGCGTCTCCAACTCCTTTATCCTCGGCAAAGTGGTCATAATCGCCAGGCTCGCGAAGGCAGTCGAGAAATTTGCGATGAAAGACCTCCGAAGAGGGGAATACTCGCCAGCCTTCGCTGACGGGGACTGCAACTTCGTTTGCCGCAGGGAGTAGCGAATCGCATATACAACTAGGTGCAGCAGCCAAAGACCTGACAAGAGCAACGCAAGCGCGACGGAACAGTGCAAGATCGGGCCAGCACTTGTAACGAACCCCGATCCATAGGTAATCCCAGCGGCTAACCAACCAATGCAGGATGCGAGGAATGACTGACGCATGCATTTTGGGCATCTTCCTATATCGTAGAGAAACTTGACGGACCAGTGTCCAGCCTGCAATCGTTGTTCGCTCATAGCATCTACTCCCATCAGCTGATGTTTATTTAGATGTGCCAAATTCACTCACGGATTGCTCAAGGCATGTTTCTGATGCGTTTAGGGGTCGTCGCACAAACCAGAGCATATTGCTGCGCACGCCTGTCCAGTGAGATCGCAGCCCTTATGTTCATACGCGCAGGCCGCAAAACTTCTCTTGTTTCGGCAACCGGGGGGATACCACCGCCTGTCAGACACAGTTAAAGTCAAACGCCGGCCCCAAGCACTGCGTGGATTTTGCCAAGGAATTGATCCAACCGTCGCAACGCTGGTCGCATAGTGAGTTCCGCTCTGTTGGGCTAACGTCGCGGATGGCAAGAATGCCGCACTCAACATACAGTTCAAAGCTATAGCCCAATTGAAAAGCCGCCATTTCATGCCGGTCCTCTTGCTCTCCGTCGCCCAAGCGCTCCTGGCCACAGTCTCATCATAATGTCGTACCACTGCCCTGTTCCGCCCCCCTGCTTTGACTGCCGGGGCGGTGTTACCAGTAAACCTGCTACCCATGATCGAACCATCCTACCTCCTCCTTGGATTTGGTTCATCTTGGCGGTGAGTCCGAATCTCGTGACGCAAGATATTAGCCGCTCAGCAACGACCACGCCTGACCCGTTTGGGTTATGAGCAAGTCCCTTAATCGTCGGACTCGCAACCGCCATCATAGAGCGTATTGTGGGACATGAAACGTGTGCCAAGTGGTGTCGTCGACGTCTGCGCACCAAGTAAAACGTATTGCACTTTTGTTCTGGCGCGAAGTTTAAATATGAAGACTTGTCGAGCTGAGGACAGCGATTGGCGCATTCCTTCGATTTTATAGGCGGTTACATTGAAACGATCAGTCGGGTCAATTCTTCGTTTGAACAAACCGCGTCTCATCGTGACCCGCTGCCTGTGACAATCGAAGCCAGGGACCAGCGCGCGTCTACTGGCTGCTCAGGCAGAGGCTGCTCAGGGGGACCAATCCAGTCAATTGGGATTCCACTTTTATCGTAAATCGCGCACTGGTTGTAATCTGGCCTGATATCACACAAGCAATCACATAAGGTTCTTGCACCTTCCGCATGAGTAAAAGGTGCAAGCAACAGTAATGGAAGCGTTATCGCCGACCGACGCACCCACTCTAGAGATTCTAACACCTCGACCTCCGTTGAATTTTTGGTGCTCCGACCGGTCACGGTGATGACGATACCGACACAGCCATTGTTGCAGAATTGGCCTCGTTGAGATGGTGCATGATACCACTGGTTCGAACGACTAATACGTGACTGGCCCTTGTCCAGCACTTCCAACATCAAAGTATCCTTGTATAACTCTAGATACCGATCAATTTCGTAATAGCGGTTTTCCCCGTCCAGCTCATACTGACCAAATCCCCTGACCGCTTCCCAAATGATCCCGTCAATTAGAATTTGGGGTCAATCGAAATCCTCTCGCACGACCCAAAGAACCAGACATTAAGTTCAGCACCGTCTTCGGCTAACTTTCCTATGCTATAGAATCCCGACATCTTTCCAGATACGCGATCAATATTGTATTGGAGGCCCTCGCCACCTATATCGTACCTCAGTGTTGAACTTCTGACCGTCCAGTGAAACCCACCCGAGCCAAATTTATCAATAGCAGCTATGTTCGAGGAGGTATTTATTAAAACCTGCATCGTTTGGTCAATTTTGTCCGTCGTTGATTTATACCCAATCCCAGTGCATACGTCTTTGTTGTCACTATTAGAAAATCTCATACAGCTTTCGTATCCACTACAGGATAACCCGACAACGCCAGAGTCCAACGTTGCTGAAGTAATAGGGTGGTCATTATTCAGTTGGACGTTGCGGCAATTCAAAAAATTGGCGTAAACCCAGCCGCCTGGAATTCGCGCCCATGGCAAGCCCCGATCATCGTTCTGAATCATGGAGATCGTGACACTCTGCCCATTCGGAAGAACACCTAACTTCTTGCCTCTCGGGACTGCCCGGAGATTTAAGGTCGGCTCATTGGGGTCACTGACGATACAGGTTGAGCCGATAGCCGGTGCTTCAGCTCCATTTGCTGGCAGCACCGCCGGAACAACGACAGCACAAATGAATAAGGTCGCAGGAATTTGGTGAAGTAGCGTTTTTCTTCCAATGACGTTCGACATTGTCACGACCTGGACTCCAAAAACCGCCTTCTCTTTAGGCGCTCCGAGCACTGATCGGATTGTTGCAGGCTCATCACTGGCCCGCATGACCCAGATGGGTCATGCGGCCGCGGTTTGAGCGGTACATACTAATCTAGCAAGCAACGCGACCAACTCCGCCTGCCGATGCGTTTCAGTTTTGGCGAAGATTGCCTTCAGTTGGAGCCTAACAACGACCCTTGGCAGCGCAGGTGTAGTAGGGCTATTCACTCGCGACGCGCCTGGCATGCGACCATCGTGGAAACACTGTAGAAGTCACCGTCGATCCGGCTAAAGCTGGCCTTGCAGAAAAACCCGATCTCTCGTGCCGAAAAACTGAACTCTTGGTACCATGGCCGCTCATCGACGTAACTGTCCTCGGCCCTAACGCTGCCGACGATCTCGACGTTCGACATTCCACAGTCTCCGGCTGCACACTCCCTAATGCACTGATCTGCGACAAAGATGCCTCCGAGAAGGTCGTTGCCCCCGTCGCTTTGTCGGCACACGACATCATAACCGCCCTCCCTCCCGCAGAGGATTCCAGACGCCTTGGGGAGAAACAGGGGCATGGTACATCTAGTCCGCGCTAACTCCATCACCGCGTCGAAGGAGGACTTGTTGGGGCGAACAGGCATAGCGTTGCTACAATCTAGATAATTGGCATAAACCCAGCCATGCGGACTTTTCAGCCTTGCCCAAGGTAGCCCACGATTGTCATTTTTGACCTGTTGGACCTCTACGCTTTGCCCATTCGGAATCGTCGAAAGCAGAGTGCCACGCGGGGTCGCGCGAAGGTTCAGAGCGGTGGTAGTAGGATCATTGACAATGCATGTCGTGGCAGCCCTCGCCTGGAAGTCGGCTTGAGCAAGAATTATCAAAGCCAACAGGAGCGCCGCCACCGTCACAGGGCCGCAACTGAAGTAAAGCTTTCGACTCACACCTGTCACCTCGTCCATTGCAGCAGACAAACTTAACCGCCCGAAGGAGGCGCGGGTGGGGGCGGCTGCGGGGCTGGAAGACCGCTAGAGGGCAGTCCTCCAGAAGGTTTAGGCCCCCAGCTTCCAGTGTTGACGGTATTGCAACTATTGGATCCATCGCACGGTGAGATATAGGGGCCATTTCGCGGAGGATTGTCGGTGTGATTCTGAGCATCGCTGGTGGAAGTTATTCCAACAAGCGCAAATCCTGATATACTTAAACAGACGCTAATACTCCTGATCAGCATTGGCATGGCATACGCCATCAATCCTACTCCATTAGTGATTGCTATCGCTAGCGTTCGGATCTAGACTCTTTAATTACGAACTGTCCTTAACCTTAGAGCTTAGGAGGCACTCACCAGTGTCACTGGAAAAGAGCCAAGACGACGCGAGTTCCGATTGAGTATTGCAGAATCTTCAGCAGCTCACATGACCCAATTGGGTCAGGCAATAGCGACTTTCGTGGAATTTGGTAGTCTCGCAAGCAAAGCTACCAATTCCGCCTGCCGATGAGTGTCAGTCTTAGCAAAGATGGCCTTCAACTGATTCCTTGCCGTTTCGTAGGATATTCTCAGCCGTTCCGCTGCGGCTTCCAAACCTTCGCCTGAAGACATCCGATGCGCCAGCTTTGCCTCGGCAGAGGTCAGCCCAAAGCACGCTCGCAAGGCAACCTCAGGCGGTTGAGCACAGACATCCGGATCAACAAGAACGATAACTGCTTGGCAACTTGCGAGGGCGTTCGATGTAATTCTTGGAAGGCGCAAAGGATAGGCCAGAAGTGGCCTGCCGCTGATGCGTGGCAACGGAACCGGAGCCATCATTGCTGCTGGCGTCGAGTTTCGCAGCAGCGCGTGCAATGCGCGTTCTAAGTCATCCGTGGCATTCCTGTTGACAGAAGCGAGATGGCGACCTCTCAGACGAAGGTCTCGACGAATTAGCGTGTCGGCAGCCTCATTCACGAGAATCACCTCAGCGTTTCGGTCCAGCAGGACTGCGGGCGTGCCGCTCACATTGAAGGCATCCAATGCACCTTCCGCCCTTGCGAAGCTTAGCATTCTGGCGAGAGCAGCAGCCGAACCCAAACGCTTCGAGAGCTCCGCAAGTAGCCGCATCTCAGATGTTGAAAAAGGTCCTTGTTGTATCGACCGCTGAATGGACAAACACCACAACTCATCGCCTGCCGATACCTTTACCCCCGCATACCATCGCAAACCGAAAGGGGCTAAAAATTCTTGATAGTACGGACGCTTGGCAATCTCCTCGGGTGTCAGAACGTCAAGTTCGCTAACAACCCCTCGTCGTACCATGAGCGGGGCTAAGCTATAACGTTCGTCCCGTTCAATCCAGCCATCCCGAACATAAGCCTCGAACGATGGACCCATTTCGCGACTGCGCGGTATACTAGGCAAATGACCCTTGATGTCGAAAAGCATAGCCCCGAAGCTTCGCGTGGCTTTGGCGGCTACATCCATTGCCGCGTCCCAGCGCGCCGGATCGACCGCAGCTTCGACGAAGGCATTGCTTAGTGCATCCAGATTGAAAGTTTGGATCATGTCCATCCACTCTAGGCAACGGGGCTCTCGCGCTATAGAGGTTTCAACGCTATCTGGCTCTCCCATGTTTGAGTAGCCCGCTTCCCGGGAAGCCTAGTTCTTCAGGTGCAACGTCACGCCATTCGTTTGCATGACTCCCCTCATTCGGCGCGTGACCCACTTGGGTCATGCGAGAAATTTGTCACTTTGTTAGCCTTGATTGTGAGGTTCGTAGATTGGCGTAACACAAGGAGCGATAGCAAACTCAGGCGACGCAACAGAGGGTGCATGTCGTGGTGTCGTCCACTCCGTCTTGCGCCTTCGATTTCCTCAATGTTGAAGCATATGTCCCTGATTCCGTTGTTCCTATAGAATTCGAACAGGTCCTCGCGGATCATCCATCGAGCGAGGCCCGATAACAGAGAGGACCGAAAAAGATATCCCGCTCTCCCTAAGTCGATTGATACCCTTCATGGTCGCATCGAAACTACGTCGCCCCGACCTGTAGGTTTCGGTTCTCGTCATGGATATGTCGCGGCCCGTCCAAACTGACCCCAACATCCAACATCGATCTCGTTTCGCCGAAATAGATCGCACTAGTTATCGTCTAACAGAGTGCCATTGGTCTGTTTAGAAAACTTGCAATAGGCCCTTTTGCCGTTTACCGCCTGCTATGGCCAGCGAAGGCGACGGCGAGCACCATGGCGACAAGTCTCACGCTAATCCGGTAGATCATTGATCGTCTGCCGGCATATCCGCGCCATTGCCTGGACAACCGCCAAGGCCGCCATTGCGCGTTTCGTTCTGCCTCCGTTGCGATAGTTGCCGTTCCGCTTGCCTTCAGGTGCGCCACCGCCAGCATCGTGCATACGACAGACTGCGCTGCCCCTCACCGCTGGCGATCGACACTGGCAACCTGTCCGCTTCGAATGCTCAAAATGGGGACTCTTTCCCGCCATTTTGACTGATTAAGAAAGACAAAGCCTTGGCTATTCTTTCGGCGCGCTCGGAAGTACAGAATTTATATGTCTGAGAGGTAGTCGGGGAATCATCCAACGGAAAGACATCATTTATATTTATTTCACCGAAATGCGCGCCGTCGTGGTAAGATTGATGGACCATGAAGCACGCCGAATTAGTACATTCGACACGCATTTTGTTGCCATCGACCTTTATATTTGGATTCAGGTCGCGGTAGTTGGCCTCTGACCGATAATAATAACTTTTATCCGCTTTGAAATCATTGAAAACGTTGTGAAATATATAAGTGTGGTCTTCGTCAAAAACCCATCTCTCGGTTGATCCAGCGAATTCATTCTTGATGCTCTCGAACCCAGATAATTGCGGCTCGGGCGGGATTCGATCGAATTCACGTGTCGGAGCGTCGCAAACGAACGACGCAATGAATTTTTCTGCTTTTTTTATATCGGGCGACCGTTTGTCTTTGTATTTTTTCAGGAACTCATCGATCTTCTTATCGTCACCAGTCCCGAATATACTGGTGGTGTCAGCCTCAGCCCGCATACCCAGCAGCAAGAGCAGCCCGCAGGTTAAGCCGAAAGACAGCGCAGATTTGCAGAAGACAACCATTTGGACCTCGATGCGCAAGGGTCAGTCTTGGCATATTACGACGCCGACACACGACCAAGATCCATCGCTGTCCTAGTTACATTTGTCGACCTTTGTCGTATTGAAGAGGTTCGCTGACGAGCCTTGGAGCTTGCCTAGTGTAAGCACATGGTCGCAGGCTGCGCTTTGATCACTGAATGCGTGAGACGTATAGAAAGTAAAAATGTCTTGGCGAACCAGCGCTACGCCGGGCGGGGCTCGGTCCAGGATAGATCCGCTGGGTGCGATCAGCCCGATCAGCAGCGTTGCAGCAAATCCCTCCATAATGCCTCCCCTACCTCTCCCTTCTCAGGTGCCACAAAGCGGCATTTTAGCAGATTATTATATATAAGATAGACGGTCTGATGCGTCTATTCTGTCGCCTTGCGGATAGTCGAACATATTATGATGTTTTTCTCGTCCCACTCGTAGTGCCCGGGGCTAACTTTCCATGTCCACCACCCTTCCCAGCCGTCGGTTCCCCGCACTTTCCGGCATCAAGCGAGTCGAATGACCTTCATAGGTAACTTGGAAGATGTACTTGACTCTGAATCCGCAGTTATTGACGATTGTCAGAATTTGAAAATTACCCTCTCGCTTGGTCACTTGGGGAGGCAGTGTGCACGGACGATGGATCTCTGGGTGAGGCAGCGCCAGTGGTCCTAACCAATAAGGCAAGGCCCAGGCTGAGAAAGAGCTGTTTCGAGTAGAACATCGACGCCCATCATCTCCGCTTTTTCAGAATCGCTCCTTACGCAACGGCAAGCACGTTGGTATCGCCTGTCAAGTCTGGCATCGCAGACCGATCTGTCGGGAACAGCTCACACCCGGAAGCGTCAACAGGCGGCGGCAAGCGCACCACAGATTGGCGATGCACCATTCCCTCATCTTGTAGCGGTGTCGAGATAATACGCCCCCCGCTAGGGCGGCAACTAGAACTGGGCTCCTTGATCCCGACGAAATCCAAAAACGTCATGCATCACAGCTTCCCTCCGCACCATTTAACGCCAAGAGACTACGGGTTCATGTCTTCGAGTTCCGGCCGGGTCATCACGGCAAAAGCAGCCGCGATCGGCACGGGTGGTTGTCGCACCAAAGGTTCGACTGGCGCGGACGTGACGCAGCCAGGAGTGCCAGGCACAGGATGAGTGCCCTCAGTGCCGCACCCATGGCTCGGCCTCGTTCGCGCCTGGCGTCCTGCCGGCGGCTTGGCGCTCATCGTAGTGGCTCCCACCGCCGCTGTTCACGTGATCGCCTCCGCTGCGTAGTGCAACTGCCATTGAGCGGGGCGGGCGGCCGTTTCCGCCTTCAAAATGGCGTCCGCCTTCACTCAGACATCGAGACGCAAGATTTTCCGCGAACATCAAACGGCTATTGAATTGGGCAACGGCTGTCGACAGCACGCCGAAAGACAGAATGCGTATTGGACCAGTCCAGGGTAGCTTGCACGTTCCGAGCCTGCCATTGACGAGCGACTCTTGCTTCACATTCTCCTACCTGTTCGTCAGGTAGGCCCGCGCACAATTTCATTTTGTTGTTAACAATCTTCTGAATCTCCGCGTCCACCTGGCCAGCAGCTTCCCCGAGATTCACGCCGGCGCTCGCGGCGTGGGTTACAGCGCCAACCAAGGCCGAGGGAACTGGAAGTCCCAGAGACTTCAATTGAGTGATGAACTTGTTTACCTTATTCAACGCCTCGCGCGCTTCCTTCACAGCGGCGGCATTGGTTGCCGGATCGCATGCGCGGCTTGCTTTGTCTGCCTCCAGTTCCCGACGCATTTTGGCCAGAGCCGCTTCTGAACAGGATTTTCTGGCGGCTGCGCAGGCCTTCCAGCACGGAGGATACACTGGGTCGGAGGCCTTTGGGGGGCCACATCCTTTCTCGCAGTTCCGCTGCTCGGCGGCACATTGCCACCCCTCAAAAGTCGCTGCTCTCGCCATCGATATGGAGATGAGACAAAGCAAACAACAAGCCGCCGTTTTGCAGATGCGTAAAATCATGCCGTGCCATCCCAATTGATAGACTTCTCCGCCTCTCTAGCAGGCACCGAACACGTACTACTTACAAGCCAAAGGGGCCATCTAGTCGCAGCAGGGAATGATCCCTAGATCGTAAACGGTGTTCTCAGGCCACGGCCTTGAGCTCGAGAGCTCGAGCACGGCCCGCCGGCCGAGCTCATAGCGCTCCGGACACCGATGAAGCCGATCCATACAAAAAGCAATTGCTTGCAGACCAGCGGTTGCGCGACCGTTTTAATCCCATTTGGGATGAGCTCTTGAAGGCGGCTTCATCCGGTGGTCAGTAACGGACATGGCTGTAGGCGCTCATGAAAGAGCGTGGAGAGCCTGAATGGGGGATGGCGGCCCAAGGCACCGGCCACTTGCGTAACGCCGTTGTTGCAAATCGAGACCGGCCACCTCCCGAGGTTCAAGCCGGCATAATCCGGCTTCTGCGAGGACGGCGGCATAGCACGCCAAAAGCGGACATTCCCTAGCTGGCTAGACAGGCGTCGGCTATCTGCCCGCTGATTGTACCGGCGTTCAGCCTAGCCGTGCTGGTGCCGCTGAGGCTGAGCTGGCCATGGTGCCGGTTGCGGGGGCAGATAGGCGGGAAATTGCCTTATCCTTATCCTCTCGTAACTGAGCCGAGATTTCGGTTTCCCGTTTTTTCGAGATCGGGTGCCTGCCACGTCAACCGCCCAGTGCAACCACAAGACTGTATGCCCGGGACGCGCGAGAGACGGGATTGTTATCGTATT
The DNA here is from genome assembly GCF_040318915.1 of Mesorhizobium sp. M0991. NCBI lineage: Bacteria > Pseudomonadati > Pseudomonadota > Alphaproteobacteria > Hyphomicrobiales > Phyllobacteriaceae > Mesorhizobium > Mesorhizobium sp. M0991. The sequence goes on from NZ_JAMYNE010000017.1 coordinate 28,795, forward strand.
AGCTTGGGCGCATATTGTGTGAACCGAAGGCTTCCCTCCGGTTTGATAAGTGTTTCGCGACCCCGTCGAATAAGACAAGGCACGAGGTTACTTTCATGATCAATCTGGCGAGATGGATCACGACAGCGCTTTTGGGGACCCTAGTTGTAACACTCTTAGGCACCTGGCCGAGCTTCTCTGCGACTCCGGTCTCCTGTTCCGAAGAAGGCTCCCGTCACTCGGTCTCATATAAACGTAAGGTCGTTATCGAATTTCGAAACAATAGCAGCATGACGACTAGCTTGTATTGGCTCGACTATTATGGGGCTCGCAAATCATATGGCACCGTGGGCCCTGGTCAGTCCCTTGAGATAAACACTTTCGTCACCCACCCCTGGTTGGTCGCGGACGAAAATGGAAACTGCCTTGAAATTGTTCTGCCTGAGAAAGGCACCAGCCGTGATCTGGCGTTGATCAACGAGGCCCTACGGCCAGACACGTCTGGCACACTTGCCGACCACTATATGTTTTCGACCCTGATTTCCGCGATGACGTGCTCTCGCATGACGGCAACCGAACTTAGTTGCGGAAGGCAGCAGGGGTTTGGTCCCGCTGCGCCTTTTCTTGCAGCTACAGCCAAGCAGCTGCAGGCGTGCGCAAATGAGGGCGACGCTTGCGGTTTTGACGAACCACCGACGGTTACGGAAACCGGATTGTCCGAGGAAGCGCTATCGTCTTTACGCGCAAACGATCAGGTGAGCAGCTCATATAAATTGAGCTACAAAGGACAATCCTACGATTGCCATTTTCTGCTCACAGCACTCCTCCACGTCGGGTATGGTTCCGGCGAACCAGATTCATTGACCTATGACTCAAGTTTTTCTTGCTGGTAGGGACTCTGTGCCAATCCTGGCATCGATGACTGCGATGACGAAGACTATAGGCTTTGCAACACTTTGTGCCGCCATGTGCTGCTGGATAGCTGGATACCTCGATACCTCACTGTCTATGGCTGATGAATCCTCGAGCTGAGCCGCCATGACCCACGCGGAGGGACAAAGGTATATTTACCAAAATCAGTGGCCTATGCCCTATGCCGTCTACTGGTCGGTCGGCTGTTCGCCTGTGCTGTCGGCGCGCAGATGTCTTCGGGTCTTCGGGTCTGGTCAGGTTTCTTAATCTCGGGCGAGCAGACCAGCCGCATTCTTGCCGTCGAGGTCGATGGGCCATCATTGAGACACCGCCATGCTCTTGGGCGTTTCTTGAGCTTCTCAGTGAGAGTTGAGACGAAGAGACGAAGGCCGTCGCAGCGGCATTATGATCGTCGCTGCCGGTTGGCGTCATGCACCAGCGAGATGTCGCGAAAATATCACTCCGACTGATCTTGGTCGGATCCCAATTGTTGAACTTGATCCGAAAGTGACTCGGCAGCACATTGAATGCAATTTCCAACCGCTTCGCCAACGCTTTCGGATTTTTGGGCATCGCTACCCGCACCCACGACGTCCTTTGCTGCTTCGGTGACATTGTCGAGACAGTCGCTCGCAACGTCAGTACTAGCGTCGCACGCGGCACGGGCCAAAGTTGTGAGCCCCAATGAAATGCAAGCTGAAAGCGCAAGCGCGCGGCTCAAGTGTGATACACTCGTCATAATGGTCCTCCTTCCTCATTGCATAAAATTGGCATGTGTCGGTCGGCTGTGCTGCGCATGGACAGCATTCAACCCAAGGGACCGGTCGCCACCGCGACACAATAGCTCCGGTGTCCGTTGCCGCCGCCTAACGAAACCCCTGCAGCTCAGGACGAATCTACTGAGCGGTCCCTTCGCCGCTGCCCTCTGCGCATTTCGCTGCGTGCTGCTCTTGACCGTCTTTGTCAGTACACCAGCACAAAAACTTAGATCCGTCTGACTTGGTACACTCTAGAGCATTAGCAATCGACGTGCCGCAGAACGTCAACACTAGCAAAATAGTTGATAGGCGAAGCATTTTCTCCTCCATCATATTTGACAGCTGCCGGGAACAATTTACCGAACCCGACGCGACGATTTCAAAGTTCAATGCGTCCGGCCTCCAGCCTGCGCTGGAGTGGTGCAGCACATTTTGCGATCGCTCATTTAGCGGAGCACGCCTCGCCTGCGCTGTTTTTCTGGCAGCCCGTTCCATCCTCGCATTCGCAGGCATGTGCAGGGCTGGTGCCCTGTAGCAGATAGGCTCCAGAGAAGGTGACAAGTGCCAATAGCGCTATGTACGACAAAAACTTCGACATGACTGTCCTCCCGTGTTTTCAAAAGCGGTGATTGAAATTAAGGCCCGCGTGCTCAACAACGACTTGAACACGGCAGTCCTAGAAGCATACGGCAATTCCGCCAATCCAGCAATCTATAAGCGGGTACTAAATTAGAGCTCGTTGTATTATTCTACGTTATCGACGCAAAGTGTTTGGCTTGAGAGCGACATCGGCGGGCAGCACGCGGAGCGGCCCAGTCTGAGCTGGCCCTGGTGCCGGTTGCGCGGGCAGCGGGACAATCGGCTGGCTTCCGCCTTCCATTCCAGGTTGTGCCACCACTGGTCCGGTTCCGGGCTGATCAGCCCCCCTGTCGGATTCAAGCCGCACATCGCTTCCAGCCCCTCCGTCCTCCGTCGCCTCCTGCCGTCAATTCATTTTCGCATCCGGTCTTGAATGCGGACGAGAGCCTTGTCCTTCCAATTCCGCTTCGAATAATCGATGTGGACGCGAATGGCGCGTTCGATCGATTCGGCAACTTCCCTCCGGCCGGATTCTCGTCAGTGAAGCGGCGTCGCACGTCGGGATTTGTAAGTGCCGTCGATACGACTAATCGTCATCGAGAACGTATAAGCCGCCGTTTGGACCAGAAACGCTCCCTTCGGCCAGAATTCTGCTTTCGTTTATATCTGCAGTCGTGTCGATTTCTGACCGGTTGCAATCGGCCGCCGCCGAAAGACACGCCGTTGGAGTTCGGCGAGCCATAGTCTTCACCCTTCACGCCCGTGTGACCAACCAACGACCGTCACATTGTCGTCGGTATCCCCACTGAATATCGCCATCAGCAGTGGGCTTCATGCAAGCGCGTGATGCAGACCGGATGCAACTCGGCAGGATCATATTTCGAGGAGGTTTCTAGCGCTAACAACATGTTCGCCTGCGCTTGGGAGCATCCCTGCTTAACTACCCTGCATTGCATTGGTATCAAAATCTAGGTTCTGTTAACGTACATTCACCAATTTTCGTGTAAGAATCATATTTCTGTGTTCCAATATCATTGGTCTGAAAATCCCATCGCAACGATAGATCCGTCCGACTAATGCTTAGCCTTCGAAAATCGGAAATAGAGACATCTGACGTGAGCTTATGTACAACGTGCCATTCTGCCGATGCGACACTTTCTGATATTGAGAATACCGTGTCTTCAGATGATAGCCAGTTAAAGTCAGGAACGGGTGAGGAGATTCTTTTCAATAAGAGATTTATAGTGAACGGCGCATGGTTTATGGTCCCATAGTCTCCGTCACATAAATTGCCGCTTTCGCATCTGAAGTCGCAGGACAAATAGACTTCTTCGGAACCTTGCGAAAAATTCACCGAAGCCGCTAAAAGCGCCAGCGCATTCATGGAGCCCAGCAAAAATCTCGCCATTAAACTCAACTTCCCGTGCCGAAGGAATTCTATAAGTATTTTCGGGGTTGTCACGTTGCACCTGCTTTCGGACCCTATTCCTGGCACAGATCGGGGTATGGCCACCCCTGGCGAAATGAACTTCCCGGTCGGCTCCTGCTAACTCGCTGCCCATTCAGCCTTTGCGTCTTCGAACGATCCTGTGGGATGCAAATGGTTGAGCGTCCTAGTATTTGCACCCCATGTCCGAGAGTTGTCCCAGCCAGCTAGGGAATGCAGCCTAATCCTGCATCGCAAAGCGAGCGTCAGTTGTTGCGGCATTCGCAGGTAGCGTTTCCGTTAGAGTCGCAGTTACCATAGAATGTCTCGCCTGCGTTGCATGTCTTATCGCAGACGCTGGTTGTTCCGTCAGGCTTAGTGCACGATTTGGACCCAACGAAAATCAAAGAGTTACCGCCATAGACGCCCTTTAGATCAGGCATATTGAATGCCATCTCGTTAGGGGTCCACATCTTTAGCTCCGTAGCAGGGATCGGGGTCGAAAGGATAAAAAGCAAAGAGATACAAGAAGTTGCCACTATCACGGCGGATCGCATCGTCTACCTCCCTTGGCGGTTTTTATATTCCGTTGTGCAAACCAAGTATTAATACCGCAACTGAGGGAAATTGCCAAGGCGATTGACTGAATTGAGCAATGCAACCTTGCGCGCCTAAACTCTCCAAAGCCGCCAGATTTGGTGCTTGTCGTAACACATTTGCATCCTTGGCGCTTTTGTAGAGTCTGCGCCCTCTCGAGGAGGGAAATGGCTATAAGTACGGTAGTGGGAGGCGGATGATAAAAAATTGCAAAAGGAGTTAGGATTGGACGAACAACATGAGCGGTTATAGTGCTCGATTGCCGCTGTTCTCATCGGCGTCCAGGTGATCCTCGTCCTAGCTGGCAGAAAAGTCAGCAACGACGAATGAACCATTTACGAGACGAAAGACAACTCAGCTGGACACCTCGAAAAACCTAGCAATCGAGAACGCATTTTGATTCACTTCGCCTGGTGATTTGCACGGAGGCGTTGGATGCGAGGCCAGGCTGGGTTCTGGGATATTGACGAGCGCTATGTCCGGCTGAGCGAGGCCGGCGATCCACTGGAGAAGCTGAACGCGGTGGTGCCGTGGGAGGTTTTCCGGAAACCGCTGGCCAAGGCGCTGAAGCGCTCCGATGGCGCCAAAGGCGGCCGGCCGCCCTTTGATGGAGTGATGATGTTCAAGGTCCTGGTTCTGCAGGCGCTCTACAGTCTCTCGGACGATCAGGCCGAGTTCCAGATCCAGGACCGGCTTTCCTTCATGCGCTTCCTCGGGTTGGGGCTCGGCGACAAGGTTCCCGACGCCAAGACGATCTGGTTGTTTAGGGAGCACCTCACGCAGGCCCGGGCGATGGAGAAGCTGTTCGCCCGTTTTGACAAGCACCTCACCAAGGCCGGTTACCTGGCGATGGGTGGCCAGATCGTGGATGCCACGATCGTGGCGGCGCCGAAGCAACGCAATTCCGATGCTGAAAAGGCCGACATCAAGGCAGGAAAGGTGCCGGACGAGTGGCAGAAGAAGCCAGCCAAGCTGCGCCAGAAGGACCGGGACGCGCGCTGGACCGTGAAGTTCTCGAAGGCCAAGGCCGACGAGGAGGGAAAGACGAAGCAGCGCGATATCGCCGTTCCCGCCTTCGGCTACAAGAACCATGCCTCGATCGATCGCCGGCACGGCTTCATCCGCGGCTGGAACGTCACCGGCGCCTCGGCCTGGGACGGGGCGCAGCTTCGCAACGTGCTGGACAAGAACAACACCGGCTCGACAGTGTGGGCCGACACCGCCTATCGCTCGAAGAAGAATGAGGCGTGGCTGGACAAGAACGGCTACGTCTCCGACATTCATCACAAGAAGCCGAAAGGCCGGCCGATGAGCGAGGCGATGGCACGGGCCAATGGCCGGCGCTCAAAGATCCGCGCTTTCGTCGAGCACGTCTTCGCGCAGCAGAAATCCCGCATGGGCCTGTTTGTCCGCACGATCGGCATCGCCCGCGCCCGCACCAAGATCGGCATGGCCAACCTCGCCTACAATCTCACCCGCTTCGTTTGGCACCAGGGGCGAACTGCGTTCGCATGACGGCGAGAGCGGCGGAAAACGCCGCCGCGATGCCGAAATCGGCAACCAGCATCAGCCCCAACGACCGAAATCCAGCCACTGCCGCGCGTCAGACTATTCACAACCTCATTGCCGCACCACTCCCTCTGGAAATGCCGGTAGTTCGAGGTGTCCAGCTGATATAAAATGATACCAATTTATTGTAGATATGTGGAATACTTTTGCTCAGCGGTTCCGGGCGCAGGATAGGAGCGTCAACGCAAACCATGGTAAGTGCAAAACGGTCGAGAAGCAGTTTCAAACGACCAAAATGCGTAGACGTTCATATGCTAAGCGCTTCGTCCTTGCCAAGACAGCCCGAAAGGCCGACTCTTGAGGTCGGACCGGGCGGATACCTGAACGATGAAATCAAGCCACTGGAGGAGGCCGGCGGCGTGTGCGCTGGCACCAATACCGAGACTTGGGGCAGCTTCAGTCTTGGCAAATCGTGATCGCGATGCATGACCACGTCCCACCGCTCTCTTGTTCACACTCGCACTTGACGCTTGTCGTGTTGAAGAAATTCCTCTGTAGACAAAGCGCTTTATTCATGAGCAGCACATGGTCGCAGGCGGCACCTTTGTCATGAAACGCGCCAGAAGTGCTGGAGGTGAAGATGTCCTGGCCAACCCTCAGGATCAGTTTGGATTGATCGGCCGACGCTGCATGAGTTGATGAGCTTGCACCTTCCATCAGTGCGACCGATAGGCAAGCGAACAAAGCATACCGTTTCATACCCTATCCTACTCCAATAACAGCGCCGCACCTGATAACTGCGGCGGCGTTCAAGTTTGTCAAAGGTCATTTTTTAGCATGCCGCCACCTAACCGATCTGCCTATTTTCTTGGGACTGACAATACTCTTCCCGTCATCATAGTCCCATTTTGAAAGGACTATGGGGAAATCAGCTCAATGGGGACGAACCGTCGCACAGGAAAAGCTGGGAGAAAGACTTGTTTAGGGCGGCCCCTGCGCTGTTTGGGGAACTGCCCTTAGTCCGCTTTCTCATCCGGAGCCTGGCCGACGCCGAAGATTTGCGTCACCCTTGCCAATTCCGCCCCTTGGTAGCAATCTCGACCCGGGCAGTCGGACATCGCGGGATGGCCCAAGGGCGCAACAGGGGGGCAGTTCTCGTCGCAACCAGCTAGGACTCCGGTGATGAAGACATTGGAAATTGCGGAATTTCTTGCGGCGACTATGTTCCTGGCTGCCTCACCGTCTTTGGCCGATGAATCGTCGAGCTGCGCCGCCATGATCCACGCGGAAGGACAAAGGTATATCTTTCAAAATCAGTGCCCCTATCCTGTCTATTGGTCGGTCGCTTGTGCCGTGGGCGCGCAGATGTGTTTCGGCTCTGGTCAAGTTTTCCTAATGTCGGGTCAGCAGACAAGCCGCACTTTTCCTGGCGCGTTCGAGGTCGATGGGCCATTCGTTAGCCATTGAGCGGCAATTATCGGCTTGACGTACCACGGCTTACTTGATAGGATCGCTTCAATTCAAAAGGCAGTCCCATGAAACTCACCGATCCGATCTACACTGACGAAAACAAGGCTCGCGAGCACCTTGAAAGCCTTCATTGGCCGCATGGTCCGAACTGCCCTCATTGCGGCAATGCCAATCCCGACCGCATCACCAAGCTTATGGGCAAGTCCACGCGCCCGGGCGTCTACAAGTGCAAGGAATGCCGCAAGCCGTTCTCTGTGACCGTCGGCACGCTCATGGAGCGCAGCCATATCAAGATCAACGTTTGGCTTGCCGCGATGCACCTGTTGACCTCTTCGAAGAAAGGCATGTCCGCACATCAGATGCACCGCATGCTTGGCATCACCTACGAAAGCGCTTGGTTCCTTTGCCATCGCCTGCGTGAAGCCATGCGCGACGATCCTAAGTCGTCTGGTCCGCTTGGCGGCAAGAACAAGGTTGTCGAGGCTGACGAAGCCTATGTTGGCGGCAAGGCAAAGAACCGCGCACATCGCGAGCCTGCCCCGAAGAAAGCCGTTCTGTCGCTGGTCGAGCGCGACGGGCGCGTTGCCTCGTTCCATGTCGCCAACGTGACCGCCGCAACCTTGCGTCCGATTATCGTAACGACCGCCGATCGCGCCAGTGCCCTTATGACTGACGAAAGCACCCTGTACCCAAGGCTTGGCAAGGAATACGCCAGCCACGGCACCGTAAACCATTCGGCGAATGAATATGCCCGCCTTGGCGGCTTCATGCACATCAACACCGCTGAGAATTTCTTTTCGATCCTTAAGCGCGGTATCAATGGCGTCTATCATCAGGTGAGCGAAGCCCATCTGCACCGCTACCTTGCCGAGTTCGACTACCGCTACAACAACCGCATCGGCCTTGGCGTCACTGACACCGAACGCTGCGAACGCGCCATCAAGGGTATGGTCGGGAAGCGCCTTACCTATCGGCGGACTAACGAAGCCGGTCACGCTTAAGCAGAAAGCGAAGCGACTCCTAAACAAGCGCAAAAAGAAGTAGCCTCTCCCTTCAGACGGGAGGGACGATTTATGACAAGCTTAGCGGAAAGCCTGCGACAGGCTGCGATAGAGGTATGCAATGGCTACCAACAGCGCAGCCATAATCTGAAAAAAGACCTTAAGCGTGCGCAACTTAGCGTTCTCGAAATACAGGCGTCTCTTGATGCGTCGAACCTCTCGGTTAAGCGCATCAACAGCTTTCGACCGGACATCGGCGGGGATTTGCAATGTCCTCAATGCTGGATCGCTAACGGACGCCAAATGTCTTTGATCCCTCAGTCTAGCGGCACCGAGCTTGACCTCTTCCAATGCCGCCAATGTCATTTCGACTTTTCCTTTTGAGCATTCGAGGACTTCGGTTGGGCCTTCTTTTCGCCCTTCCCATGTTTGGGCTGCGGCGGCGTATTCAAAACGCGCTTAGCCAGATCGTCGCGGCGCTGGTCGGCCTTATCCTGGTCTTTGTCTTTTGGGGCTTTCGACATGTCCAATCCTTGGGACCCAATGTCATTTCCGCTCATGGGCGATCATGATGATTCAACGCTCTTCGAAGCGCTAGGCCGTGCTTTGGACAAATGGGAGTTTGTCGAGTTCGGACTGGCAATGTTGTACAGCCTTTTTGTGGGCGACCAAAGTTTTGCGAAGACACAGGAATACGGCGGCGGCAAGATTTTCCGGGAACGGCTCGCTGGTTTGCAGCGCGTGGCGGAGGCATGGTTTGTCAATTTCCCAAGCCAACAACTGGAGGGGGAGTTCGACAAACTAACAACTGCCGCAAGGGGGTTTTCGGATCGGCGCAATGAGTTTGCCCACGGCCTCGTGATGGATGTCAGACCCGTCATGTTCTGGAGAAGCAAAATGACCTTGGCTTCCCCTAATCTCCCGCAATTTATCGTCGGCCCGCCCCTCTACCTAGGCCGTAAACACGATCTCACCGGCATGCCCACGTTTGGCTATTCGAGCATAGAACTCGAACTGATCTACGATCGCATGACTGAATTCGAGTTAGAGGTTGACCGGTTTATCCGGACGCTGTGGCCAAGTGCTTTGCCGCATGGATAGCTGCGAAGGCAGTGCGAAGCATGTCCCGTGATTGGAAAGGTGGAATGTCGAATTCACGCTCCAAGGCTCGCGCGCCTTCCATGATGTCGCGAGCGCTCATGCCTTCAGGTACCCAAACGCCATGTCCTCCATACCCTTCGATAGTGCCGGCCTGTCGCGACTCAGTAGACATTGTGAACCTTGGTACGTCAAGCCGATAATTGCCCATTGAGCGGTGCAAATACATTGCCGCCTAGGGCGCGCTCTGAGCATGTAGCTTCTCGGTGAGAGTTGAGATGAAGGCTGTCGCAGCAGCATTGTGATCGTCGCCGCCGGCGCAGCTGTTGTCATCATAACGCGTCAACCTGCGTAGACCGAGAAGAAGATCTTGCTCTGAAATGCAATTGCTTCTTGCGCACCGAAATTCAACAGGTCCGTCTGCGTCAACAACCTCCCTCAGCAGCGGAATTGGTATATTATAACTCGTTGTTCCTTTCTTGAGCACCAATACGTTTCCGTCAAAATCTTCTTCATGTATGTCGTCTGAGCTGCAAAGGCCCCGATTATATTTATACCCCTCCTTCAGATCGTCTGTCGATTGATTGCCAAGCGGACTGCACTCTGAAACGTCATTCGCCTTGACCCATCCGAAATGGAAAAACCCGTAGGTGACCTTTTTCCAAGCCGTAGCGTCATGCGGCGTGCTGTCTGTCCAGCTCTCGCTGTTGTCATAAAAAAAAGGCACTCCGGCTTCGATTGTTCCGAGTACACTGCCGGAAACATCTGGCGTTTCGTATTCGTCGACGGACCGATCACAGACAAAGAACCGTTCGGCTGCGATAGCTGCGCCACTGCTAAGCAAAATCGTAGCAGCCACTAAGAAAAGTTGCTTGCTTCTGCCAGCCTTCTGCTCAGCCATCGTTCCCTCCCTCGTGGAGCCTTGATCTTTAGCACATCTAGAGCGGGATTTCGTCGGAAACGAAGCGGTTCACTTGACAAAAATCGTCTGGGTGCCAACGAGGCCGGCACTCTATAGCGCTTCCGAGTAGGCACGGCAGAAGAAAACGCCAAAGCAGAAGAAGGAAATCGGGCATCAGGTGTTCGCAACGTGTGGTCGAAGCAATTGATTGACAAAGACTTGAGCTGGCACGCCTCGTGTGTGCTTTGGAATGTTTTGGGCTATAGATGAGAATGCGGGACGCCATTATGCAGCGCGTAGATATTCGGATCACTTCGGGGGAACTTGACCACTTGACCTCCCGCGTCCAGCTGCCGCTGTTCGCCGCGACATGCAAGATACTGCGGCGATCGTGCCGCTTTCACCCTAACAGGGCTTTGAGCCGGGCTGATGAGAGTTAGGAGCCAGGCAATTCGGATCGCGATTAATGTGGGGCATGCTCGCCGGCCGACGCAATGGTGCTGACGTCCTTTTTTGCCGGTGCGGGCAGGTTGCGACTTGTGAGTGGAGAAGGTTGGATTTCAGGTTCACTCCCTCCGCCATTTTGAAGCCAATTTCTTCGTTCCTGCGCGCACGACGTCGAGTTTCCGGGCGCAAGGCGGACCACCGCCCGCCATGGGCGCCACCGCATTCGCCGGCGCACTCGATGTGGTCGACAACATCCGGCCATTCTACACCGACAGCAGCATGAAAACGCTGAAGCCGATGCCGGAATTCAAGGTTGTCTTCATGGTCATGCCGAAAGCCCAGCGCAACATGATGATGAGAGAATGCCAAGATGCGGCCCAGAGCAAGCCTTACGCGGAGTTCTGCGGCGACGTGAATGCACTGGCCGGAATGAAGTAGCCGCTCCTGATCCCCAATCGGGAATGAATACTATCGAATGCATGGATGATGGCGAGCGGTGCCCGCCATCATTCGGAGTGGCGGTGCTCAACGACCGAACACTTCTTTCACGGTATCAACAACCTGCCGCAAAGCGAAAACTGTCACCCGCCGCGCCAAGCACGGACAGACCGGCGGCTGGCGCTTCGTCGGGTTGATTTCTCCGCCCGAATATGATGCTTCTCCCGCCTATGAATAAACTATTTTCTGCGGTTCTCGCATGGATGATACTGGCTTGGCCGGCCAGCGCGATGGACAGCGCATTGCGCGCCGGCCTGCTGAAACTCGATCCGCAAACCCGGCTGGAGCAGCGATGCGACGCCGAAATTCTCGACCGGATTACCCGCGACGACCACAAATACAAAGCCGATCGTGTCGTCGCCTACGCTTTTGCGACGCCCGAAATGGGCGCCGATGCGATCAAGAGCCCGGGTGCTGCGTTTCGTAGCAAAGGACAATGGTACCGGCTGAAATTCAAATGCGAGACAGCGCCGGACCATATGGAAGTCCTGCAGCTCCGCTACCGGATCGGTGATGAAATTCCGGAAAGCGACTGGCCCAAATACAATCTCTATAACTAGGCATTCGCGACCCGTGGCCGCATTTTGCCGGTGTTTCGGGCCGATCGTCGCAAACTCTGTATATTGCCGCAATAACGGGCGGTTTGCCGACCTTGTTCCAACCAGTCCCTTGACGCCCGGGAACCATACACGTTAGGGCCCTCCAGGCATTCGACGCGAACGGTCGGCCAACCAGCAAGGGACTTCCAGTCGATGGAAATTTTCACTGCCGCGGGCTTCTCTGCCCTGCTCCAGGTCATCGCCATCGATCTCGTGCTTGCAGGCGATAACGCCATCGTCATCGGCCTGGCCGCGGCGGGCTTGCCGGTCGAGCAGCGCAAGAGAGCGATTCTCATCGGCGTGGTGGCGGCGACGGTGCTGCGTATCGGTTTTGCCGCGATCACCGTCACCCTGCTGCAGATTGTCGGCCTGCTGCTGGCCGGCGGTATCTTGCTGCTGTGGGTGTGCTGGAAGATGTATCGCGAGCTGCGCACGTCCGATGCCGACGAGGTGGAGGCGACCGAAGCGTTGTCCAATTCCGATATCAACAGCGATGATATGGTGGCCGGCAAGGCGCGCAAGAAGACCTTGGGTCAGGCAGCATTGCAGATCGTCATCGCCGACGTGTCGATGTCGCTCGACAACGTGCTGGCGGTCGCCGGCGCAGCGCGCGATCACTTCCAGGTGCTGGTGATAGGCCTCGTCCTGTCGATCGCGCTGATGGGCCTTGCCGCGAGCTTCATCGCCAAGCTCCTGCACCGCCATCGCTGGATCGCCTATATCGGCCTTTTGATCATCTTCTATGTCGCACTCGACATGATCTACCGTGGCGCGGTGGAGGTCTTGCCGCATGTCAGCAGTGCGGTGAGCTGACGCGTCGACTCGAATTCGCATCGGCCGGCCTTTCAGCTTCGGCGAGCCTTCGGCGACACTGGCGGTTGCGTTTCGCCGCAGCCGCTGCCCATACCAATGCCCCGACAAGTGTGATACTGCGCCGCCAATCCTGAAAATCCGGAAAGCTTTGATGTCCGCCCCTCGCGTTAGTTTCGTCAGTCTTGGATGCCCGAAAGCCCTTGTGGATTCGGAGCGCATCATCACGCGCCTGCGCGCCGAAGGCTACGAGATCGCCCGCAAGCACGACGGTGCCGACCTGGTCGTCGTCAACACCTGTGGCTTCCTCGATTCGGCCCGCGACGAATCGCTCAACGCTATCGGCTCGGCACTTTCGGAGAATGGAAAAGTCATCGTCACCGGCTGCCTCGGCGCCGAGCCGGACGTCATCCGTGAAAGACATCCCAACGTCCTCGCCATCACCGGCCCGCAAGCTTATGAGAGCGTGATGGCGGCGGTGCATGAGGCAGCACCGCCGAGCCACGATCCCTACATCGACCTTTTGCCGCCGCAGGGCGTCAAGCTCACGCCGCGCCACTATGCGTATCTCAAGATTTCGGAAGGTTGCAACAACCGCTGCACCTTCTGCATCATACCGGCGCTGCGTGGCGACCTCGTATCGCGGCCGGCCGCCGACGTGTTGCGCGAAGCCGAGAAGCTGGCCAAGGCGGGGGTCAAGGAGATCCTCGTCATCTCGCAGGATACCAGCGCCTACGGCATCGACATCAAATACCAGGCCAGCATGTTCGGCGATCGCGAAGTGCGGGCGAAATTCCTCGATCTATCGGAAGAACTGGGCAAGCTCGGTGTCTGGGTGCGCATGCACTATGTCTATCCCTACCCGCATGTCGCAGACGTCATCCCACTGATGGCCGAAGGCAAGATCCTTCCCTATCTCGACATTCCGTTCCAGCACGCCTCGCCGCAGGTGCTGAAGAACATGCGCCGGCCCGCTCATGGCGAAAAGACGCTCGAGCGCATTCGCGGCTGGCGCGAAGTCTGCCCGGACCTTGCCATCCGCTCCACCTTCATCGTCGGCTTCCCCGGCGAGACGGATGACGATTTCGAGATGCTGCTCGACTGGCTGGACGAGGCCAGGATCGACCGCGCCGGCTGTTTCAAATACGAGCCGGTCAGAGGCGCCCTCTCCAACGGGCTCGGCCTCGAGCAAGTGCCGCAGGAGATCAAGGAAGCCCGCTGGCATCGCTTCATGCAGCGCCAGCAGAAGATTTCGGCAACGCAGCTCACCAAGAAAATCGGCAAGCGCCTGCCGGTCCTGATCGACGAGGCGCATGGCAATTCGGCCAAGGGCCGGACCAAATACGACGCGCCCGAAATCGACGGTTCGGTCCATATCCAGTCGCGGCGGCCACTGCGCGCCGGCGACATCGTCACGGTCAAGATCGACCGCGCCGACGCTTACGACCTCTACGGCTCGGCGGTCTGATATCATTCAGTCCAAAATAAAAGGGCGCCGCGTAGGCGCCCTTTGGTTCGATTTGTTTTCGCCTGCTTACTGCGGCAGCTTGTCGTCAACGCCCTTCACGTAGAAATTCATGCCGAGCAGCGTGCCGTCGTCCGCGACCTCGCCTTCCTTCAGCCACGGTGTGCCGTCCTGCTTGGCGATCGGCCCGGTGAAGGGGTTCCAGCCGTCGGCGATCTTCTTGGTGGTGGCCTCGGCCATCGCCTTCACGTCGTCGGGCATGTTGGTGAACGGCGCCAGCTTGACGGCGCCGTCCTTGATGCCGAGCCAGACATTGTCGGGCTTCCAGGTGCCGTCGAGCGCCGCCTGGACCCGGCTAATGTAGTACGGGCCCCACTCGTCGGTCAGCGAGGTCAGCTGCGCGTGCGGCGCGAACTTGATCATGTCGGAGGACTGGCCGAAGCCGTGCAGCTTGCGCTCCTCAGCCACCTGCAAGGCAGCGGTCGAGTCGGTGTGCTGGACGATGATATCGGCGCCCTGGTCGAACAATGCTTTGGCAGCGTCGGCCTCCTTGCCGGGATCGAACCAGGAGTTCACCCACACGATCTTCGCCTTGAAGTTCGGGTTGATCGACTGTGCGCCGAGCATAAAGGAATTTATGCCCATCACCACTTCCGGGATCGGGAAGGAAACGATGTAGCCGGCGACGCCCGACTTCGATTGCTTGGCGGCGATCTGGCCAAGCACGTAGCGGCCTTCATAGAAACGCGCATTGTAGATGCCGAGATTTTCGGCCGTCTTGTAACCGGTGGCGTGCTCGAACATCACCTTGGGAAATTTCTTGGCGATCTTCACTTCCGGGTCCATGAAGCCGAAGGACGTGCCGAAAATGATCTTGCATCCCTCGCGCGCCAGGCGCTCGAAGGCGCGATCGGCATCGGGGCCTTCGGAGACGTTTTCGAGATAGGCGGTCTCGACCTTGTCGCCGAGTGCCTTTTCCACCTCGAGGCGGCCTTGGTCGTGCTGGTAGGAGTAGCCGAAATCGCCGATCGGGCCGGTGTAGACCCAGCAGGCCTTCAGCTTGTCCGCCGCCTGGGCTGAGGCCGCCAATGACAATGCGGCCGTCGTCGCCATCAGGGCAATAAGCAGTTTTTTCATTGTGTTACCTCTCTGAGTTAAGCCTTGGAGCTTCCGTCTTTTTGTTGTCAACGATCCGGAACGAATGGCTGGCCCAAGGATGCCGGCGTGTTCATCATCGTCAAACGCTTGTTGCGCGAGATTAGAACGAGAACCACGATGGTTGCCAGATAGGGCAGCGAAGAAAGCAGTTGCGAGGGGACCGGAATGCCGAATGCCTGTGCATGAAGCTGGCCGATCCAGACCGCGCCGAAAATATAGGCGCCGGCCAGCACCCGCCACGGCCGCCAGGAAGCGAAGACGACCAGAGCCAGCGCGATCCAGCCGCGGCCGGCGGTCATGTTCTCCACCCATTGCGGTGTGTAGACCAGCGACAGGTGGCCGCCGGCAAGGCCGGCACAAGCGCCGCCGAAAATCACTGAGAGATAGCGGTAGCGGATGACGTGGATGCCAAGCGCATGGGCGGATGCATGGCTGTCGCCGATCGAGCGCAGCGTGAGCCCGGTGCGGGTCTTGAACAGGAACCACATCACGGCGGCGGTCAGCGCGATCGAGATGTAGAAGATTGGATCCTGGCCGAACAGCAGCCTGCCAATGACCGGGATTGGGGTCAGGCCGGGAATATCGAGGTTTGGCAGCCTTTCGCCGGGCTGGCCGACAAAATTCGTCCCCATCATGCCGGAAAGACCGAGGCCGAGCAGTGTCAGCGACAGGCCGGTTGCCACCTGGTTGGTGGCCAGCGACAGCGTCATGACGGCGAACAGCAGCGAGAACACTGCCCCCATGGCAATTGCCGCCAACAGCCCTATCCACGGCGAGCCGGTGAGATAGCCGGCGCCGAAGCCGCCAACCGCACCCATGATCATCATTCCTTCGACGCCGAGATTGAGCACACCGGAACGTTCGACCACCAGTTCGCCGATCGCCGCGATCAGCAGCGGCGTCGCCGCCGTCGCGATGGTCAAAAGGATGTTGACGGTGATGTCCATCAGCGAGCTTCCTCCAGCTTCGGGACTGTCTCGAGTTTCGGCGCAGCAAAGCCGATCAGGCGGATGCGATAGTGAATGAGCGTGTCGCAGCCGAGCACGAAGAACAACAGCATGCCCTGGAACACGCGCGCCACCTTGTCGGAGATGCCGAGCGCGCTTTGCACCGCCTCGCCGCCGAGATAGGTCAGCGCCAGCACAAGGCCGGCGGCAACGATGCCGAGCGGATTGAGCCGGCCGAGGAATGCGACGATGATGGCGGTAAATCCGTAGCCGGGCGAGATCACCGGCTGCAACTGCCCGATGGCGCCCGAGACCTCCGAAATCCCGGCAAGTCCGGCCAGTGCGCCCGACAGCAGGAAGGCAAAGAAGACCATGCGGTTAAGGCCAAACCCGGCGAAGCGCCCTGCCCTCGGGCTTGAGCCGAGCACGCGGACCTCGAAGCCTTTCAGCATACGGCTCATCAGGATCCAGATCAGTATCGCCGCGACCAGCGCGAAGACAAATCCCCAGTTTGCCCGGCCGGATTCCGGAAGGAGTTCCGGCAGTATGGCCGAGTCGTTGAACTGGATGGTTTGCGGGAAACCGTGGCCCTGCGGATCGCGCCACGGCCCGCGTACCAGCCAATCGAGGAAGAGCTGGGCGACATAGACCAGCATCAGGCTGGTCAGGATCTCGTTGGTGTTGAAGCGCGTCTTCAGCAGTGCCGGGATTGCAGCATAGGCGGCCCCACCGACCATGCCGAAAAGAAGCATCAGCGGCAGCACCAATGGGCCTTCGAACTGCGGAAACAGCACGGGGGAGATCGAGCCGACAATCCCGCCCAGGATGAACTGGCCTTCGGCGCCGATGTTCCAGATGTTGGCCTTGTAGCAGACCGACAGTCCGACCGCGATCAGGATCAGAGGGGTGGCCTTGATAGCCAGCTCATGCAGCTGCCAGACCTGGCTGATCGGTTCGATGAAGTAGATGCGGAACGCGGTCAACGGGTTGACGCCGAGCAGCGCGAACATGATGGCACCGGCAATGATCGTCAAAACGAAAGCGATGAAAGGCGAGAGTGCCGAAAACAGCATCGAGCGCTGCGGGCGTTTTACAAGTTCGAGGCGCATCAAGCCGTCTCCAGCGTATGTTCGGCATGCCCGGGTTCGGCGCCGCCCATCAGCAGCCCGATCTTCTCGAATGTCGCTTCAGCTATCGGCAGCGGCTTCGACAATTCGCCATTGTGCATGACCGTGATCGCATCGGAAATCTCGAACAGTTCGTCGAGGTCCTGGCTGATCACCAGCACCGCCGAGCCGCTGCGTGCCAGTTCGATCAGTGCCTGGCGGATGTGGGCCGCCGCACCCGCGTCGACGCCCCAGGTCGGCTGATTGACCACCATGACGCTTGGCCGGCGGTCGAGTTCGCGGCCGACGATGAATTTCTGCAGATTGCCGCCCGAAAGAGCCGCAGCCTCCGGATCCGGCGCGCTCTTGCGCACGTCCATCGCCTTTATGATGCGCTGGGCAGCGGTATAGATCGCATCGCCCTTGACCATTCCACCGGCGCCGACAAAGATCTTGCCATCGGTGGCGTGGCGCGACAGAAGCAGGTTCTCCGAAAGCTTCATGCGTGGTGCTGCGCCATGGCCGAGCCGCTCTTCCGGGACGAAGGCAGCGCCCATCAGGCGCCTGCCGGTGATGGTGAGGCCCCCGGCATCCTTGCCACGGATGCGGACCGAGCCGGCATCCTGCTGCAGCACCTCGCCGGAAACGGACTCGAAGAATTCGCCCTGGCCGTTGCCGGCGACACCGGCAATGCCGATCACCTCGCCGGCGCGGACCTCGAGATTGATGTTCCTGAGCGGGATCGAGAACGGGGTCGCCGGCTTGCGGGTGAGTTCGCGGATTTGAAGCAGCGCCGGCGCGGTCTCGATACCCTCGGCCGGCGCCCGCACCACGGCCTGCACCTCGTTGCCGACCATCATCCGCGCCAACGAAGACGCGGTTTCCTGGCGCGGATTGCAATGGCCGACCACCTTGCCGTGACGCAGCACGGTGGCGCGGTCGCAGATGCGTTTGACCTCTTCCAGCCGGTGCGAAATGTAGAGGATAGACTTTCCTTCCGAACGCAGCCGTTCGAGCGTCTCGAACAGCTTATCGGCCTCCTGCGGCGTCAGCACCGAAGTCGGCTCGTCGAGGATGATGAGTTGTGGCGTCTGCAGCAGGCAGCGGATGATTTCGATACGCTGGCGCTCGCCGACCGACAGATCACCGACCAGCGATAGCGGATCGAGAGGCAGGCCGTAACTGTAGGAGAGCGCCCTCGCCTTGGCCGCGATCGTGCTGATCGGCGAGCCGTCATCCAGCGACAGCGCGATATTCTCCGCCGCCGTCAGCGCTTCGAACAGCGAAAAATGCTGGAAAACCATGCCGATGCCGAGCTTTTTTGCAGCGCCGGGGCTGGTGATCCTGACCGCCTGGCCATTCCAGAAAATCTCGCCGGAATTAGGTTCCAGCGATCCAAACAGCATTTTCACCAGCGTCGACTTGCCGGCGCCGTTCTCGCCAAGCAACGCATGGATCTCGCCCTTGGCGATGTTGAGATCGACATGGTCGCACGCCGTCAGCGTGCCGAATATCTTTGTGAGGCCGCGAACCTCCAGCAGGTTTGCGCCGTCCTGATCTGCACTCACGGTGCCTCCATCTGGTTTGCCAGACATGTTCTGTGTTCCCGCAAACATCGTATGCGCGGCCTGCTCTCTACGGTAAGCGCCTCACGACTTGAAAGAGCTTCAAGAATTTCAGCGGAAACTCAAGCGGTAAAGAGCAGTTCGCAAGAACGGCGGCGTCGGCGGGCCGAAACTGCGGGCGCTCAAGGGATAAGTATCGTTGTCCCGGTGGTCCTGCGCCCTTCAAGATCGGAATGTGCCTTGCCCGCATCGCTGAGCGCGTAACGCTGGTTGATCTTGATCTTGACGGCGCCGCTGAGCACCACATCGAACAATGCGGCGGCGGAAGCCTCGAGGTCGTCGCGCATGGCATTGTAGACGAACAGCGTCGGCCGCGTTGCGAACAGCGAGCCCTTCTGCGCCAGCAAAGAGATGCTGAAGGGCGGGATCGGCCCAGACGATTGACCGAAGCTGACGAAAGTGCCGAGCGGCCGCAGGCAATCGAGCGAGGCTGGAAATGTGTCGTTGCCGACCGAATCGTAGACAACGTCGCATTTCTTGCCACCGGTGATAGCGGCAACGCCGGCGACGAAATCCTGTTCGCGATAGTTGATCACGTGATCGAAGCCATGCGCCTTGGCGAGCTCGATCTTGTCGGTTGAACTCGCGGTGCCGATCACCGTCGCGCCGAGATGCTTGGCCCATTGGCCGAGGATCAGGCCAACACCGCCTGCCGCCGCGTGGAACAGGATCGTATCGCCGGCCTTCACTTTGAAGGTACGGCGCAACAGATACTCGGCGGTCATGCCTTTCAGCATCATCGCCGCGGCCTGTTCGTCGCTGATGCCGTCGGGCACCTTCACCACGCGGTCGGCGGCGATCACGCGCTGCCCGGCATAGGCACCGGTGGTCACTGCATAGGCGACGCGATCGCCGGGCTTGAGCCAATCGACATCTTTGCCGACCTCCAAAACCACGCCGGCCGCCTCGCCGCCGGGGATCAGCGGAAATCCGCCCTGCGGCGGATAAAGGCCCGAGCGATAATAGACGTCGATGAAATTGAGACCGATCGCGGTGTGCTTGACCAGGATCTGTCCCGAGCCCGGCTGCCCGGGATCGGCATCCTCATAGGTCAGGACCTCCGGGCCGCCATGGGCATGGATGCGGATCGCTTTGGACATTTTCAGGCTCTCTTCGGATCAGGCTTTCTTGTCCGGCTTGGCGCCGAGATTTGGAAAGAACTGCATGATAGCGCCGATGCAAGCGAGGTAAAGCCCGGTGACCGTAATCCCGATCTTGATGAAATCGCTGACCTGCTCGCCCAGCACGCCGATCTGGTCGTAGAAGGAGGCAAGTGCGGCCTGGGCCAGCGCCAGCGCGCCGAAAGCGCACCAAAGCAGCGTCATGCCGAGATTGATTGGCCGCAGCCGCTTCACCCGCACCGGATGGATGAAATTGATCGGCACGAAGGTGAGAATGCCGGCCACCACGACCATGGCGAAGGAAACCCATTGTCCTGGTTCGATGACGAACAGCGTGAACACCACCATGTTCCAGACGACCGGAAAGCCTTTGAAGAAATTCTCCTTCGTCTTCATGCCGGTATCGGCATAGTAGATTGCGCTCGACACCACGATTATCGCCGCCGACAGGAACGACAGGCGCTCGCCCATGAAGCCGCGCTGATAGAGCGCGAAGGCCGGAATCAACACGTAGGTCACGTAGTCGATGATGTTGTCGAGCAGTTCGCCCGACCATGTCGGCAGGATTTCCTTGACGTCGAGCTTCCTGGCGATCGGCCCGTCGATGCCGTCGACGAAAAGCGCCAGCCCCAGCCACCAGAACATCGCCGTCCAGCGCTGCTCGCTTGCTGCCACTAGCGACAGAAACGCCAGGAATGAGCCCGACGCGGTCAAGAGATGGACCGAGAACGCCCGCGCCTGCGGCCATGTGACTTTCTTCTTCGGCCGCGGAATCCGGTCGGCGATTTTCCTGGCCGTCGTCTTCTTGCTCACGGGCCCCGCCAGTCCAGCTTGCAGATTTCGGCCGAACGGCCGGCAAAGTTCCAGTTGCGGCCAAAGGCCCGCATTTTGCTCTTGTCGGATTTGGCGACGATGATTTCCGGCGCAATCCAGTATTCCGAATTGCTGATGACCGTATCCTTGTCGCGATCCTTGCCGGTGATTGGCGTCACCGCGCCATCGATGATCTTCGGTATCTGGAAGATGCGCGTTTTCTCACGCGTCTCGTAGGTGATCGGCACCTGCTCGGCGCCGAGGAACTTTCCGACCAGGATGGAGAGCAGCGATGTGGTTCCGCCAGCCTTGCCGGTGAAGATCTTGGTCAGTGCTTTCACAGCGTAGACCGAAGCGCGCTTGTCGATGAACAGACCGGCCGTCCAGTTGCCGCGACTCATATAACCGGGGATTTCCATGATCAGCCCAAGATTGAGACCGGACAGGTCGACCTCGCCGAAATGGCCGGCATCGATGCGGAACCCCGCCCAGGTCTGGCAATAGCCCTCGGTCGGCGGATGACTGCCGAGCGACAGAACGCAAGGGCAAAAAACCGTGCAATTGCAGGAGAGGACGAGCTCTCCCTTCATTGCCCAGTTTTGATCTGTCATCGAATTCTCCCCCTCATGCCGAGACTACTAGTAGCGCGGCCGCCCAGACAAGCAGTATCGCACCGCCCAACCGCGTCGGCAGATTGCCTGCCGTCTGTTTTTCGACCAGGCTGAACAGGCCGATCAGCGCCATCCAGAACACGTTCATCACACCGACGGCAAACATTACCAGCATCAGCGCCCAGCAGCATCCAAGGCACCACAGGCCCTGCTCCATGCCGAGCTGGAAAATGCGAATGGGCCTGGCGCTCCAGTTGGCGAACAGGACCGAGAACGGATTTCTGCACTTCTCCAGACAGGCTTCCTTCAGCCAGCTGAACTGATAGAGACCAGCGATCGACAGCGCGGCTGCTCCGGCAATTCCAACCAGCGGATCGAGCATCTGCCCGGATGACGCGAATGCATCGACTGCGAGTGTCAGGGCCGCCAACATTGCCGAGGCGCCAAGCCAGACGCTCAAATATCCAGCGACCAGGATCAGCGGATGGACGACCGGCTCCCTCTTGATCCGGGCGGTATCTGCGATCTCGCAATAGGTGCGGATCATCGGCGCCGCGGAGGGCAGCATGGTCGCGATAGCCATCAACAGCCACATCGCGGTGAGTGCCCCGCCTTGCGCGCCTAGGCTTGCGCGAAGCGGCGCCGGCGCAAGGCAGAGGGCGAAGAAACGCGCGAGGAAATCCGGCAACGGCAGTTGCGGCAGATATTCCAGCACGGCGTCGCCGGGTACATCGGCGCCCGGGAGCCGGCTTACCGCCCCTCGAACTGCCATTGCGCCGAGAAGGAGCCAGGCAAGGGCGATGCCCATGCCGGCAACAACGCTCACGGTCAGTCGAGGGCTGCGCGCAACGCTCGCCATCGCGCGGCCGGTACCGTCGAGGTGGCTGAAATCGTCTTTTTGGCCGGTCATGGCAACCGAATGGGCCGAATCGCCGCGTTGATCAAGCCGCATCACCTGACCTATATGGACCAGCAGGTCGGACAGGCCTCACCTCGCAATTCGGAAGCCGAATTTGGACCATCGGGAAACAGCACGGATACTGGTCGCCGGCAGCGGCCCTGCGGGGCTGATCGCGGCGCTTGGCTTTGCCGAGGCGGGCTTTCCCGTGACGCTCGTCGGACCCGAGGCAGCCGGCCCCGACGGCCGGACGACAGCCTTGATGAACCCTGCCCTGAAGATGTTCGAACGGCTCGGGATCTTTGACGGAATCAGGCAGCACGCAGCGCCGCTCAAGGTGATGCGCATCGTTGACGCCACCAACCGGCTGATCCGCAGCCCGACAGTGACCTTTCGCGCCAGCGAGATCAACGAAGAGCAATTCGGGCTGAACTTGCCCAACAGCGTTCTCAACCGCACGCTAGCCGAGGCTGTCGCGCATTCGGGCATCGAATGGCGAAAGTCGATGGTGGAGGCATGGCGCCTCGATGCCGACCATGCCCATGCCGTTCTCGCCGACGGCAGCGAGGTTGAGGCGTCGTTGGCGGTTGCCGCCGATGGCCGTCAGTCGCCGGCCCGCGAGGCAGCCGGCATCCGGACCTCGGTCCGACCCTATCCGCAGGCGGCGCTGGTGCTCAATTTCGGTCACCGCAGCGACCATGCTTTCACCTCGACCGAATTCCACACCGAGACCGGTCCGTTCACACAGGTTCCCCTGCCCGGCAACCGGTCCAGTCTTGTCTGGGTGCTCGAGCCCGATATCGCCAGGGACCTTGCGGCACTCGACGACGCCGAGCTTTCGACGCGGGTCGAACAGCGGATGCAATCGATGCTGGGCCGCGTGTCGGTTGAGCCCGGCCGGCAGGTCTACCCCCTTTCAGCGGTGAGCCCGTGGCGGTTTGCGCAGCGCCGCGTAGCCCTTGTCGGCGAAGCCGCCCACGTGTTTCCCCCAATCGGCGCGCAAGGCCTTAATCTCGGCATCCGGGACATCGACGACCTGATCGGTACCGCAAGCAGAAACCGCTCGGACCCGGGCGCCGTCCAGGCGCTTGCAGCCTATGATTTCAAGCGGCGGCCGGACATTCTGGCGCGCAGCAGCGCGGTCAACCTGCTGAACATGTCGTTGCTTTCCGACATGCTGCCGGCTCAGCTGGTGCGCAGCGCTGGCCTGGGCGCGCTTGAGGGGTTTGCGCCGTTGCGGGCGTTTTTCATGCGCGAGGGTCTTCGACCCGGCAGCGGTTTTGCGGCGTTTTTTGGCGGATTGCGAAAAGCGGCTGCGCGATAGCGATCTTGGGCACCGCCCTTGATCCGCATCTTGCGATGCTCAACCCGGCATCAAGGGGATCGGGATTGAATTGACGCGGCGTCTGCGCCAAATAATGACGATGTCGACCGTAAGGTCTGGGCGAATCTTTGCCGGATTGGTGCGTAAGAGTCTAAAGTCTTGGAGCGTTTTCTTGCGTGTTTCAGGATGCGTGGCGTTCAAGAAGTTCAAGTGGTGAGTGCGATGAAGACAGCCAAATTCTCGATCGGACAGGTGGTTCGCCACCGGCTGTTTCCGTTCCGCGGCGTCATTTTCGACGTCGATCCGCAATTCGCCAATACCGACGAATGGTACGAGGCGATCCCCGCTGACGTGCGGCCGCGCAAGGACCAGCCTTTCTATCATCTGCTCGCCGAGAATTCCGAAACGGAATACATCGCCTATGTGTCCGAGCAGAATTTACTCGAGGACCGGTCGGGCGAACCGGTCCGGCATCCGCAGATTGGTGAAATGTTCGACAAGAAGCCGGACGGGCGCTACGAGCCGAAGCACCAATTGAGACATTGACTTAGTCGGGATCTGGCTGGGCTGGGACAGGCTAGAGACATGGCTGGACCCGACAAACGGCCGGTCCAAACGAAAAAAGCGGGGCATGAACCCCGCTTTTTGTTGGTTCGAAAACCCGTCGATCAGTTGGCGGCCTTCGCCTTTTCCTGCTCTTCCTTGAGCTTCTTGGCAAAATCCTGATTGTTCTTGGCGACGAACTCCTGGAGCTTTTTCTGCCGGTCCTCGATGTCCGACTGCTGCAGCGGCGGGCCGTCGAAGGCGCCGCTGAAGCCGGTGAGCGCAATCTTGATCGGGTTTGGCTGGTTCTGGAAATTGACTGAGGTGAGCGTCAGCGCCGAACCCTTCTTGAAGGATGCGACGAGCTGATCGGTCAGCGGCACTTCCGCCACGCAGCGATCCGGGAAACAGATAACATAGTCGAGCTTCTGCGCCTTGCCGCCGTCGATCTGGAGGCCGATGCCGGGAGGAACCAGACGGCCGGTCGGAACCGTCACCTGGAACACCTTGCGGTTCACCTTGCCCTTCAATTCGATCAGGCTGACGCCGGTGATGAGCTGGCCGTTGCCGGCGGTGGTGATGTTCTGGACATTGCAGATGTCGACGTCTTCCTGCTTGGTGCAGGCCTTGAACCAGCCTTGCGGAATCTGCTGTTGCTGCTGCGCGGAAGCAGAGGGAATCCCGGCGCCGAGAATGCCGACCACGCCAGCGGCCATGACCGACAGGCGGTACGCGTTGCTGTTCAGGCTCGTCATGTCGTGCATTCCTCTCAAATGATCCCGGGACCGGCTTTTTTCATGCCGTGTGGTCCAGCTACCTGTTGCCGAAATGAGGCAACAGAATGACTTCGGACGGCGTGTTACACTGCAAGCGATGCCGAATCCAGCCCGGCCCTCGTGAATCTTAGCCGAGGGATTGGGTCAAGGGGTTGGCCGGTGCACGACCGGCTCATGTATGCTGCGCATCGAATCGGGAAGGAGACGGTCATGGGCCGCGTTGTCGTTTGGCTGATCGCCGCAATCTTGTTTGTCGGCCTTTCCCTGCAGCCGGCCCTGTCGGAACCGAAGCACGCGCTTGCCATGCAGGGCGAGCCGGCGCTGCCGGCCGACTATGCTCATTTCAACTACGTCAATCCCGACGCGCCGAAAGGCGGCAGCATTACCTAATGCGTCGTCGGCAGCTTCGACAATCTCAATCCGTTCATCCTGAGAAGCCTGCGCACCACCGCGCGCGGCATGATGGATCAAGCCTTTGGCAATCTTGTTTTCGAGCCGTTGATGCAGCGCAATTACGACGAGGCCTTCAGTCTCTACGGCCTGCTCGCCGATACCGCCGACATGGATCCCGAGCGCAAGAGCATCGAATTCCACCTCGATCCCAGGGCCAAATGGTCGGATGGCGAGCCGGTGACGCCGGAAGACGTGTTGTTCACCTATGACGTCTTCACCGAGAAGGGCCGGCCGCCTTACAGCGACCGTATGGGCATGATCGCCAAACTCGAAAAGACCGGCGACCGCAGCGTGCGGTTCACCTTCAACGACGATGCCAACCGCGAGACTCCATTTATCATCGCGCTGACGCCGATCCTGCCGAAGCACGCATTTAACAAGGAGACCTTCGACAAGACGACGCTGAAGCCTTTGATCGGCAGCGGCCCTTACACGGTGGCGCAAGTGGTGCCCGGCCAGCGCATCGTGTTCAAGCGCAATCCGGATTATTGGGGCAAGGACGTGCCATCCAAGCGCGGCTTCGACAATTACGACCAGATCACGATCGAATATTTCCTCAACGCCAATGCCAAGCAGGAAGCGTTCAAGAAAGGCATCTGCGCCATCGACGACGACAGCGACCCGGTCAAACGCGAGCGCGATCTCGACTTTCCGGCTTTCCACAGGGGCGAGGTCATGGCCGAAACCTTCGATACCGGCATCCCGCCAGTGGTCAACGGCTTCCTGTTTAACACGCGGCTGCCGAAATTTTCCAATCCGGTCGTGCGGCGTGCGCTCGGCATGCTCTACGATTTCGAATGGGCCAACAAGAACCTGTTCGCCGGCAAGTACACGCGCACCGTGAGCTTTTGGCAGAATTCCGAGCTGTCCGCGCTCGGCCACCCGGCCAGCGAACAGGAAAAAGCCCTGCTGGCGCCCTACCCCGGCCGCGTGCCTGCCGATGTCATGGACGGCACCTACAGGCCGCCCGTCACCGACGGCTCCGGCCAGGACCGCACGGTGCGGAAGGCGGCATTCGCGATATTGAAAAGTGCAGGCTATACCGTGCAGGACGGTGTGATGCTCGATCCCGAGAGTAAGCCGTTCGGTTTCGAAATATTGACCGCCTCACAGGACGAGGAGCGTCTTGCCGCCATTTACCAGCGCGCGCTGGCGAAGCTCGGAATTGGCGTCAGCATCCGCAGTCTCGAAGGCGACCAGATCCAGTCGCGCAAGCAGCGCCTCGATTTCGACGTGCTGATCGGTTCTAGCGCCAGCTCGCTGTCTCCCGGTATCGAGCAACGCGCGCGGTGGGGGTCGTCGACAGCAAAAAAGGAAGGCTCGTTCAACCTAGCGGGTGTCGCCGACCCCGCAGTGGACGCGGCGATCGAGGCGATGTTGAGAGCTCGCTCGAAGGAGGACTATGTCGCTGCTGTCCGGGTTCTCGACCGGCTGCTGATCTCAGGCAATTACATGGTGCCGACGCAGCACAACAACCGGCAATGGCTTGCCTATTGGAACTATCTGGAACATCCGCAAAAGACGCCCATATACGGTTATCAGTTGCCGACCTGGTGGCGCAAACCGAAGTGACCTCTTCAGAACAGGAGATCAAGATGAACGACGAGAACTCGATTACCGTCGATGTGGTCTCCGACGTGGTGTGCCCCTGGTGCTTTATCGGCCAGAAACGGCTCGACAAGGCGATTGCCGCCGTCGACATCGACGTTCACATACGCTGGCGGCCCTTCCAGCTCGACCCGACGATTCCGCCCGAAGGCAAGAACCGCCGCGACTACATGGTGGCGAAATTCGGCAGCGAGCAACGCATCCGCGAAATCCATGGCCGGATCGAGCCGTTGGGCGAGGCTGAAGGGATTTCCTTCGCCTTCGACGCCATCAAGGTCGCGCCCAATACGCTGGATGCGCACCGTCTCATTCGCTGGGCCGGGACGGCCGGCGAGGCGGTTCAGAACCGGCTGGTGCGCCGGCTGTTCCAGCTGAATTTCGAGGAAGGCGCCAATCTCGGCGATCATGCCGTGCTGATCGAAGCGGCCCGCGAGGCCGGCATGGATGCCTCCGTGGTCGAAACGCTTCTGCCGACCGACGCGGATGTCGAGGCGGTGCGCACCGAAATCGCCACCGCTTCGCGCATGGGCATATCGGGCGTGCCGTGCTTTCTGCTTGAAGGCAAATATGCGGTGATGGGCGCCCAGGACGCCGATACGCTTGCCGATGCACTCCGCCAGGTCGCCGCGGCCAAGGCACGCGGCGAACTGGAAACGGCCAACTGAGCCGGACTATTGCACCGTCACCTTGGCCTTGCTGACGAAAAAGCCATGGCCATGCTTGCCGGTGCAGGTCAATCCCTTGGTGGATGACTGGCAGAAAAACGGCCCCTTGCTCCAGCTATTGCCGTACGCCAGCTTGGTGACGTCGCCGCAGCAGCCTTGCTCGCCCGGATTCTTGATCAGCGTCGCCGGGCCTTTCGGGCCGAGGATGATGGTGACGTAGCTGGGCTCGACGCGCGAACAGCTCAGTTCCGGTCCGCCATCCTGCGGCTCGTAAGTGCTGGTGCCGCCCTTCGGCGTGTAGATGCAGCCAATATTGCCGGACGGCGTGTTGAACTCGATCTGTCCCTCGGCGTTTGCGGGAACGGTCTGGCTGCCGGCATATGTTTGCGGCAGCCAGGCGAACGTTGCGAGCATCGCCACAAACAATGTCCGTGCAAGCATGAAGAACTTCCCCCCGGTTCAAACCTGGATGCGTCCGGCAGGTTCGATCCGAAGCGCATCTTTGTCAAACGCAGTTTGCGCGCGCTCTAAAAAAGTACGGTCTGATCGATGTTGGTCTGCATCCTGACTGTAACGGCAAAGTCAGTGCTTGGCCGATTACGGGGTCCTGACAAGGCGGCTTCAACCACGAATCATACGGTCACGTTCTGGCCGCCGACGAGGTCGGACCTGACCGTAAAGGCGGACTGAAGATCGGTTCAGGCTGTGAAGATCGACCGCTGGGCGGCGCTTCTATGTTCACAAAGCTGTGTGAAGACCTTCCCTAGGGGAAGGTCTCTACTTGCTCCGGCGCAGGCAAGTAACTACTTGAAATGGCGTTGGTATTCCACCCCTCGAAACGTAACAGCCTAACGCCGCGATCATTCATTCTGTTGCTCCACTGCAACGGCCCGCGAGCTAAGCCACCTGCGGCCGGAGAAAAGCTAATGGAAAATGATCAATTGGTGTTACTGTCCGTAACAAAAGAAAAATCGTTTGGGCGGGATAGTGATTCGGGTCGATAGACCAACGCGACATTCAATATCGGAAAAATGGCTCCGCGGTGCCGCAAGGCAGTCGCCCCTGACGCCCGTATCGTCGATGCGCAGCTTCTGGGGGCTGATGCGGGCCTACTGGTTCTCGGACCGTTGGAAGGAAGCCTGGACGCTGACGCTGGTGATCGCGCTGGTCACCGCGCTGTCCAGCAAGGCCGACGTCTGGTTTACTGTGGCCTTGGCAGAGCTGCAGACTTCGATCGCTTTTTTCCACGATGCCGCGAATACCACGCCACTTAAGACAATACTGACCAACGCCGGTTTGCTCGTGCTGCTGGTCGTGCTCAAGGACGTGGGTATTGCTGGCATTCGCAACCTTGTTTCCAAGACATTGCATCGCAAATGGCGTGGCTGGGTGGACAGCCGCTTCAACGAGGCGCTGCTCGACACCAACCATACGCATTTCCATGCCCAGCATGGTTCTTCCGGCCACGCAGCCCCCGACAACATCGACCAGCGCGTGCAGGAATCCATCAAGGCCATGACCGGCGGGGCCATCGGGCTTGCTATGGGTGTGCTAAGCGTCTTCACATCGTTCTACTTTCTCGGCGGCGAATTGCTGAAAAACTCTGTCGAGGTGAAAGGGCTGGAGTTTCTCGGCAGCTACGGCAGCGCCGTCCTTGCTCTCCTGGCAATCGCTGTCTATGTGCCGTTCAACACCTGGATCGCGGTGAAACTCGGCCGAATGCTGGAGTGGCTAAACGTCAGAATGCAGCAGGCCGAAGGCAATTACCGCAGCGAGTTGATCACGTTCCTGCGCCGCAGTTTTCATGTCGCCGCATCGCAAGGCGAGAATGTGCAGAAGACTGTGCACAGCCAGCGTTATGTCGACATTGACCGTACCTGGGCCAGACTGAACATCGTCAATACCGGCTACGCCTCGTTCGAGCTGATCTATAATTTCATCGGCGCCCGCATTGTCGCTTACGGGCCTGGGCTAGTACCCTTCATCCACAACGGTCTCGACCTCAAGGGTTATTTAACGGCCTCCGAGCAGGTCAATAAGCTGATCAGCAACTGTTCGTGGTTCATCCATGTGATGCCGGAGATCGCCACCTTGCGCGCCAACAGCCAGCGCGTCGTCGAATTGGCGCAGGCGATCGAAAACGTCCAGCATCCGCAGGAATTCTACAGCCTGACCGGCCGGTCCGACTTCCGCTACGATCGTCAGAACCCGGTCTTCGGCCTGACCATCCAGAAGCTCGAACTGGCGCATCAGGGCGAGGACGCAACGCCCTTCCTGAGTGCCGCGAATTTGCGCTTCCGGCGTGGCGAATGGACGTTCCTCAAGGGCGAATCCGGTTGCGGCAAGACCTCGCTGATCAAGGCGATCAACGGCCTGTGGCCTTACGGGCGCGGTACGATTGTCTTCCCGGAAGGGGTCAGGAGTTTCTACGCCGCCCAGGAGGTGAAGCTGCAGCAGGTTTCACTGAAGCAACTGGTCTGCCTGCCCGGTTCCGAGCACGATTTCGCCGACGCGCAGGTCGCATCCGCCCTGCACAAGGCCGGCCTCGGCGATTTCATCGAGCATTTGGCCGATGAGAGACGTGAAGGAAAGATCTGGGATCAGGTTCTCTCGGGTGGGCAGAAACAGAAGCTGGTTGTCGCCCGCATCGTGCTGCAGCAGCCGGGATTGCTGTTCCTCGATGAAGCCACTGGCGCGCTCGACCCCGATGGACGGATCGCCTTCCACCAGGCGATCAAGGACAATTGCCCTGATGCAACTGTGATCTCGATCATGCATGAGGCGACGCCGCCGAGATCGCTCGCGGGCACCGAATTCTACCACAGCGTGGTTGCGATCGCCGACGGCGTCGCCACCAAGAAGCCGCTGGTTCCGAGCTTGCCAGTCGAGCTCACCACCATCCTCACGCAGCCGACGCGGCCGGCCGAGGACAAGTGGCTGCGCTTTCCCCGCCGGCTGAAGCAGAGATAGCCGCGACGCCACTGTCGTTGCCGGCCAGCCTGCCACCTAGCCCGATCACAGTCTCGCGATCCAATCGGTCTGCCGCCGTTTTAACCCGCTCTCGCGATTGACTCGGCAAGGCGCGCTCCTAAGTTGCGCCGGCTCGCAGAGATCCCTACCCGAACCCGCGAGCAGAAAGGTCACCGCGCCATGCCTGGCGACAGTCACAGTCGAACGCAACCGCCGTCAGCTTGACGTGACCTGGCCGGCTCACGTCCTGCCGGACGGCAAGGAGTGAGCCATGAACGAGTTTTCCCCCGTTGCGGGCGGCGACGCTATCGCGATCGCCCGCGTACTTGCCAACGAACACATCGCCGATATCGTCGAGGCCTTGAACCAGGAGCCCCGTGAGACGGCATCGGAGCTGCTTTGCGAAGTGCCGTTCGAGCGGCTGGTCGAGATCTTCGACCAGCCGAAGCTCAACGGCGCATCCGAACTGGTCGAGGCGCTGCCCCGCATCAAGGCAGGCAGACTGCTTGCCGCCATGTCGGTCGACCGCGCCGCCGACATACTGCGCGATCTGAACGAGCCGGCTCGTTCCGAACTGCTTGGTGGCCTAGCGCCACCGCTGCGCGCGACGCTGCTTGCCATTCTCGGCTATCCCGAGGGCAGCGCCGCCTCGCTCATGACGACCGAATATGTCAGCGTGCCGCCGGACTGGAGCGTGGCCCGCACGCTGGATTATATCCGCAAGGTGGAGCGGACGCGCGAAACCGTCTACGCGATCTACATCGTCGATCCACAAACGCATGTCCTGTTGCGCTCGACCAGCCTGCGTCGACTGATCGCTGGCGAGCCCGACGAGCTGATCATGGCAATAGCGCCGGATCGTGCGCCTATCACCGTTTCACCGCTGACCGATAGTGAAAAGGTTGCTCAATTGATCTCGAAATATGATCTGCTCGCCGTTCCGGTCGTGGACAACGGCAAGCTCCTCGGCATCGTCACCATCGACGACATCATCGACACGATGATCTCGGAAACGACCGAGGACGTGCATCGTTTCGGCGGCATGGAGGCTCTCGACGAGCCCTATATGAAGATGGGCTTTCTGGCGATGATCCAGAAACGCGCCGGCTGGCTGTGCGCGCTGTTTATCAGCGAGATGCTGACCGCCAACGCGATGCAGAGCTACGAGGGCGAGCTGGAAAAGGCGATCGTGCTGACCCTGTTCATTCCATTGATCATGAGCTCCGGCGGCAATTCCGGCTCGCAGGCGACCTCGCTCGTCATCCGGGCGCTGGCGCTGCGCGAAATCGGCCTCGGCGACTGGTGGCGGGTTGCATTGCGCGAGCTGCCCACCGGCCTGGTGCTTGGCTCGATCCTTGGCGTGGTCGGCGTCTGCCGCATCGCGCTCTGGCAGTATCTCGGCTTCTACGACTACGGCCCCCATTGGCCGCTGATCGCAATGACGATCGGCGCCACGCTGGTTGGCATCGTCACCTTCGGCTCGCTGTCTGGATCGATGCTGCCGTTCGCCCTGAAGCGCATCGGCTTCGACCCGGCCAGCGCATCGGCTCCGTTCGTCGCCACGCTGGTCGACGTCACCGGGCTGGTGATTTATTTTTCGGTTGCGCTGGTAATCCTGCGCGGAACGCTGCTGTAAAAAACTCACGCACCTCCATCGCGGCAATCTCGTTGCCGCGATGGATTCTCGTCGCGTCAGACGCGCTCACCATCTCTCACCCGGTAAGTCGGCTTGTACATGGTGACGAGTTCTTCCGCCGCGGTCGGATGCACCGCCATGGTACGATCGAAATCATCCTTGGTCAGCCCCGCCTTCAGCGGTATGCCGAGAAGCTGCGCCATTTCGCCGGCATCCGGCCCGAGGATGTGGGCGCCGAGGACCTTTTTCGAGGCGCCGTCGACGACCAGCTTCATCAGCATCTTTTCATCGCGGCCGGAAAGTGTGTGCCGCATCGGCCGGAAGGTGGCGCGGTAGATTTCGAGATCCGAGAAGCGTTTTGCCGCCTCATCCTCCGACAGGCCGACCGTGCCGATCTCGGGCTGCGAAAAGACTGCGGTAGCGATCGTGTCATGGTCGGGCGCCGTCGGATTGTCCTTGAAGGCGGTCTCGACGAAGCACATCGCCTCGTGGATTGCCACCGGCGTCAATTGCACGCGGTGGGTGACGTCACCGATCGCCCAGATGTTGTCGATGTTCGTGCGGGAGTATTCGTCGACGTGGATTGCCCCGGTTTTGGTCATCTCGATGCCGACGCCTTCCAGGCCCATGTTCTCGGTATTGGGAACGCGGCCGATGGCGAGCATGACCTGGTCGACCGTCAGCACCGTGCCGCCGGTGACAAGGGCGTCGAGCCGGCCGTCAGGGCGCTTCCTGACCCACTCGGACACGGCGTGGCAGAGGATTTTTATCCCCTTCTTTTCCATCGTGTCGTGCAGCAAGCGTCTGAGGTCCATGTCGAAGCGGCTGAGGATCTCCTTGCCGCGGTAGACCAGCGTGGTGTCGACGCCAAGGCCGTGAAAGATATTGGCGAATTCGACGGCGATATAGCCGCCGCCCTCGATCATGATTGCCTTCGGCAACTCCTTTAGATCGAAGGCTTCGTTGGAAAAGATGCAGTGCTCATGGCCGGGCAATGCCGGATGCGGCGCCGGGCGCCCGCCGGTAGCGATCAGGATTTGGTCGGCGGTAACGGTGCGATCCTCACCGAGAAGATGCACCACATGCGGATCGACCAGGGTGGCGCGCGAATGAAAGACCTCGCCGCCGGCGCCCTGCACGTTCTTCTTGTAGATGGCCTCCAGCCGGCTGATTTCCCGGTCCTTGTTGGCGACCAGCTTTTGCCAGTCGAAACGCGCCTCAGGCACCGTCCAGCCATAGCCGGCGGCGTCGGCGAAATGCTCGGGGAATTGCGAGGCGTAGACATATAGCTTCTTCGGCACGCATCCGCGGATCACGCAGGTGCCGCCATAGCGGTATTCCTCGGCAATGCCGACACGCTTGCCGAGTGCGGCCGCGACGCGCGCCGCCCTCACCCCGCCGGAGCCGCCGCCGATGACGAAAAGATCGTAGTCGTAACCGGCCATGGCTGAACTCCTTGCCCCTCAAACACCGAGACAGGTAGGCTGCCGACTATCAAAAGAAAAGCCCGGACTTGCCGGGCTTTCTGGTCCAGTGGCGGTCAGGCGGCTCGGAAGTCCGCGATCAATTCGGTGTAGCGTCCGCGGGAGCTGCGCCATCGGCCGGAGCGGTACCGTCGGCAGGTGCAGCCGGCGCCTTGGCATTCGCCGCTGCACCCAGGGTCTCGCCGACCTGCTGGGCGAGATCGCGAGCCAGGCCGTTCTGCCAGATCTCGGCAGCCTTCACCAGTTCGCGTGTCACGATCGGGCCGTTGTCGAGCAGTTTCTTGCCGGAATCGGAATTGTAGAAGGCGGCGATTTCATTGAGTTCCTTTTCCGAGAACACCTTTGCATAGGCGAGCGCCGCTTCCTTTTCCAGGTCGGCGCGGCGCGATGCCAAGGCCATCGCCTTCTCGTTGATCGTCTTGGCGATCAGTTCCTGCATGTCCGGGTTCTTCTGGATCAGCTGCTGCTCCAGTGCCGCGGCCGCTTGCGGCAGGATGCTGTCGAACGTATCCGTCGCATGGATCGCCGCGACGGCGGCGCGCGCCGCCTTCAAATGCGCATCGGTGACGTCCTGCGAAGACGCAGGCGACGAAAACGCGAAAACGGCCGAGGCCGCCAGAATAGCAAAAAAGCGGCCAACCCGGTTATGCAACATCATGATCGGTAAAACTCCCTGATTTTCGGGCGGCATGGACGGTTTGGATGCCGTCGCCGCCGGCTATGATGGCCGTTGATGCCAGCCCGATGAAAAGACCATGCTCGACCACGCCCGGAATGGCGTGGAGAGCATTCGAAAGCGCTCTTGTATCCGGAATGCGGCCAAAAGATGCATCGAGGATAAAATGGCCGCCGTCTGTAACAAATGGCTGGCTCCCCGTCATCCTCAATGTAACAGGGCCGGAAAGGCCAAGGTTTGCAGCCGCCGCGCCGACCGCAATTTCGGTGGCGCGCAGGCCAAACCGGTTGACTTCGATGGGCAGCGGAAAACGGCCGATCATCTCGACCATCTTGGAGCTGTCGGCGATGACGATCATGCGGGCGGAGGCCGCCGCGACGATCTTTTCGCGCAGTAGCGCGCCGCCGCCGCCCTTGACCAACGTCAGCGCCGGATCGATCTCGTCGGCGCCGTCGATGGTGAGGTCGAGCTCGGGCGTTTCCTCGAGGGTCGACAGAGGCACACCAAGCTCGTTGCAAAGGACGGCGGTGCGCTCCGAGGTCGGCACGCCGATGACCGTCAGGCCAGTGGCGACCTTGTCGGCGAGCAGCCGCACGAACTCGTCCGCTGTCGTGCCGGTGCCGATACCGAGCCGCATGCCATCCGTGACATGGGCAAGCGCTGCCCACGCGGCCTCAACCTTCAATTGCCTCGCATCCATGCCGGGTCCCAAGATTTGTTTTGGCGCTCGTAGCATTTTTGCCGGGCTGGTCAAAGGACCTTGCCCGCGGTGGATAAGCCGGCTTGCCTGAACGGGCCGCAGCGGCTATCGCCTGCCGGCAATCAAATCGTCACAGGACAGGCCATGACCCGACCGATCATCGTGTTCGACCTCGACGGGACGCTGATCGACACGGCGCCGGACCTGCTCGACAGTCTCAACCACAGCCTTGCCGCCAGCCAGCTCGCGGCCGTCGACGAAGCCGGCTTCAAGCGCTTCGTCGGCCATGGCGGCCGGGTGATGATCGAGCGCGCTCACGCAGCGCAGCATAGGTCGCTGGCAGTGGAGGAGCACGACCGCCTGCTCAAGCTGTTTCTGGACCATTACACCGTCAACATCCCCGGCAAATCGCGCCCCTACCCCGGCGTCCCCGAGGCGATCGCACGGTTCGAGGCAGCCGGTTACCTGCTGGCCATCTGCACCAATAAATACGAGGCCAATTCGGTGGCATTGATCGAGGCGCTCGGCCTGACCAGGCATTTCGCGGCGATCTGCGGTCAGGACAGTTTTCCGTTCCGCAAGCCCGACCCGCGCCATCTCACGCAGACCATCGCGCGCGCCGGCGGCGACCCGCACCGTGCACTGATGGTCGGTGATTCGCAGACCGACATCGACACGGCGAAAGCCGCCGGGATTCCGGTGGTGGCAGTCGATTTCGGCTACACCGACCGCCATGTGCGAGAGTTCGAACCGTCGGCGGTAATCTCGCATTTCGATTCTCTGACGCTCGACCTGGTACAAGGACTGATGGCCTCGGCAGAAGGCTGAAGCCGGGCATCAGGCGGACCGCAGATGCCGACCGACAAGTGGTTGACTTCGCAGGCCGGCCTCCCTTATATCGCGGCGCGCTTGGCCTTCGGGCAACGAGCGGGCGATTAGCTCAGCGGGAGAGCACACCCTTCACACGGGTGGGGTCGCAGGTTCAATCCCTGCATCGCCCACCATCTGCTTTCCTGAATCAATTCAAGCCAAGCCAGAGCGGCTAGCAGCTGCAGGTAGCCCCCTCGCCGCCAAAATTCTTTTGGGCAAAATTCAAAGCGCTGCTGTAGCTCGTATAGCTCTGGAACTGGCAAACGTTGGAGCCGGCCCGCACCTTCATCTGCTCGATATCCCAGAACGAAACCTCGATACGGTCGTCGGCGCAATAGACTGTATAGCGCTCAGGTTCCAGCGCTGCGGCTTTCTGCACAGGCATCGAAATGGCCAGGATGGAAAGTGTGAAAAGTACAAATATGATGGCATGACGCGTTTGCATGTAGACCCCCGAATGACCACCGGCACTATTATGGCCGCGATGTTGAGACGACGCATCATGATTTTAAGCAGTCGCCGTGTTCTTTCGGCGGCCATAAATCAGGTACGGACGACGTCTCCCTGTAGCGCAACGCTCCGCGATCCCGGAACAAACCTGCATGGAAACGAGTTTCTACTGATCGAGATGTGAGGGAAAGCCATGTCCAGACTTGTTTTGGCGGCCGCCGTGCTGCTTGTCGGCGGATCGGCCTTTGCCGCGGACGAAAATCCGGTGCCGCCGCAGAATGCCAAGAAGCTGTCGGAAATCATTGCTAAAGTCGAGCAGCGCGACGACTTCCGCTACATCAAGGAAATCGATTGGGACAGCGGCGCCTACACCGTCATTTATTACACGAACGACAAGGCCAAAGTCGAAATCACCTATGATCCGGTGACAACCGCGCCGAAATGAAGCTGTCCGCCAACGGTCCAGATTCTAAAGAGTGGCGCGCCTCGAAGGCCCCCGGCCTTCGGCACACCCTTGCGTAGATATGACTTTGATGGCTGACTGGGTGCTATCATTGCGCGCGGGGGTGGGCATGGCGACGGCGAAGCACCTATTGAAGCGCGTTCTGATGATGCTCGCCGGTTATTTCGTTGCGGTATTGGTGGGCTTGATCGCGGTGGCGGCGATCTATGGCGGGCTGAGCTCGCTGCCAAATGCGCCGAACTATTTCGACGTCATGGGTGTCACGCCCGTCGCGGTGCTTCTGGTGCCGCCGCTTGGTATGTTCATCTATTTTCTGACGATCGTGCTGACCGCCCTGCAGACACTGATCTTCGCACTGATTGCCGAGTTTTTCTCGCTGCGCAGTTTTTGGCTGCATATGATCTTCGGCGCCGCGGCCGCGGTTGGCGGCTTCGCCTTGATCTGGCCCAGTGTACCAGACGACACGAACCCGGAGCGTTGGGCCGATATCGGTATCATTGCCGCGGCAGGCATTGTTGCCGGCCTAGTCTATTGGCTGATCGCCGGGCGCGACGCCGGCTTCCGGCGTCCGCTGTTTCAGCGCTAGAACCGTATCTCAGCTAGCCGGCGAACGCACCGCTTCGGTGCTGTCGAGCGCCTGCTGCAGCCGTGTGTCGCGGCCGTAGACGTCGTTGAAATATTCGACGGTGCCGGACAGGTCCGGCCATGCGGTGAAATAGGCGACATAGACCGGGATCTTGCGTGTCACGTCTTCGGTCGAATGTCCGTGTTTCAGTCTGTCCTCGATGTAGTCGACCGAGGTGCCGAGAACGGCAGCCGCCATGCCGCGCGGATCCTGCAAGCGAACGCAGCCATGGCTGAGCGCGCGCACGTCGCGCTGGAAAAACGACTTCTGCGGCGTATCGTGCATGTAGATTGCATGCTTGTTGGGGAACAGTATCTTCAGCTCGCCCAGCGCATTGGCCTCGCTCGGCAGCTGGCGCACGCCGTAAGGTATCTTTGCGCCGTAGGCGCCCCAATTGACCGAGGAGGAGGGAATGCGCTTGCCGCGGGCATTGACCACCTCATAGCCGGCGCGGTCGAGGTAGCCAGGATCCCGGCGCAGCCGCGGCAACATCTCGTTGACCAGGATCGACTGCGGCACGCCCCAATAGGGATGGAAATCGACCTGCTCGATCTGGTCATAGAAGAAAGCAGTCTGGTTGGTGGGCCTGCCAACGACGGCGCGGGTCTTCAGCTTCTCCTCGCCGTCGTCGATATAGCTCGCGGTGAAAGCCGGCTGGTTGATGAAGACGCGCGGGCTGCCGAGGTCGGAAGGCAGCCAGCGCAACTCTTCGAGCGCAACCCGAACCTTCTGAATTTTGTCGGCCTTGGACGTTCCGGTCAACGATGCGACGGTACGCGGGCCGATGACGCCGTCGCCTTTCATGCCGGCCCGTTTCTGCACCGCCTTGATCACCGGCACCAGCTCCGGATCGTAGACCTGGCTGGTGGCGAGCCTCGCCAGGACCTCGCCATAGGCGCCGCCCATCTCGTCATCGAGATTGCGCGCGATCTTTGTCAAAAGCTTCGGCAGCTCGGGGCTGGTCTGCCCCGGTTTCAACAGCAGATTGGGATCGATGGTGATTTCGTCTTCGGCGCTGGCCTGGAGCGCTTCCAGTTCGACGCGCAGCGCCTGATACTCGGCGT
The DNA here is from genome assembly GCF_040318915.1 of Mesorhizobium sp. M0991. Taxonomy (NCBI): domain Bacteria; kingdom Pseudomonadati; phylum Pseudomonadota; class Alphaproteobacteria; order Hyphomicrobiales; family Phyllobacteriaceae; genus Mesorhizobium; species Mesorhizobium sp. M0991. The sequence goes on from NZ_JAMYNE010000017.1 coordinate 67,430, forward strand.
TCTGTGGATGCCGCGATTCGAGGTAGGTGCGCACTTGCTGGGTATGGGCCAGTGTCTTCAGCACCCCTTCCATGTCGAGCGGCTTCGGCGGAAAATCGTAGTAGCCGGTCATGCGGTTGGGATCGACGCGGCCGCTTTGTGCGTCACGGGCGTAGCGCAGGACACGCGCCGACAGCGCCATCTCGAAGCGGACCAGCTCTTTCAGGCGTTCATCGGCATTGCCCGCCGATGCGCCTGCTGCCGGAACTTCGACGGTGTAGTCGGCGGGCGTCAGGCCGTAGCTCGCGGCCTCGCCCAGCACCCGCACCGCATCCTGGGCGCGGCTGCCGGGACTGGTTCCCGTCACCCAGATGAAATCCGGATTGGCCGAGTAATAGGCGATCAGCGCCTTGGCGATGTCCTTCTCGGCGTAGAGGTCATAGCCGTCGAGCCCGGCAATGGCTTCGCGGAATGCAGCCCCGGTGGCCGCCGGCTCGAATGCAGCATCCTGAGGCGTTGCCGGTTCAGGCGTTGCCGACAGTGCCGAAAAATCGACGCGCACCAGCGGATCGCTCTTGTAGGTATAATAGGACGGGCTGCTGATTTGCGCACCACCACCGCCCCCACCACCGGAAGCGGCCGGCGCCTTGGGCTTCGGCTTGTATTTTGACGGTGGCGGCGGAAAGTTACCTTTCGGCGGTGCGTGTTTGACGCCGCCGCCGAAAAGCATATCGAAGAACCCCTGCGCTTCAGCCTTCGGCGCCCCGAAGGCCAGCATTGCCGCGGCCACCGCAAACGGCAGCACGGTTGCTTTATTTCCAAGGAGTTTCATGGATCACCCGCTCCGGTTGAACCGGATCCCGTTCCGCACCGCTTTCACGGTCTCGCCCACCGCATGGCGGATGTAAGGCGTGACTACACTGATTCATACTGATTTCGTTAAGCTTCCATAAATTTCGGAACGTCTGTTGCAGAACGGTTTCACAACATCGTGACGGGTCAAGCCAATCCGCCATCGCCCCCGACCAATGGTAGTGCCCGTGAGCCAAGCCTCAAGCGTTGGCGCCGCCGTCGATGGTTAATGCCGCGCCTGTCACGAAGCGCCCTTCGGGACCGGCAAGCCAAGCGACCATGCCGGCGATCTCGTCGGCCGTGCCGAAGCGAGGCATCGCCATCTTCTGGCGCTGATGCTCGGCGTGCGGGCCGGTTGCCGGATTCATGTCGGTATCCGTCGACCCCGGATGGACGACATTGGCGGTGATGCCGCGCGGACCGAGATCGCGTGCAAAGGCCTTGGTCAGGCCAACCAAGGCAGCCTTGCTGGCCGAATAGGCGCTCAGGCCGGCGTCGGTGGCACGCTCGGCCAGATTGCTGCCGATCGAGATGATCCGGCCACCCTCGCCCATATGCGCTGCCGCCGCCTTGGCGGCGACCTCCATTGTCTCATCGAAATCGGCAAGCGACAGGACATCGATCGGCGCAGCGCGCCAGACGCCGGCGCTATTGACCAGGATGTCGAGCCGTCCGAAGGCTTTTGCTGCCTCATCGACTGCCGCCTCGATCGCCCCAGCATCGCGATTGTCGGCCTTGATGGCAAAGGCCCGGCCGCCGGCCGCCTCGATTTCCCTGACCACCGCACGCGCCCCTTCCTCGCCATTAACATAGGTGATCGCCACGCCTGCGCCGTCGGCCGCGAGCCTTCTTGCGATCGCCGCACCAATGCCGCGGCTGCCGCCGGTGACCAGGGCGGCCTTGCCGTTCAAGCCTCTGGATGACATTTGCTTCTCCATTTTGTAGTGATTGATACATAAATATCTGTCAGCCTTGCTGAACCACGTCAACTGAATTATGTATCGATCAATACAGAAGGGATGCCATGCCGGAACGAGGCCGCCCCCGCACCTTCGATCGAGCCGCCGCCTTGCGGCGTGCGATGGAAGTGTTTTGGGCCAAGGGTTATGAGGGCGCGTCGATAAGCGACCTGACCGCTGCAATGGGCATCAACTCACCCAGCCTCTATGCCGCCTTCGGCAGCAAGGAAGCGCTGTTTCTCGAGGCAACCGAGCTTTACACGCGGGTCGAGGGAACCGAGATCTGGTCCGCGCTGGAAAAGGCGCCGACTGCGCGCCAGGCGATCGAGTGGTTCCTGCGGCAGACAGCCAAGGCGTATTCGCAGACCGGTCGCCCGCAAGGCTGCCTGATCGCGCTCGGCGCTTTGCACCAGGATTCAAGCTGTGGTGCCATCTGCGATGATCTTCGCCGTCGCCGCGCCGAAAACCGCGAAGCCTTGCTGAGACGGCTCGAGCGTGGCGTGGCCGAGGGGGAGTTGCCGGCCGATTTCGACTGCGGCACGGCCGCGACCTTCTATGCGACCGTGCAGCACGGCATGTCGATCCAGGCGCGCGACGGCGCGTCGCGCTCGGCTCTTCTGGAGACGGTGGCCGGGGCAATGGCGGCTTGGATAGCGATGGCCGGCACCGGGGCGGCGTGACGATCCCCGGCAGACAAGAACAGACATTCAGATCACTACAGAGACGGCTCCAGCCTGCCCGCAACGAAGCCAACGGCACGCTCCACCACACCCTTGTCGGCGAGAATGCGGCGGTGGCCGAGCCCGTCGGCCCAGTACAGCCGCACATGGTCTCCCGCGCGCGCATAGAGCCTTGCATGATCGGCGGACACTTCGCGGTCGTCCGGCGCGTGGATCACCAGCGTCGGCAGCGGCGTGCTTGCCAGTTGGCGGTCGCCGGTGAACTCGTGCAACGGCCGGCCGGCGATGCGCTCGACCCGGTCGGCCATGGCGACCTGCGAGCGCGAGCCGACATTCAGCATGCGGCTGAAATCAGCAAAGATCGCTGGCAGGGAGCTCGGCGCGGCGATAAGCACCAGTCGCCCGGCCGCCAATCGCGGGATGTTCCTGATCGAACCAGCGACGGCATTGGCGGCAACGGCACCACCAAAGGAATGGCCGACGATGGCGGCAAACGGCCCGAACCATTCGCCGGCAACCCGTGTCGCATCGACCGCACTGACCAGGGTAAGCCGGCGGCCCTGCGACTGGCCGTGGCCCGGCAGGTCGAGCGAGACCACCTTGTAGCCGGCATCGCGATAGGCTTCGATCAATGTGCGCATGTATTCGGTGCGCGAACGCCAACCATGGATGACGAGCACGGTGCCGGCAGTTGCCCTGCCCGGCTCGGGCCGGAATTCATGCACCATGACGCAGCCGGTTCTGGTCTTTAGCCGGTGATGGCGCGCTTGGGTCATGAAATCGGCGGCGCGATCGATTGCGCGGCGCTCACCTTGGCTCAAGCTCTTTTCGTGCGGCGTGCGGCAGAACAGCTCGAATGCGGCACGCCCGGTGAGTCGCGGCGCCACATGCTCGGCCACGCCGAACGTGCCGCGGATGACCTTCAGTCCAAATGATGCCATAGTGGCGATCCATCCATTGGTTCAAGCATGAACATAATAGTTCAAACATGAACATTAAGCAAGACCTGCCCTGGGACAACCCGCGTTTTCGCAACTGGGTCGCGGTGGCGCGTGCCTGCCACGTGGTGGAACGCACCCTGGCGGTGAAGCTGGCGCCGCTCGACCTGAAGCCGGCGCAGCTCGACGTGCTGATGAACCTCTACCGCCATCCAGGCATGTCGCAGCACGACCTCGCTCGCCGCCTGCTGGTCGGCCGCTCCAACATCACCATGCTTTTGCCGCAGTTGGAGACCCGCGGCCTGCTGCGCCGCGAGGGCGACGAGAAGGACAAGCGCGTGCTGCGGCTGACGTTGACCGAGGCCGGCGAGGCACTGCTGATGAAGGCGCTGAAGGTCCACATGACGCTGATCGAAAAGGCGATGAGCCAGTCGACGCCGGAACAATGCGACATGATCGGCGAACAGATGCGCAAGGTTGCCGAGGTGTTGAAGACCGCCTGACGGCTTCACCACCAAATTCCCTCACCACCAAATTTCTTCACCACATCGATTTTTTCGCGCGCTCCGGCCATTCCTTGTCGTAGACCTCGCCGTCGATGTTCTTGCGGCTGGTGATTTCCAGGATTTGGCCGGGGGTCGGCAGCGATTTCGGGTCGACATGCCTTGCCGGATTCCACAGTTCCGACCGGTGGATGGCGCGGGCGCACTGGAAATAGACCGCATCGACCTCGACGATCGTCACCGAGCGCGCCGGCTTGCCCTCGACGGCGAACGAGGCGCAGAGCCCGGTATCGGTGGTGATGTGGGCGCGGCCATTGACGCGCAGCGTCGTGCCGGAACCCGGCACCAGGAACAGGAGCGCGACGCGCGGATCGCGAAGGATGTTCGTTAGCGAATCGGCACGGTTGTTGCCGCGCCGGTCGGGCATCATCAGCGTTTTCGGATCGTGGATGCGGACGAAGCCGGCGAGGTCGCCGCGCGGCGAGCAGTCCAGCCCTTCAGGCCCGCAGGTTGCGAGCGCAGCAAACGGCGAAGCTTCGATGAAGGCTGCGTATTCGGGAATCAGCCGGTCGAGCTCCTTGATCACCGACGCCTCGCCAGGCAGGCCATAGAGCGCTTCGAGTTGTTCGATGGTGGTGATCACGGACATGTTTTCGTCTCCAAACCTTTGCCGGCGCTACCCCAGACGCATGACGTTTTCACGACACGATGTCCTTTTGTCGGTCATCAGGAAACGGGTGTCGAGGCAACGTAAACAAGGGCAAACCGCATTACCTGCATGATCGTGCCAACGGATACGGAGACCGAAAAATGGATAAACCGCTCGGCCGGCGACGCTCCGCCATGGAACTTATTGAAAACATGTTCAATGTTGAAATGCGTTTCCTGCAATCAGGGTCGGAGAGCCTCGATGTGCTTGCCAGCGCATTTCATGCCGAGATTGTCGTGCATGAGCCGCAGTCCCTGCCCTATGCCGGTGACTGGAACGGCCTCGACGGCGTTGGCGCCCTTTTCCGCAAGATGCGGGAAATCAGGAGCGACGTGGCGGTGGAGAACCTTCAAACCGCCCAAAACGATTACATGGTGTTCATGAGCTGCACGCTTTCGCTGACATCGCGAGCCACTGGTGCAACCATCAAACAGCCGTTTGCCGAAGTCTTGCGCTTCGAGGATGACCGGCTGATCGAAGGCACGCCGTTTTATTACGACACCAGCGAGATACTGGCGATCCTGCGTTGACCGGAGAGTCCTGCAGGATCCATTCAGCGGTCGCGACTCAGCCCCTTCTCTTCCAACTCGGCGAGATAGGCGGCCCAGCGTGCATCCTTCTCATGACCCAGCGTATGCAGGTAATTCCAGGTGAAGATGCCGGTGTCGTGGAAATCGTCGAAGGTGATGCGCACGGCATAATTGCCGACCGGCTCGATCTTCAGGATCGCTACATTGCGCTTGCCGGGAACGGTGACGCGCTGTTCGGACGAATGGCCCTGCACCTCGGCCGACGGCGAGGCGACGCGCAGCAACTCGGCCGGCAATTCGAACGGCTGATGGCCTGGAAAGGTCACGGAAAGCAGCTTGCGATCCTTCGAGACCCTGAGTTCCTTCGGCGCTGTCATGTGGTGGATCCTGCGGAGAACCACCCTTCCCTACGCCGCTTCGTGTCGAGGGAAAAGGCCGCATCGAAACTTCCGACATAATCTGTCGGCGCCGGAATGTTACCGAAGATCACGAGCTTCTATCTTGAATGGCAAGTTGGCTCGTATCACATAGCCATATATAACGAAGCCGTTCACGGCCACGGGAAGCGCATAAGCATGGATATGATCGATCCTTTCGGTCGCACGATCACCTACCTGCGCGTGTCGGTCACCGACCGTTGCGATTTTCGCTGCACCTATTGCATGGCCGAGGACATGACGTTCCTGCCCAAGAAGGACCTGCTGTCGCTGGAAGAGCTCGACCGGCTCTGCGCGGTCTTCATCGAAAAGGGTGTACGCAAGCTCCGCCTCACCGGCGGAGAACCGCTGGTACGCAAGAACATCATGCATCTGGTGCGTCAGCTTTCTCGGCATCTCGAGAGCAGTGCGCTGGAAGAGCTGACGCTGACCACCAACGGCTCGCAGCTTTCACGCTTTGCCGCCGAGCTCGCCGACTGCGGCGTCAAGCGCATTAACGTCTCGCTGGATACGCTGGATGCCGACAAATTCCGCCAGATCACCCGCTGGGGCAATCTGGACAAGGTCATGGACGGCATCGACGCCGCGCAGGCGGCGGGGCTGAAGGTAAAGCTCAATGCGGTGGCCTTGAAGGACTTCAATGACGCCGAATTGCCGGAAATGCTGCGCTGGGCGCATGGCCGCGGCATGGATCTGACGGTCATCGAAACCATGCCGATGGGCGAGATCGACGCCGACCGCACCGACCAGTATTTGCCGCTGTCGCTGCTGCGCGCGGCTCTCGAACGCCAGTTCACGCTAAGCGACATTCCCTACAAGACCGGTGGCCCGGCCCGCTATGTCCAAGTCGCCGAGACCGGCGGACGGCTGGGCTTCATCACGCCGATGACGCATAATTTCTGCGAAAGCTGCAACCGGGTCCGGCTGACCTGCACCGGCACCCTTTACATGTGCCTCGGCCAGGAAGATGCCGCCGACCTGCGCGCGCCGCTGCGTGCGTCGGAAGGCAACGAGCTGGTCGCCGATGCCATCGACGAAGCAATCGGCCGCAAGCCGAAAGGGCATGACTTCATCATCGATCGCCGCACCAACCGTCCGTCGGTGTCGCGGCATATGAGCGTCACCGGCGGCTGATTTTTCGCCGATTTCGTGCAAGAATAATCGCCTTGGTATCGGCGCGAGGCAAGGCGTGCAGCGGTTTCTTGCAGTCCTGACGTTTTTCGGAGTGATGGCGGGGACCATGGCAGTCGCCGCGCCATCTACCTACACGAACAAGCGCTTCGGCACCGTCTGCACCTTTCCGGATGAAATCTTCACTCTTCGCCAGCCCGAGCCGGACAATGGCGATGGACAACAATGGCTCACTGCCGATGGCGCCAGCCTGATCTGTTCAGGTATCCTCAATATCGATGATGACACCCCGACAGCCTTCGTCTCCGCTGAGAGAGCCAGCAAGGAACCTGGCTACAAGCTCGCCTACAGCAAGACCGGCAAGGACTGGGCGGTGCTGTCGGGCATCAAAGGCGGGAACATCTTCTACGAACGCCGCCTGTTCGGAAAAGACGGTGTCATCCGCACGGTCTGGATCGACTACCCGCCAGCCCTGAAATCGAAATACGACCCGCTCGTCGGAGCCATCGCCGGCAGCCTCAGGGGACCGTGAGCATCAGGCGACGTCAGAACTTATTCGCAGCCTATTGTTTTTGCTAGCGAGTCACGGTTGTTGACGCGTGTAGTCGTATCGTACGGCAAGCCATTTCTTGCCGCTGCCATTGGCCTGGAGGAAATGCTGCTCGGCCACTTCGTGATTGTCGCCGTCCCTGGAAATGATGAAATCGGAGGCCGTGAACCGCCCTTCGACCTCGGGGCCGAACCCGACAAAACCAAGCGGCTCGAACAGCAGTGAAATCTTGCCGTCCTCCCCGCCACCAAAACTCCAGGCGGGCATGATCCCTGCCGGGAAACGGGTGTCCATGGAGACATACTTCCAGCGGCCCTCCACCCGGTCATAGCTCAAATAGGCTATCCGCTGGAAGTCTGGGACTTTCGACCCGGGCGCCGGGCGCATCACCTCCTGCATGAAGGGGCCGATCATCGTGCGCTCGGCCACCAGCCCGGTCATCACGATCGGCTGGACGCCGGGCGTTGGCCAGATCGTGTTGACGACGGTCCATTTCCCGACGCGGCGAGCGAGCTCATCCGCTTCGTGACCCGGCGTGGACATCCGTTCGACTGCCGACGCCGAAGCGTCGTTCTCGGCGAACGCAGGCGCTATCGCCATGAGGATAACCGCCAGTGCAGAAGAGAACCGGAAAGCCGACGAAACGTGCCGCCTGCTGCCTGTGCCAAGCCTGTCCGCATTGCCTCGTGCATTCATCATGGACCACCTCCCCAGACAAGATCAGAAGCCTACAATGACCAATTTGATGAATCTTGCCGAGCAAATTTGATCTCGTCGAAAAATTTTCGTCGAGCCGCAGTGTGATCGATTTGCCCTGCGAACCCATCCTTTAGAACGGCACCTTTTCGGGATCACACCCAGAAAAGGTCTTGTCCGCAAACGGTCACCGGATTTACCGCAAGCCCATTCGGGCCTAGCCTCTGCTCTGGAGCGGTTCTTCGCCCAGTGGGGGAATACGATATGCGCAAACTCATTCTTTCTCTTGCATTGCTCAACCTCGCGGCCCTACCCGCGGCGGCCCAGTCGATCGGCGGCACCTATGCCGTGGCCGGCACCAACTTCGATGGGTCGTCCTATGGTGGCGACGCGACGATCACGCTGACCAGCGAGACGACCTGCACGATCCATTGGGAGACAGGCGGCTCGTCCTCGGACGGTATCTGCATGCGGAACGACGATGCCTTCTCCGCCGGCTATGTCATGGGCAAGGCGGTTGGCCTTGTCGTCTACAAAATGCAGGAAGACGGCTCGCTGCATGGCCTGTGGACGATTGCCGGCAAGGAAGGCAACGGCACCGAGGTACTGACGCCCAAATAAGTCCTGCCGCTCTTGCGCGGCAGATGTCACGGGCCACAGAAAGGCTGTGGCCCAGCCTTTGACGTTGCTGTTTTGCGGGTGCCTGCTAGACGCTTGCTGCAGGACTCACCCGGTAATCGCCTTGCCTCTTTCGCTAAATCTGCGCGGCGCGTTGTTCATGATGGTGGCCATGGCTGGCTTCACCCTCAACGACGCTATCACCAAATTCTCGTCGGAATCGATGAACATGGCGCAGGTCATGCTGATCCGCGGCGCCTTCGCTTCGCTTTTCGTTGGCCTGCTTGCGTGGCAACGCGGCGCGCTTGCCCGGCCAGGTTCGATGCTGCAGCCGACAGTTGCGCTGCGCGTCGCCAGCGAGGCCGGCGCCACCGTGTCGTTCCTGGTTGCTCTGGCAGATCTTCCGATCGCCAATGTCTCCGCCGTGCTGCAGGCGCTGCCGCTGGCGGTGACGATGGGCGCCGCGCTTGTGTTCAACGAGGGCGTCGGCTGGCGGCGCTGGCTGGCTATTGCCGTCGGTTTTGCCGGCGTGCTGATCATCGTGCGGCCGGGCTTCGAAGGGTTCAGCGTCTTTTCTCTGCTGGCGCTGGCCAGCGTCGCATGCTGTGCGGTGCGCGATCTCGCCACCAAGCGGATACGGCAGGCAATTCCGACATTGCTGGTGTCGACCGCTACCGCGCTTGCCATGACAGTTCTGGGCGCGGCACTGCTTTCGCCGATGGGCGGCTGGACGCCCATGACAGGAAAAAGCACGGCGTTCCTGGCGCTGGCGGCGGTGCTTGTGCTCATCGGCTACCAGTTCATCATCACGGCCATGCGGGTGGGCGATATCTCCTTCATCGCGCCGTTCCGCTACACCGCCCTGCTCTGGTCGATCCTGCTTGGCTTCACAGTCTTCGGCGATGTCCCCGATCTGCCGATGATCCTCGGTGCCACGATCATCATCGCGTCAGGCCTCTATGCACTCTACCGCGAACGGATCGTCGGCCGGCAAAAGACGGCTGCCGAAAGCGCTGGACCGGACATGGCGCCGGACGGCATATAGGCGTGACCGTCGACGACCGTCTGATTTGAAAACTGGATTTTGGTCATTGGGTCTAGGCAGCAAACGATGGGCCGACATATCGCAGGGATCATTCTGGCCGGCGGCCGGTCGAGCCGGATGGGCGGCGGCGACAAGACCCTGCTTGCGCTTGGCGACGGTACTCTGCTCGACCGTGTCGTTTCGCGCCTTGGCCCACAGGTCGGACCGCTTGCGCTTAGCGCCAATGGCGATCCAGCACGGTTTGCCGCGACGGGGCTTCCGGTGCTTGCCGATACCGTCAAAGGTTATGCCGGGCCGCTTGCCGGGATCCTGACCGGTCTCGAATGGGCTTCCGACACGACTTGCCAGGCGCTGGTCACGGCTGCCGGCGATACGCCTTTCCTGCCCAGGGACATGGTCGAGCGGCTGCTCGCAGCAGCCTATGCACGCCCGGGCTCTATCGCGGTCGCCTGTTCCGGCGGCAAACGACATCCGACCTTTGCACTCTGGCCGCTAGGGTTAGATCAGGCCTTGCGACAATTTCTCGTCGAGGAAGACAACCGGCGCGTTGCGGCGTTCATCGACCGGCACGGTTTTGTCGAGGTGGAATTTCCCATCCTGAAATCCGGCGGGGCCGAGATCGATCCGTTCTTCAACATCAACACTCCCGACGACCTTGCCCAGGCCGCGCATCTGTTGCAGAGCATCGGGCCATGAAAAGACGTATCTTCGGCATCACCGGCTGGAAGAACTCCGGCAAGACGACATTGACCGAAAAGCTGGTGGCCGAACTCGTCCGGCGCGGCTGGAAAGTGTCGACGGTAAAACACGCCCATCATGATTTCGACATCGACAAACCCGGAGCGGACAGCTTTCGCCACCGGCAGGCGGGAGCGATGGAGGTCGCGGTCGTGTCGGGCAGGCGCTGGGCGCTGATGCACGAATTGCGCGGCGAGGACGAGCCGACGCTAGACGCGATCCTGTCACGGCTGACACCCTCCGATATCGTGCTGGTCGAGGGTTACAAGCGCGAGGCGCACAAGAAAATCGAGACGCGACGGCTCGAGGCCAAGGACCGGACACCACTCTCGGCAGGCGATCCACACATTGTCGCCATCGCCTCCGACTTCCCCATTGTCGGCGTAGACCTGCCGGCCTTCGATCTCGACGACACGAATTCGATAGCTGACTTCATCGAGCGCGCCACCGGCCTGTCGCGCTGAAGATGCGGCAGAAGACAGTTTCCGCCCACTTACTTTCCAATTTAGGCGTCTGACCCAGCGTCATCGCTTTCTGACCATGACCTTCCCTCAAGCGACGGTTTTGCAGTTGCTTTTTCTTGGGAAAGAATGGGAGTATCGCGCCAGCGGGCGGTCAAAAGCACCGCCCACAGAGCCGTTCGGGAACGACGGCCGGGACCAACAGAGAGGACCATTATGCGTATTGCACTGCGTATCGCGCTCGCCGCATCGGCTGCGCTGCTGACGCTTGGCGTTGCCCAGGCCCAGGAAAAAACCTTGAGGATCGGCACCGAGGGAGCCTATCCCCCATTCAACAACCTCACCGCCGACGGCCAGCTCGTAGGCTTCGATATCGACATTGCCAAGGCGCTCTGCGACGAGATGAAGGTGAAGTGCACCTTTGTCGCGCAGGACTGGGACGGCATCATTCCAGCCCTTCAGGCAGGCAAGTTCGACGCCATCGTCGCGTCGATGTCGATCACGCCGGAACGCGCCGAGAAGGTCGACTTCACCCACAAATATTACAATACGCCGCCGGCGATCGCCGCGCCCAAGGACACTGACATCAAGGGTGTCACTAAGGAAGATTTGGCCGGCAAGACGATCGGCGTGCAAGCGTCCACCACGCATTTCAACTATTCGACCAAGACTTATACCGACAGCACCGTCAAGCCGTATCCGACCGCGCAGGAATACCAGCTCGATCTGGCCAATGGCAGGCTCGATGCCGCCAATGACGACGTCGTCGTGCTGCAGCAATGGCTGGATTCGCCGGACGGTGCCTGCTGCAAGCTGGTCGGCACAATCCAGCCGGTTATCGAAATCCACGGTCCGGGCGCCGGCATTGCCGTGCGCAAGGGCGAGACCGATCTGGTCAACCAGTTCAATGCGGCGATCGACGCCATCCGCGCGAACGGAAAGTACAAGGAAATCAACGACAAGTACTTCAAATTCGACGTCTATGGCGGCGAGTCCTGATCGACCGACATAGGACGACGTGAACGGCGGGAGATTCCCGCCGTTCTTATAAGGATGCCGCGCACGAGGGGTGACGCGGTTTGGGTCTCAAAAAGCTTTAAGGAGAACAGGCAGGCGGATGCAGAGCGCACTGACGCTTCTCAGTTGGGGACCCGAAGGCTGGCTCGACGACATCGCCGCGGGTGTGTTTGTCACGGTATGTCTTGCGCTGGCCACTCTGCCCTTCGGGCTGACGCTCGGCTTTTTCGTGGCGCTGGCCAAACAGTCGGAAGAGCCCTCGCTGAGACTGGCCGGGAACATCTACACCACGATTTTTCGCGGAATACCCGAGCTGCTCACACTGTTTCTGATCTTCTTCGGCATCCCATTGATCCTGCAGTACATTGTCCGGCTAGTGAGCCCCGGAACGTCCGCCGACGTCAACAGCTTCGTCGCCGGCATGATCGCGCTGTGCTTCATTTTTTCCTCTTATTCCAGCGAGGTGTTTTTATCCGCGTTCCGCGCGATTCCAAAAGGGCAATATGAGGGAGGCTATTCAGTTGGCCTGTCCAGCGGCCAGACGATGCGGCTGATCGTGCTGCCGCAGTTGATCCGCATAGCGTTGCCCGGACTTGCAAATCTCTGGCTTATCCTGCTCAAGGACACCGCCCTCGTCTCGGCAGTCGGCCTCAACGAGATCCTCCGGCAGAGTGGGGTTGCCGCTCGCGTCACCAAGCATGCCTTCCTGTTTTATGGTTTTGCCGGCCTGATTTATCTCCTGCTGGCGATCGTCTCCTCCTTCGGCATCAATGCGATCGAACGAGCGGTCGGCGGCAGCGAGGTCAAGAGATGAGCCTGGCCACCGACACGCTGAAGGTCGACCGGCCGCCGCCGCCCGCACGCGGCTGGTCGCGCCAACGCATCCTCGGCCATGTTCTGGTCGGCCTGTGGATCGCACTCGGCATTGGCATGGTTGTCTACCTGGTCGCTGCGTGGAACCCGGAGTTCTTCCAGAAATATGCACCCGGTTACATATCCGGCCTCGGCATCACCCTGTTGCTGGTTGCCATCTCGATTGTGCTTGGTGCGATCCTGTCTGTGCCGATCGCCTATGCACGCATGTCGAAGAACCCGATCCTTTCGGGGTTCGCCTATGCCTATGTCTATTTCTTTCGCGGCACGCCGCTGTTGGCGCAGACCTTTCTGGTCTACTACGGGTTGGGCTCCTTCCGGCCGGAGCTCGAGATGGTCGGCCTGTGGGGCTTCTTCCGCGAGGCGTTCAACTGCGCGATCTTCGCCTTTTCGCTGAATACGGCCGCGTACCAGGCCGAGATTTTGCGTGGCGCGATCGAGAGCGTGCCGAGGGGCCAATGGGAAGGTGCCGCCTCGCTCGGCCTGCACAAACTGCAGACGATGTGGAAAATCATCCTGCCGCAGGCGCTGATTGTGGCGCTGCGCCCCTATGGCAACGAGATCATCCTGATGATCAAGGGCTCGGCAATCGTCGCCATCATCACGGTCTACGATTTGATGGGCATAACCCGGCTCACCTATGCGCGCACCTTCGACTTTCAGTCGTATATCTGGGCGGCGATCATCTATCTGATCATCGTCGAAACATTGCGCCACGGCGTCGAGTGGATCGAACGCCGCATCACCATCCATCTGCACCGCTGACTCCCATCGCCTTGCCTGATCCGGTAAGAAGACCGCAAAGCAGGCTTCTAAGGGATTCGAAAACATGGCTTCGGTGGCATTTCTCGGTCTTGGCGTCATGGGCTATCCGATGGCCGGGCATCTCAAGAACAAGGGTGGTCACGACGTCACCGTCTACAACCGCACCAGGGCCAAGGCCGAGCAGTGGATTGCCCAGCATGGCGGCAGCTTCGCTGCGACGCCAGCGGAGGCGGCCGAGGGCAAGGACTTCGTCTTTTCCTGCGTCGGCAATGACGACGATCTGCGCTCGGTAACGACCGGCGCCGGAGGCGCCTTCAATTCCATGAAGAAAGGCGCCGTCTTCGTCGACAACACCACGGCATCGGCCGAGGTCGCGCGCGAACTGGCGCAGCAGGCGCAAGCGCTCGGGTTTGCGTTCCTCGACGCCCCGGTCTCCGGCGGTCAGGCAGGCGCCGAGAACGGCATGCTGACCGTGATGGTCGGCGGCGAGCCCGACGCCTTCGACAGGGCCAAACCGGTCGTAGATGCTTATGCCCGCATGGTCGGATTGATGGGATCGGCCGGGGCTGGCCAGCTCACCAAGATGATCAACCAGATCTGCATCGCCGGCCTCGTTCAGGGCCTGGCCGAGGGCATCCATTTCGGCAAGCAGGCCGGGCTCGACATCGAAAAGGTCATCGAGGTGATTTCCAAGGGCGCCGCTGGTTCCTGGCAGATGGAGAACCGCCACAAGACAATGAATGCCGGCAAATATGATTTCGGCTTCGCCATCGACTGGATGCGCAAGGATCTTGGCATCTGCCTTGCCGAGGCCGACCGCAACGGCGCCAAACTGCCGGTGACGGCACTTGTCGACCAGTTCTACAAGGACGTGCAGGCGATGGGCGGCAAGCGCTGGGACACGTCCTCGCTGCTGGCAAGGCTGGAGAAGTAGGTTCGCCGTGGCCGAGCTTTCGCCTCAATCCAGCGCCGACGAAATCGTCGCTCATCTGCGCTCGATTGGCTCGGAGGAAAATCGCCTTGGCATGCTGCGCTACGGCATCAAGATCGAACGTGCGCTCGGTATCTCGCATGGCGTGCAGCGGCAGATTGCCAAGAAAATCAAGCGCAACCATGAGCGTGCCTTCGAGCTTTGGCAGACAGGCATCATGGAGGCGCAGTTCATTGCTTCCGTGACAGCCGATCCGGAGCGGTTCTCCGCCGCGGATGCAAGACGATGGGCGGCGACTTTCGATTCCTGGGATATCGTCGACGGGGTCTCCGACCTCTTTGTCGATTCGGATTGCTGGAAGGAATTGATCGCCGAATTCGCGGTCGACGAACGGGAATTCGTTCGGCGCACGGCTTTTGCGATGATGGCCTGGTCGGTGGTTCACCGGAAGAAGGAACCCGAGACGACCTTCCTCGAATTTCTGTCGATCATCGACGCGCATGCGACCGACGGCCGCAACTTTGTGAAGAAGGCTGTGAACTGGGCACTTCGTTCGATCGGCAAGCGATCGATGAATTTGCACGGCCCTGCCCTTGCCCTGGCGCAAAAACTGGCAGCCTCGACGGACAAGACTGCACGCTGGATCGGCAAGGACGCCGTGAAGGAACTTTCCGATGCCAAGACGCTCGAACGGCTCGCCACCAGAAAAGCTTGACCTGAGCGAAGTGCGCTTCACGGAGGTGACGCAATCGACGCGCGCCGATTTCGAAAACCTGTTCGAGCAACCCGGCGGGCCGAAATACTGCTGGTGTATGGCTTGGCGCAATCTCGACCGCCGCGAGCATGTCGAGAACGTCGAGAAGAAACGCGCGATGATGGCGCTGATCGACGCCGGCACGCCGGTCGGCATTGTCGCCCAGAACGATGGCCGGACCGTCGGCTGGTGCTCGGTCGCGCCGCGCGAGACCTACCGCAAGCTGTCACGGCAGCAGGACGACCGCGAGGCGGGGATCTGGTCGATCGTCTGCTTCTTTGTGCCTAGAGCGTTGCGCGGCGGCGGGCTGGCGAGCGCATTGCTTGATGCAGCCATCGATCACGCCTTTGCCAAAGGCGCCACGACGATCGAGGCCTATCCGGTCGACCAGGCGTCGCCGAGCTACAGCTTTATGGGTTTTCGGGACATGTTCGCCGCACGCGGCTTTCGCGAGATCGGCATGACCGGCTCGCGCCGGCATGTGATGCGGCTTGAACGTTGACCTTGGCGACAGCGGCAGCTTTACTTGCTGGCATAGGCCGCAGATCAAGGCTCAGCAAGTGGAGCAGGAATGAAAAACCGTCTCAAGTCAGGCGCGACGCTTGCAGCCGCAGTGTTCGCGTCTGTTGTCGCAGGCAACGCTTGCGCCGGGACGATGCATATTTTCTGGAAGGATCTGCGCCCGGCGAGCCAGGCAGCCGCCGAAAGCGTCGGGCTGCCGATGATCGCGGCCGAAATGCCGGATCATGGCGAGACGCTGTCACTCAACTTGCAGGACAAGACCGTACAACTCGCGGGCTATGCACTGCCGGTCGATCGCGACGGCGATCTCGTCTATCAATTCCTGCTGGTGCCCTGGACGGGAGCCTGCAGCCATATGCCGACGCCGCCGCCCAACCAGATCGTCCTCGTTACGCCTGCCCAACCCTACCGGATGTCTGAGGCCTACCAGCCGGTTTCGGTAACCGGCGCATTGCAGCCCGGCATGGAGAAGAGTCAGCTTTTTATCCTTGACGGTGTAAGCGTCATCCAGTCGGGCTACACTGTGCGCAAGGCCGAGGTGGTCGACGTCGACACCGTGCCGGACACGATCACGCTGCCGGTCAACTCGCCCTGGACTTTCCTCAACAAAAAGAAGAACTAAGCAGAAGAATCTCAGGCAGCGTTGGCGCCAGACTCCTTGTCGAGCACCATGTAATCCAGCGGCATCTCGGTCGTGTATTTGATCTGCTCCATGGCGAAGGAAGACGACACGTCGCGGATCTCGATCTTGGCGATCAGCCGCTTGTAGAAGGCGTCGTAGGCGGCGATGTCGGGCACCACGACGCGCAAGAGATAGTCGACGTCGCCGCTCATGCGGTAGAATTCGACCACTTCGGGAAATTCCTGGATAACTTCCGAAAAGCGCCGCAGCCATTCATGGCTGTGCGAATTGGTGCGGATCGAGACGAACACGGTGACCCGCACATTGACCTTTTCATGATCGAGGATGGCGACACGCCGCTTGATGACGCCCTCTTCCTCGAGCTTCTGGATGCGCCGCCAGCACGGCGTCGTCGACAGGCCCACCTTCTTGGCGACGTCGGCGACTGCAAGCGTCGCATCCTCCTGAAGGAGGCGGAGGATTTTTCTATCGAGGCGGTCCATTGGGTGCTCCCCTGATGCAAGTCGTCCAAAGTGCGCAGCGGCCTTGGCACAACGACATGCATAAAAACAAGAATTTAACGCGCGTCCCCTCATGCGCGACGCGCTTCGAGGAATGGATTACCATATTCTCTCTTGCTCAAGCCTATTACAAGAAAGAAATTCTGTTGAATAGCGCAAAAGCGAGTGATTTCTTGCCGAATGCCTAGCCGAGGCGATAGCGGATTTCCGATCTCAGAAAGGGCAGCAAATCCATTTCAAACCATGGATTGCGCTTCAGCCAGCCGGTGTTGCGCCAGGACGGGTGCGGCAGCGGCAGGACTTTCGGGTCGGTCGCCGCCGCCCAGATGGCACGCCAATCCATGACCGTTTCCGTCAGCGAGGGACGGCGCGCCGCGCCCATATGCCAGCTTTGCGCGTAGATGCCGATCGTCAGCACCATATCGACTTGCGGCATCAGCGCCATCAGCGATGTGCGCCATGCCGGCGCACATTCGCGGCGCGGCGGCAGGTCGGCGCCCTTGGCGTCCTGACCTGGAAAGCAAAAGCCCATTGGCACGATGGCAAACTTGTCCGTGTCATAGAATTCCTCGCTGCCGACGCCTAGCCAGCTTCGCAGTCGGTCGCCGGAGGCGTCGGTGAACGGCATGCCTGACACGTGGACCTTGGTACCCGGCGCCTGGCTGGCAATCAGGATACGGGCGCTCGAAGATGGCCTGAGCACGGGCCGCGGTTGGTGCGGCAACGGCCTGCCGGCCGGCCTATCGACGCAGATGCGGCAGGCGCGTACCCTCGCCGCCAGGGCTTCCAGCTCTTCGCTCATTCGGAACTCATTGTCAGGCGGCTGCACTCGGCCGGCTGGAGATTTCTCGATACCAGCGCAGCACGTTGGTGCACTCTTCGGGTACCTTGATGCGAGCCGGCTTCATGAAGTCGATGGCGACCAGCCCGGTGATGTCGGCGATCGAATAGGCATCACCGGCGACGAATTCCCTGCCGGCGAGCTCAGTGTCCAGAAATCTCAGGAATTCGATCGCCTTCGGCTTGTTGGCCTCACCCCATTCGGGGATTTGCGGGATCTCCCATTCCCTCATTGCGGGGTGGATATGCCGGAACGCCGCGGCGACACAGCCGAACAGATTGAACTCCACACGCCTTTGCCACATCTCGACGATCGCCTTGCCGAGCGCGCCACGCCCGAACAAAGCCGGCTCGGGGTGCAGTTCCTCGAAGTAACGACAGATTGCGACGGATTCGGTGATGATGGTGCCATCGTCGAGCTCGAGCACCGGCAGACGCTTCAGCGGATTGCGCGAGCTGACCGGCTGCTCTTTGTGCTCCAGCGCGCCCATGTCGACCGGCACCAGCGGAACCAGAAGTCCCTTTTCGGCCAGAAAAATCCGAACCCGACGTGGATTGGGCGCCCGCCCGCCGTCGAACAGCTTCATCTCTATCCTCCTCGTCCGTCCCGACGAACTATAGGCACAGCTCACCAGAAGCGAAAAATTTCGCGCAAGGCATCGCCGATCGACGCCAAGGTGCCGTGCTTTCTTTCGACCAGCTCGTGGCCGTGGCTCTCGCGCCAGTTCTTCGGCTCGTCGAAAGTTCCGGCCCAGATGCCGGCTTTGCCCGCGCGCGCAGCAGCTTCCTCGGTCTCGAAATCGCCAAAGGCGACCGCCCAGCCGGCCTCGACCTGCGCGCGGTTGAGATCCTTGCCGCCGACCTTGCAGTCGCCGAGCAGCCTGCCGTAGCGGTCGCGCTGCCAGCCGCTGCAGGAGACGGCTTTGCCGGCTATCAGCCGCACCAGGGACTGCCGCGCGAGCTTGCCGCAGGGATAATCGGCACCGTCCTTCCGGCAGATCTGCGAATATTCCGGGGCGTCGATGCCACGCATGCGGATACGCTCGCTGCCGAGGGTGATGCTATCGCCGTCGTTGACGATGGCCGCGCCCTCCGTCTTGCGCGTCTCCACCCGGTCGAGGCGCGCCGCCAGGAGGATCAGCAGGCCGAGCACGATGAGTGTCAGCCCATAGTCCATTAGTCGGCGCCACAGGCTTCGCGGACGCGGCGCATAGTATCGCTGGCGCGGCCATCGCGACCACGAACGGCTCATATGGCAAACCGTTGGTTAATCATTCGAACGTAGCTTAACGAATTGAAATTGCTGCCCGCGTAAATTGAAGACTTCATGCCCCTGCAACGCTCGACCACGGCGGACAAGTTTATTGTGGACCGCAGGAAACGCCATCGCAACAGCGATGTCGCGCGCGCGGTGCGCAAGACGCGCGACCGTCTTTCGCAGCAAGCCGGAAATCCCGACTTCGACCGCGAGCTTTTGAAACTCCACGCGCTTTCGATGACCGGCGGCGTGATCGTCATCCCGCTGCTCGTTCTGGCAACGGCCGCGGCAGGCTTGTTCGCGGGCATCGGCAAGGAGATCGGCGTCTGGGCGCTGTTCACATTCATCTGCTATACCATCGTTGCATTCATGGCGAGACGCGTCACTCAAGCGTCCGAGCTCAACCCGCTGGAGACGCATAGGGATTTCCTGATCGGCCATTTTCTTTGCGGGCTTGGCTGGGCCTGGTTCGCATGGCTCGGCTGCGAAACTTGCCAAATCGATCAGTTCCAGGTCGCCAAGGCGGTGGTGCTGCTGCTCGCCATGTCGGCAACCGCGATCCTGGCATCGTCCCTGCGCGGCGCGCTGTTGGCGACCTTCGCCCTCCCGGCCGCCATCTATGCCTATGCCAGCGCAAAATTATGGATGCCGGTCGAAGTGATCATGGCCGGTTTGCTGATCGCGTCGCTGCCTTTCTTCGCCTATGTGGCGCGCCAGCTCAACCGTTCCTCGCTGATGCTGCTTTCGTTCCGCTCCGAAAAGGATGCGCTGATCGCCGAATTGGAGACGGCGAAATCGATGTCGGACGAGGCACGGCGGCGGGCGGAAGACGCCAATCTGGCGAAATCGCGTTTCCTGGCCTCGATGAGCCACGAACTGCGCACACCGCTCAACGCCATTCTCGGCTTTTCCGAAGTGATGGCCAACGAGGTGCTCGGCCCGATGAGCAACCCGACCTATCGCGACTATGCCCGTGACGTGCATGACTCCGGACAGCATCTGCTCGACCTGATCAACGAAATTCTCGATTTGTCGCGCATCGAAGCGGGCCGCTACCAGCTCAACGAGGAGCCGATGATGCTGCTCTCCGTCGTCGAGGATTGCTGCCACATGATGGAGCTGAAGGCGCGCAACAAGGACATCCGCATCGTCCAGGATTTCGAAAACGCCTTGCCGCGCCTGTTCGCCGACGAACGCGCGGTGCGGCAGATTGCGCTCAACCTCTTGTCCAATGCCATCAAGTTCACCGCGACCGGCGGCGAAATCCGCGTGCGCGTCGGCTGGACGGCGGGCGGCGGGCAATATCTCTCCGTCAAGGACAATGGGCCGGGCATACCGGAAGACGAGATTCCGATCGTGCTCTCGGCCTTCGGCCAGGGCTCGATCGCCATCAAGAGCGCCGAACAGGGCACCGGGCTTGGCCTGCCGATCGTGCAAGGCCTGCTGGCCATGCATGGCGGCGAATTCCAGCTCCATTCCAAGCTACGCGAAGGCACCGAGGCGATCGCCATCTTCCCGCTGAGCCGGGTGATGGAGGAACTGCCGGCGCTGCCGACCAAGGCGGTTGCTTCGCGCCGGCGCTGAATGCCTAGCCGCGGACTGCCGCCGCCATGCCTGAACTGGTCAACGCGGCCGCCTTGACCAGGCCGGCGGCAAGAGCCGCCCCTACCCCTTCGCCTTGGCTGACGCCCAGATCGAGCAGTGCGCGAAGGCCGAGGCGCTCGGCGGCCTTGGCATGGCCAGGCTCCGGCGACAGGCTTGCGAGGAGACAATGATCGAGCGCGGCGGGGTTGGCGGTATGTAGGACACCAGCGGCCGCAGTCGCCGTGAATCCATCGAGCAGCACCGGGATCTTCTGCATCCGCGCCGCCAGAATGGCGCCGCAGATCGCTGCGAATTCCCGTCCGCCGACCCGGCGCAGCGCTTCCAGCGGGTCCTTGAGGCTCGCGCCGTGAAACGTGATCGCGGCATCGACCACCTCCGCCTTGCGCCTCTGCATTGCCGCGTCGGCCCCCGATCCAGGGCCGATCCAGTCGGCGCCGCTGCCGCCGAAAAGTGCCGTGCAAAGAGCCGCGGCGACAGTCGAATTGCCGACGCCGAGGTCGCCAAGGCAAAGCAGGTCGGTGCCACCGGCAATCGCTTCCATGCCGAAGGCCATGGTGGCGGCGCAACCGCGCTCGTCCAGTGCCGCATCCTCGGTGATGTCGGCCGTCGGGATGTGCAGAGCCAGATCGAACACCTTCAAGCCGAGATCATGAGCGATGCAGATCTGGTTGATTGCTGCACCGCCTGCGGCGCAGAGCTCGACTGCATTTGCCGTGGCGGCGGCGGGGCGCGGCGAAATGCCGTGGCGGGTAACGCCATGATTGCCGGCAAAGATCGCCACCAATGGCCGCGTCACCGCCGGCGGCGCGCGACCGCTCCAGCCGGCGAGCCAGGCGGCGATGTCCTCGATGCGGCCGAGCGAGCCTTCGGGCTTGTCTGCCTTGGCAAACAACTGGCGCACGCGGGCCTTGGCCGCCATATCTGGCGGCGGCAGGCTCACCAGGAGGTCGCGAAAATCGTCGAAAGGCAGCGCGCTGGTCATGTCGATGGCGATCGTCCGTATGAATTGGTGAGCGGCATAGCCGCCTTGGCCAGCCGGCACAACCTCAAGCCGGCACAACCTCCAGGCCCGGTACAACTTGGCGGTATTGACGCGAAAGCATTCGTTGGCGGCGCATCCCGGAGGGCTTGCATTGACTTTGTCGTTGCACCATGTGGAGGCTAGCCAAGGAAATCCTTATGACGGCCATTGAATCCCCGTGCATCCTGGTCTGCTCGATCGATATGAAAACCGGCTTCTGTTTCGGTTGCGGGCGCACGCGCGAGGAAATCGCCGCCTGGATCGACATGACCCCACAAACCCGCCGCAGCGTCATGGCCGAGCTGCCGGCAAGGCTGGAAACGGTCGAGCGACGCCCCCGCCGGGAAACCCGTCGCAGCCGCATGGCACGCGAACGCGACGCCCTCTCGTGAACCGGCCGCAGAGATGAACCGACTATTGTGGATTCTGATCGTCGCGATCGGGGCGGGTGTACTCCTGCTCATGCTCAACGATTCCGCCGGCAGTACATTCGGCATTGAGAATTACAACTTCAGCCAGCTGATCTGGCTTGGCGCTTTAGCGGCGCTCGTCGGTGCCGGCCTGCTCAGATCGGGCAGGCCGTTAGGCACCATGGCACGCAGCCTCGGCGCCTGGGCTGCCATTGTGCTGGCGCTGATCGCCGGCTATCAGTACCGCTATGAGTTGCAGGATTTCGCCAGCCGCATCACCGCCGGCCTTGTTCCCGGCAGTCCGCTGGCGCTGGGTGTGGAAGAAGGCCATGCCACCGTCACCCTGGACAAGGCCGGCAGCGGCCATTTCGAAGCGCGCGTCACGATCAACGGCACGCCAATCCTGACGGTTGTCGACACCGGCGCGACCAGCACCGTGCTGACCGCCGAGGACGCGCTGGCGGTCGGGTTCAATTCGGCGGCTCTCCGCTTCACCATACCGATCTCTACCGCCAACGGCATGACACGCGCCGCCGCCGTGCGAACCGATGAACTGTCGATCGGCGGCATCGTGCGCAAGGACATGCCCATCATGATCGCCGCACCCGGCACGCTCGGCCAGAGCCTGCTCGGCATGAATTTCATCGGCTCGCTATCGGGCTTCGACGTACGCGGTGACCGCATGGTGTTGCGGGATTAAGTTTTTCCTCAGGCCGCCTCTGCGGTCCTGCCGAAATCGACCTCTGCGAAAGCCGCCTTGAGCACCTGCGGTCCGGCACCCTGCTTGGTCGCCTCGATGGAAAGGATCTGCCGGTAGCGGCGTGCACCGGGCAGGCCGTGAAACAGCCCGACCATGTGCCGGGTGACATGCCCCAGCCGGCCGCCCTGCTCGATATGGCGTGCCGCGTAGTCCGCCATCGCATCGATCAGTGCGGCAAAATCGAACGGCTCAGCTGTGCTGCCGTAAAACGCGGCATCGATGCCGGTCAGTATCCCTGGCGTGTGATAGGCGGCGCGGCCGAGCATGGCGCCATCGACATGGTCGAGATGCGTCAGCGCCTCTGCGAGAGATTGAATGCCGCCGTTGATGCCGATGAATTTGTTTTTCTTTCTGGCTTTCAGCCGATAGACGCGGCCATAGTCGAGCGGTGGGATGTCGCGATTTTCCTTTGGGCTCAGTCCTTCCAACCAGGCCTTGCGGGCGTGCACCCACAGCGCGTCTGCGCCGGCCGCGAAAACACCGTCGGCCAACGAATCGAGTGCCGGTTCCGGATCCTGCTCATCGACGCCGATGCGGCATTTGACGGTAACCGGTATTTTCACCGCCGCCTTCATCGCCGCGACGCAATCCGCGACGAGCACGGGCGCCTTCATCAGGCAGGCGCCGAAGGTGCCCGACTGGACGCGGTCGGACGGACAGCCGACATTGAGGTTGATTTCATCATAGCCGAAGGCCTCGCCGATGCGCGCCGCCTCGGCCAGCTTTCCAGGATCGGCGCCGCCGAGCTGCAGAGCCACCGGATGTTCGCTGTCGTCGAAGCCGAGCAGCCGCTCGCGTGCGCCGTGTATGACCGCATCGGCCACCACCATCTCGGTGTAGAGCAGCGCCTCGCGCGTCAGCTGGCGATGGAAGAACCGGCAGTGCCGGTCCGTCCAATCCATCATAGGCGCAACGGAAATCCTATGGGCTTGATTTATCACGCTTTTTCTCGTATTTTCAGGGCCTTAAAACGTGCACACGTTCGCCGTTTGTACGACACGATATCCGTCAGTTTTCGCATTTTGTACCCCTCCCTGTGCACACAGCGTGCACGAAAAAGAGACCACCCATGGCATCCATCAACAAGTTGGCTTCCGGCAAGTGGCGTGTGCAGGTTCGCTGCAAGGGCCACTACCTCAGCACCAGCTTCTCGCTCCGCAAGGACGCCGAGATGTGGGCGCGCCGAATTGAGCGAGAAATCGACCTGGGTCAGAAGCCTGCTCCCAGGCACAAGGACGGGATCAAAACGGTCTCCGACCTGATCGACCTGCATATCGCCGATATGACGGAAGTTGGCAAGTTGATCGGGCGTTCGAAGGCATTCAGCCTGGACCTGCTACGAGCCAGGCTCGGAAGGCTCAACATCGCGGATCTCAGTCGCGAACAGGTCATAAAGTTCGGCAAGGAACGAGCCGAGGAAGGCGCCGGACCTGTCACCGTTGGAATAGACATCGGATACATCCGGACATTGCTGGTGCACGGCGCGGCTGTGCATGGACTGCCTTATTCAGCGGAGCCGGTGGAACTTGGTCGTGTCGCCCTCGCCCGCTTGGGTCTTGTTGGCAAGGGCAACGAACGCGATCGGCGGCCGACACTTGGCGAGATAGAGGCCCTGATCCGGTACTTCAGAGAAAACAACTTCCAGATTATCCCCGTCGACAAGATCATCCGCTTTGCGATCGCCACCGCCATGCGGCTCGGGGAAATCTGCAACGCCACGTGGGAGGACCTGAACGACCGCAACAACACCCTGCTGATACGAGATCGCAAGGACCCACGCCACAAAAAGGGCAATCACATGCGTATCCCGCTCCTCGATGTGAGTGGTTACGACGCCCGCGCGATCCTCGAAGAGCAGCGTTTCTCCACTGAGGGAAAGGGACGCATCTTCCCCTACAATGGGAAGTCGGCCGGAACCGCCTTCCGACGTGCCTGTCATGAACTTAAGGTCGAGGACCTGCACTTCCACGACCTGCGTCACGAAGGCACAAGCCGCCTGTTTGAAGCTGGCTTCACCATCGAGCAGGTCGCCATGGTCACCGGGCACAAGGATTGGAAGATGCTCCGCCGCTATACCCACTTGAGGCCGGAGCAACTTCATGTGATCGCGGCGAGGCTTCAACAGACACCGCCACATACGGAGTTGCGGCAAGCAATCGGCTAATACCACTTTGCCAGACATCCGCCGTTGCTGGGAGGACAACGACGAATCCAGGATGGATTGAGCGATGTTGTCACGGGTCGCAAGGATTGGAAGATGTTGCGTTGATATACACATCTCAGCCGGAAACCCTGCACACGATCCGAACTGCGAGGGCAGCCTAGCCGACCGCCAATAAATTGGCGCTTCCTAAGGAAACCGCAGGCGGCTCCGTGGAAAACGCAGCGATGATCGCCTCGAGCGAGACATTCAATGCGCTGGAAAAGGTCCGGCCCTTCTGCCAAATCGCAACGTAGTGGTAGAGCGCGGACGGCTCCACTGGCCTTATTCCCAAGTGAAACGCAGCGTACTCACGCGCGATGATCTCGTTGGTTATCGAAATACCTAGGCCAGCCGAAACGTATCCGGCTTCGTGACCGTTGCAGTCGAATTCCACCAGTATGTCTGGCTCGACGCCGGCGAAGCGCAACGCATTGAAGTTCATTTGGTGGGCGGCGAACTGGGGATCGATATCGACGATCGTTTCGCCTGCCAGGTCGTGAGCCTCGATACAGGTCTGTTTTGAAAAGCGGTGGTCGGGATGAAAGATGCAGACGTTGCGGGCTGACCCAAGCGGCGTCCATTCAAACAGGCGTGGATCCAGGGGCAATCTCGAGATTCCGAGATCCGCCCGCCCGGCCAGGATGTGCTCGCCGATCTGCTCGTAGCTACCCGAAATCGACCGGACATTCGAGGCGGTCTTTGAGTGGATAATCGCCACCACCTTGGGCAAGGTCACGAACCCGAAAACAGAAGGCGCGGCAATCGCGATTCGCTGCTTTTCATCATTTTTCATCGCGAAGATCGACGCTTCCAGCCGATCCAGGGACGTCAGGGCAAGTTCCACGTTTCGCAGGAGTACCCATGCTTCCTGCAAGGGGACGATGCGGTTGGCTGATCTCTTGAAGAGTGTGATGCCGAGCGTGTTCTCGAGTTGCTTCACATGTTGACTGACGGCAGGCTGGCTTATCCCGAGCGCTGCCGCCGCTCGCCTTGTCGAACCGGCCCGCAAAACTTCCCGGAAGACTTTCAGCTGCCGCAGTTTTAGGTCGCTCTGCAGCAACTCCATTCCCTGCGCTCCTTTCCCTGATAACGCCACCCGGGAAGCAGACAACGCCAACCTGGGGAGCAACGAACCGCCTCAGTATATAACGGTGCGTTATAGATAAAATAATAAAAATTATAGATTGAGTGTGTAATTTCAGGCGCTAGAATTAGCCAATATCTCAAATTAACTCCAAATCACAAATATAACAATTCGCAACCTTGGG
Source organism: Mesorhizobium sp. M0991 (assembly GCF_040318915.1). Lineage (NCBI taxonomy): Bacteria > Pseudomonadati > Pseudomonadota > Alphaproteobacteria > Hyphomicrobiales > Phyllobacteriaceae > Mesorhizobium > Mesorhizobium sp. M0991. Next base: position 93,626 of record NZ_JAMYNE010000017.1, read on the forward strand.
TTATACGGCTTGGTCTTGGCGATAAAGACCGGCGTATCCAGCGGTAATTGCGAGTCGAGGAAAGCGCCCCATGGGTGGTTTTACTAATCAGTTTGTTGTCGCACTCACCGTGACCATAAGCCTGGCCCTTGTCAGCGGCTGCTTGGGTACGGCATTTGGGCTGCTTTTGGCCATTTCGAAGGGCACTGCACAACCGCGCCTCAACCGTGTTGTGACGGCCTACACCACGGTCGTCCGTGGTGTACCAGAACTTCTCATTATCCTGCTCATCTACTTCGGCGGAACCACGCTCGCCAGCAAGATCGCCGGCCGGTATGTGGAGGTGAACGCATTCAGCGCAGGGGTTATGGCGCTCTCGGTCGTTTTTAGCGGTTATGCGACCGAAGTGTTTCGCGGCGCGATTGCGGCAGTGCCAGCGGGTCAAACCGAAGCGGCAAAGTCGCTTGGGCTGAACGCCTGGCAGCGCTGGGTGTTCATCATCGGGCCGCAGATGCTGCGGCTGGCGCTGCCGGCCTATGGCAATCTCTGGATTTCGCTCTTCAAGGATACCGCGCTGGTTTCGATCGTCGGCCTGACCGACATCATGCGCGTTGCGTATCTAGGGGCCGGATCCTTGCGCGCACCCTTAACTTTCTACCTTGCGGCCTCCGTTCTCTATCTCTCGCTGACCACCGTCACGCTGCTGTCGATCCGGCTGGCTGAGCGGCGCTATCCGGCACTCGGCGGGTAGGAGGGAGCGAACCATGAACCTCGGCTTGATGTTTGACGCAATGGTTGTCCTACCTTCGGGAGTCGGTCTCACATTGACCCTGACGATCTTGTCGCTGACGGCCGGATTTCTTCTGTCCGTGCCGCTGGCCTTCATCCGCGCGTTTGGACGCCCCGGCTTCTCGCTCTCGGTGCTCGCATACACCTATGTGATCCGCGGGACGCCGATGCTCGTTCAGCTCTTTCTGCTCTACTACGGCCTCGCTCAGATCGAGGCGGTGCGAGCCAGCATCTTCTGGGTGATCCTGCGGGATCCTTTCTGGTGCGCCCTTCTGACATTTTCGCTGAACAGCGCGGCACACACCACCGAGATCCTGTGCCGCGGTCTCCAGTCCGTGCCTAAGGGTGTCACCGAGGCGGCCACGTCTCTCGGCTTGAAACGCTTCCAGATCGCTCGCCTGGTCACCTTCCCGATCGCTTTCAGGATATCGCTCCCAGCCTACGGCAACGAGATCGTCGGGATGATCAAGGGCTCGTCGCTCGCGAGCACCGTGACGCTGCTCGAGATCACCGGCATGGCGAGACAGATGGTGTCGACCACGTTCGCGCCGTACGAGATCTTCATCGTCGCCGGAGCGATCTACCTATCGCTCACCTCGATCGCGGTGAAAGCGATCCAGTTGCTGGAGCGATGGCTTTCGACCGACGGCCATCCGGTGCGTCGACGGAAGGCGCGAGTGCGCTCCGCCCTACCTGACCCAGAGATCACGACGCCCCTGCCCTGACGCCGCAGGTTCTGGGCTCCCCTTTCCATCCAAACCAACGAAGAGGTGCATCATGCGCATACCCCTAGCTATTGCTGTTTCTATTGCATCCCTGATGTCGGCATTCCCCGCCGGCGCCGAAAGCGAGCGCGTCATTTCGATCGCCACTGAAGGCGCCTCGCCGCCCTGGGATGGCACTGACGCCAACGGTCAACTCTACGGTTACGATATCGATGTTGGACAGGAGCTATGCCGTCGCATCCAGATCAAATGTACCTTCGTCCCGCAGGATTGGGACGGGATCATCCCGGCACTGCTTGTCGGCAAGTTCGACGTCATCATGTCCGGGATGGCGATCACGGAAAAACGCAAGCAGTCGATCGCGTTCTCGATCCCCTACGGCACCGGCTTCAACCAGTTCGTGGTGCGCAAGGACCTGGGTCTCGACGCCGGCGACACCAAGGAAAAGGTCAACCTTTCCACCATCGGGGACAAAGAGAAGGCGACCATCGAACGCCTCAGATCGACACTCGCCGGCAAGGCGATCGGGGCCCTGCGCTCGTCAAATTCGGAAGCCGTCGTGAAGGAAATCCTGGGCGATGTCGTGACCATCCGCAGCTATGACAGCCTGGACAACATGAAGCTCGATCTAGCCGCGGGTCGCATCGACGGCGGTCTCGCCGACTACTTCACCTGGCGGGATTTTCTGGAGACGCCTTCCGGTTCGGATGCGGTGTTTTTCGGGCCGGAACTGAAGGGTGGGCTCTGGGGGCCGGGCGTCGGCGCCGGCATGCGCAAGGACGATGCCGAACTTCTCGCCAAGTTCAACGGGGCCATCGACGCGGCCACCAAGGATGGAACGATCAAGGCGCTGAGCCTGAAATGGTTCAAAAGCGATATCTCACCGGCCGTCTCGCAATAGGCGGCACCCGACTTCAACATTGACGCGGCGCTGGCCGGAACGTCAGCGCCCTCCCCTCCTTCAAGGCGAGCCCCATGAAAGACCAGTTCTGCGCGGTCGTTACCGGCCAATCCCTGATCAAGCACGACATCCGTGACCTCAAAGACGAACGCTTCATCGCGGTTACGGACTTCCTGCGCCAAGGCGACGTCGTCTTCACCAACTTCGAGTCGACGATCCTCGGCAAGCATGGCGGGTGGCCGACCAAGGGCAAATACTTCGGATATTCCAGGGCTGAAGTGCTCGACGCATTGCAGGCGATCGGTTTCAACGCGCTTGCGCTCGCAAACAACCACGCCTTCGATCTCGCCGCCGGCGGTATCCTCTCGACGCTTGAGGAAGTGAAGGCGCGCGGCGTCCTCCACGCCGGCATCGGGGCCGACGAGACGGAAGCGAGGAACCCGGGTCGCCGCCGGCTGGGTGCGCGCGAGGTCGCGCTTCTTGCAATGGATGCAGGCCCCGGCCCGGCCAACATGTATGCCGAAGACCGCACGGCCTTCCGGCCGGCTCGGCCCGGCGTCAATCGTCTGAACACCGTTCGCAAGATGGGGGTCCCGGACGAACATTTCCGCAGGCTGGCAAGGCTGGGCGCTCATTTGCAAAGCTCCCCCTTTGAACTGGCCAACTATGCGCAACCGGAGGACCCGGTAGAGGTGTCGGCCGACACGGAGATTAATTTCTACGGCACCGTGTTCACGCAAGCCGCCGATTTCGGCCGTCTGATCGAAGTCGACCAGCGGAGCGCGAGTGTCCATCTGTCCGCCATCCGGCTCGCGGCGGCACAAGGCGATTTCGTCATTGCCTATCTGCACCACCATCATTGGGAACCAGGTTGGCAGGACGTACCGCGCTGGGTTCAGACCTTTGCCCGGATGTGCGTCGACGCCGGCGCGAACCTGTTCGTGAGCCACGGCGCGCCGGTGCTGCAGGCCGTGGAAATCTATAAGGGCTCGCCGATCTTCTACGGCCTCGGAAACTTTCTCTTCCACGTCCACCCAGACGAAACCGAATGGGATCCACCGGAAGTCTGGCAAAGCATCATCGCCGCGTGCCGCTATGATGCTGGCGGAAACCTCGCAGAAATAAATCTCCTGCCCGTCGTAATCGGCGCGGAAGCTCAGTCTCTCGGATCAGCAACGGGCAGATTGGTACCAGTCGCCGTCACTGGAAGCGCGGCGAGAGACATCCTCGAGGGTTTCGCGACCCGCTCGCGGGCGTTCGGCGTCGAAATCGAAGTGTCCTCGGCTTGCGGCCGCATCGCCCTGCCCGCTGCCCGAAAATTCGGCTGACAAGCCGCCGGCCGTCAGGCCGTCTTGTGTTCGGCCGGCGCGGCTTCGCCGGCCGTTTCATTGTCGCGTTTCGCGTCGAGCAATGCCAACTCCTCCCCTAACGCTGAGATCAGGGACGAGACGCGCCCGCGCACACGCGGCGGAAGATTCACTAGCCCCTCGATCAGGCGCCGACCCTCCGCGCTGGCGATGAAATCCAGGCGCTCATCGACCGGCAGGGGCCGCGCCTCGACGCAGGTCTTCTCATCGTTTCCCGGCAGGCCGTCGAAGAAGCGGCTGACGGGAACGTTCAGCGACGTAGCGATCTCGTAGAGCATCGACGCGCTCACACGGTTTCTCGCATTCTCGTATTTCTGGAGCTGCTGGAAGCTGATGCCGATGGATCGGGCAAGTTGGGCTTGCGAGACATCTGATTGGACGCGAACCGTCGCAATCTGCCTGCCGACGTGCTGATCGGCGGGATGAGGGTCACTATCGATATTTAGCTTCGGCTCCGTCCGAAAGAGGACGGAGCGTTGCGGCTTCAACAAGGCCTTTCGATGCTCCACTAGTCAACGGATAGAGGGTCTGTCGCGTACGCTCCGGGCTCTTCGCACCGATGTTATCGGCAGGTCACTTCGCCATTTAATATACCTTATAGGGTGCAAAATAACCCTATAGGTGGCAAAGAAAATCTGCCTGCCGATTGTGGACTCATGGTCAGTCCACGACAGATTCGAGCCGCTCGGGCTTTGCTTGGTTGGTCGCAGCAGGAGCTGGCTGACAAGGCAATTGTATCGCTAAATGCGCTTGCCCGGTTGGAAAATGGCAAGGTAGATTCCCGGATCAGCACTCTGCAGGCCATTGAGGCGGCTCTGATAAAAGCAGGTGTCGAATTCTTGTCTGCTGGTCAAAAGGGTGAAGGTGTTCGGCTCTTAGATCCTTTGGTTTGAATGTCCCGTTGGCTGAAAGACAGGTTTTTGCAATTGAATTTGCCACAAGTACCCTCCTGCGGGTGACGAGAGGCAAAGTCGTGGTATTGTCGGAATCAGCGATAATCCGAGTTCCCTAAAGCTTGGCTATAGTCAGGCCGGGATGACTGCCGACGCACGTCCCTCAGCCGAGTCCATACGTGAGCCCCTGCCCCTATGAGCTTTGGCGCAGAAAGGCTTAAGTGAGTGATTTCATATCATGTGAGCCATAAGTGATCAACTTGAAATTAGATGATATGAAAGAAATTATCGGCGCCCAGATCAGAGGAGCGCGAGGGTTGATACGTTGGAGTGCCGAAGATTTGGCCGATGCGGCGAGCGTGGGAGTGGCCACAGTTAGGCGCGCAGAAGCTGCGGATGGCGTCCCACCGATCACCATAGCAAATCGGAACGCGATCCGTGGTGCCCTTGAAAGGGCGGGCATCGAGTTCATTTCGGAAAACGGCGGTGGCGCTGGCGTGCGCTTGGCCAAACGGCAATAGCGAACGCCGAACGCCCAGCTTCGAGCGATCGTCCAAATCTGACAGCGACTTCCGGCCGCTTTGCGCCAGGTGCGGCCAAACGTATAGGTGATATTGAACGACCGAAAAGGGCCGAGCGGTCTGTCCGCTTTTCGATTACTATTGGCGAGAAGCTGTCATCCGGCATCCGTCTGACGGCATCGTGACGAGATTGATTTTCTGTTGGAAGAGAACGAGGCCGGCCGCAAGAAAAAGTCACGGCTTTTATGCACAACCTTTATTGTCCAGCCGGCTTCGTTGTTCCCCTGAAACTTGAATCTACCTCAGACTCAGTGTCTTCTTAGGGTAACCTCTGGGAGTGGACATGCCTTCAGGCTCGTTTCAACACCGCGTGTGGCAATGGATTGTCGCGTGCTTTCCGACGTCGGCGCACCTCGATGTACAGGAGCGCAATCATCGCTTCCTTGAAGAGGCGCTCGAACTCGCTCAGGCGAACTCCTGCACAAAGGAGGAGGCACTCGAATTGGTGGAGTACGTGTTCGGTAGGGCGAAAGGTGACGTGCGCCAAGAAGTTGGGGGCGTCCTCGTTACGCTCGCAGCCCTCTGCAACGCCACCAGCGTCGACATGAATGAGGCCGCCGAACAGGAACTGGGCAGGAACTGGTCCCGCATTGGTCGTATCCGCGCCAAGCAAGCGGACAAACCTCAGGGATCGGCTCGTCCTCAATGAAGGTAGTCTTGGCCGATCAGGATGGCGCAAGCCTCGCCATTCAGTATTTCGCGAGCGGACGCTGATTCGCGGATGCAGATTTCGTATGGGACGGCCGACCTAAAGCATTGTTGCCTCAACCGGGACGTGGCGGAACAACGGTTTGGTAGAACATATGCAGATCGCCTGGTCACCGAGCTTGCGGATGCGGAAGCTTTCGAGAATGTTCAGGGGTGGCATGAGATCCTTGGGGGAAACGTGACCATCAATGACGATGAGAGCTTTAAAGTCGCCATCGGTTCGAGCTACACCGCAACCTTCGTGAGCGTGGATCAGAACGTCACACTGACGAACGATGGACGGATTGACTGGGCCAGTGTTGAATTCGTGAAGCTGACAGCCATATCGGAAGTACGATGATCGATGAGCACTCTACAGCCAACTGGTTTTCGAAACCTGGCGACTCGATCCGCGCAATCATGCAACGACGCAACATTTCCGCGCACGACCTTGCCGAGCGCTTCGAGGATGGGCTTGATGCTGTCCGCAGCCTCATAAACGGATCGCGGCAGATCGACGAGTCTTCCGCTTCGACGCTGTCGGCGGTCCTGGGAGCGACGGCGAAATTCTGGCTGAAGCGGCAGGAGAACTTCGATACAGCGGTCGATCGTGCTGTGGTTCAAGTCCGAGAAAGTGGACATGAGGATCTGCTGCTGCGCCTCCCCGCTCCGGGCCAGAAGGCGCGTGGCAAGCTATCCCTAGAGCGCCGTGCGGCCGAAATCCGCAAGAGATTGGTGTTCTACAACGTTCCGGACGCAGAATCGTGGACGGGTCGATATGGGCGCCTGGTAGGCGAAACGGACTATCGTACCTCCAAGGCATTCGCGTCAAAGGAAGATGCCACTCTTCTGTGGCTCCGGCGCGGCGAACTTGAGGCCGACATGATCCAGACACGTGCCTGGAATTCCGGGAATCTGATGGATCGGCTGCGGGACATCCGAAGGCTTTCTATGATCCGCCATCCTCAGCTCTTTCTACCGAGGTTGAGGACGCTCTGCGCGGAAGCGGGTGTTGCGCTTGTAGTCGTCAAGGCTCCCGATGGCTGCCGCGCCAGCGGCGCGATACGAATGGTCGATCCCGACAAGGCAATGCTCCTGCTGAGCTTCCGCTACAAGCGGGATGATCAGTTCTGGTTCACGGTTTTCCATGAGATCGGACACCTGGTGCTCCATAAGGCGAACACCTTCGTTGACGATGATGCTCTACCGGGGGACGCAGATCGGGAAAACGAGGCCAACGAGTTTGCGGCGGAATGCGTCATTCCTGCCCTTCGGGAGTCCGAATTCGAACGCGTCAGGCCGAAACGAGACGACATCGTTCGCTTCAGCGTTTCGATTGGAGTGGCTCCAGGCCTAACCGTCGGACAGATGCAGCACCGTGGAATGCTGGAGCCCGACAAGTTGAACTATCTTAAGCGTACGTGGGACTGGAGGCAGATCAATCCCGCCACCGTCTAGGATCGCTATCCTTTGAAGTGGACGAATGCGGTCGGGGTCTTCTGCCAGTTGCACAAGGCATCCTCCATCACGGCCATTCCTACGTGAAGGTGTGCATCCAACTCATCCACCCAGCTCTGAAGCTGAGCTTCCGTCGCCGCGCCAGTGCGTGAACCTGTGAACAGGAGGCGTGCGCCGGAAGCGGGACCCGTGGCGCCCTTGAAGTAGGCGGATCCTGGCTCGATCGGAGCGATACCGTATCGCCCGATCAGCGCAAGGTAATCGAACTTCGCAAGGCGCCCAAAGGTCTTCACGCTCATGCTCCGATAAAGAGCATCGAAGATCGTTGCGGGATTGTTGCCTGTTTGCTGGATCTTTGCAGCGAAGAACGCTTGATGTCCCGTGGGCCCTATCCAACCGACGTAGCTGAGCAGGACGTCGCCGAAGCTCCTGTTGGAATTCGGCCGCAGACTCTCGTACTTACGGTGATTGCCGAATTTTCCCCCGATGTTCATCCAATTCGCGGCGAGCCATGAGATCATTGCCTGTGGGTTGTTCGAAACAGTCTGCCAGTCCCACACCCCAGCCCCGAGGCGGCCGTATACCTGCTGCAGTCGAAGCCATCCGGAAGACGCAGGTCGAGCGAAATGCGTCATGAGGAACACAAGCCATGCGGCCTCTTCAACGTTGCCGTTCTGCATATGATATGCAACCGCGCGCTCGGCATCGAACGTGCCCGAATTGGGATCTGCTCTCCTAGCAGTGACGGGCCTTTCCTGTACTCGCCTGTAGTAATCTTCGCGTCTTAGGCTCGCGACGAGCTGCATCGCGAGTGTGTCGCGCGCTAGGTTCCCCGAGGCACCTGGTAGATTACGAACGCTGGCGGAGAAGGTCTGAAGGGCGCTAGAGATCTGCGCATGCTGCAGCTGCCTGGTCGGCCACATTTCAGGCAGCTCCATTTGTTTTGGTATCTCGCAGGACTCGGGTCTTCAGCCTTCGCTCGAGATATGTTCGATAAACCTCGTCATGAAACTCGGCCTTCAACTCGTCGAGACCTTCGAATCCTGGTGCACCCCGCCGTTTAGTAGCCCAGAACACCTGGAGAAGGCGAATGATGTCAGCCCAATATGGTTCTCTCGCAAAGTCTTCGGCCCGAATTTTCTTTTCTGCCCGGATCTCCCCCTCAGCCTGCAACAGGGCGTCGGTAATCGAGAATGCGTCTCCGGAAGGCATCGCGGGCATTTGCACGGTCTTCTGATGTCCTTCATTCACGTAATTCTTCATCGGCTCGATCGAGCCGTCGTAAACGTGCATGCTGGTGGCGTAGTGAAGGTAATCCCCCGGATCGAGGTCAAGGCGAGTTGCCATCATCTCCTGGAGCATAGTGAAGCAGAACACGTCATGCGGCAGGCCCTTGTACGCGTCGTTCGACCGCATCGTGGTGGACATGTGAAGACGGCCGTCGCGCGCTACGAATTGCAGTGCAGTCGTGCACGGAATCTCCTCGTGATGGACCGCGATGTCCGCAGCATCGTAAAGTTGGATCACAGCGCGCTTGGACGTGGATTTCTCTTTCAGAAGCCTGGTGACATTCTCAAGCTGGTTGATGCTTCCGCGCATCGCATGGATCCGCGGACCGTAGGCGCCAGCGAGGATGCCATCTTCGGCATCCTTGGCGTAATCCGGGATGTATTCCTTGATGAACTCGAGAGTATCGAGGCCTCCGAGATACCAAAGCAGTTCCCCCAAGGCGCTGAAAGGCTTGCCACGGTCCTGTGATCGACTGATCCGAGCTCTGGGGTTAGTCATTCGGAACGACACCCCAAGCCTTTCTCGCATTTGGCCGCGGGTGCCGACATTCGCGGCTCCCTCCGCGAGAAGGATCGGGTACAGTTCTATCAGTATCTCATCAATGCCTTCACCACACAGATACATGCCGTCCCCCGAATCTACCTCTGCGGCACATGTTATGACTGGATTTCGGCAAGTAAAATACTCCCGGAGCGGAGCTTCGGGCTTTTCTCGCACCTGGGGCAAGCGGCTCGGGAACCGAAAGAGATGGGCGCCCTGTCGTAACGGCGCAGAAGTTCGGCTGCGAGAAACTAACCGATAAGGCAGCGAGCCGAACCTACTTCCCTTTTGGGGTTGCGCCCTTGAATAGGCCCCACATGAACGACCACTTTTTTGAGATCGACTGGCGCCTTGTGATGGCTGAAAAAGGGTTGCATTACCGCCATCCGCTTTGCCCGCGACCGTCCGCTTTTATGCGAAGGCAAAGAGGGTCCGAACCGCCGATATGAGGCGCATTGCCGCCCGGCAGCCTTTGGGCCGTTTGCGGACCGGCAGGTTTAGGTGATCAGATCGGAAAGCTGACATTCAATTCAGATTGATGGTGCGGAAGAGCGTTGTTGATTGAGGCCAAACAGGCGGGCCACTATTTCTTCGTCGGTCAGCAACCCGGCGCGCCAGTCGTCGCCCCAGCCATAAGCTTCGGCCACCACCTCATCGAGTTCGGCGTGAGCGTTCGCCAACCACTGGGGCCGTGCGTTGTAGAGGTCGGTCAAGGTGCGTTGCTTCAGTTCCTTCGCAGCGCGCTCGTCCCTCGGCAGGATGCGGTCGGGGTAGCCGGGCACGACGTCCGGCTCGCGCACGATCAGGTCGGCTGGATTGAGCCAGTTCTCGCGCAATTCATCAAGTCGTGAAGCCGCCGTCGTGATCGCATGTGCGCGAGGGTCATCCGCATAATTGGCAGGGGGGATATCAGGGGTCAGCCCTTCGGGGAAAGGGAAGGTCAGGTAAACAAACGAGGCATTGTATCGACGCTGATTTCCAGCACCGATGCGATTGCCAAAATATGTGGACCACGCTTCGTGAATATAGCTTTGCAAAATACCAAATCCAGTCAAACCTGCATACGGGAAGGCATAAAGAGTCTTATCTGGAATCATAGTCGAGGGAAGGAACCGAAACACTCGGTGCTCCGTAGTCTCGGCCGTGACCAAGTAGCTTCCAACCGTCCGAAGGGCTGCCCTCATTGCTGGCCGCGATCTGTGAGGTTCCCACCAGGAGGGGTTTTGACCGGATGTAGAGGCGCGGTAGTTTGTAAAGCTGACTGGCTCCCCATCCCTGTGGGGATCATATTGCGCGCGGTGAAGGTATTCGAAGGGCAGCTCGAATTCGCTTGCCGACGTTTTGTTAATCCCTACAGGGAAATCGATGAGAAACTCTTCCGTGGGACGACCAACGACGTCGTCGGTTGAGGCATAAGCTGAAAGAATCTCCGAATTGCGCCTTCCGTTGGGGTTCGTCGGCGATTTCAACCATGTCGCCGCCTGCTCACGAGTGACGGTGAGAGGTCCGCTAAGTTGCACGCCGATAAAGACCGAACCAGTATTTTGCCCAAGTCGTTTGACGCTGCTTGTATTAAGACCAGAGGTAAGATTCGGGTTGATGCGCTCGACTTGAGATCCATTTAGGCTGATGCGCCCGATAGGCTCATCTTTGCCAGCAAAGCAGACAACGGACACCCTGACCGCTGCCCCGTTAACCACCCACGGCTCATTCTGCCAAGCATCAACGATTCTAGTGTCAGCGCTCAATCGTATTAACACTGGAAGATTGGCGTTCTTTGCGATTGCCTTTGTAGAGACCAAGCCGCAACGGCGCAGTCTCCCCTCGACAATCATCGCGCGCGACTTCTCAAACCAGTAGCAAACTAGGTCAGAGAATGGAGCGATCCTCCCGGAATAGACACGACGGATAGTTTCGGTGGCCTTGTCCCCGAGGTTACGCCTCATGCTTTTCCCGCCGAGAAACGGCGGATTGCCAACGATCACATCTACCATTGGCCACACCGACTCCACCCAATCGCCCCGTTCGGGATCATAATCTACGAGCGCGTCTCGACACTCGATTGTCTCCAAGGGCCGCAAGATCGGGTTCTTCGCAGCGTCGAAGCCATTGCGCCGCATCCACTGAATTTCGCCAATCCAGACTGAAACGCGCGCCAATTCCGCTGCATAGGGGTTGAGTTCAATTCCAAGCACGCATTCTGGTCCTACACGCGGAAAGCCGCGTGGGAGGCCGAGAGCTTCGGCGTCGAGATTGGCGCGATGCTCTATGTCCTTGAGCGACCGCAGCGCGACGTACAGGAAGTTGCCCGAACCGCAAGCGGGATCGAGTATACGGAAGTTCGCCAGTCGCTCAATGAAAGCGTTGTGGATTGTTTCCGCTTCAGTGATTGCCCTTGTGCGTTTAGCAAGGTCTGAGCCTCGTAACAGCTTGTCTTTCGTCTGACGTGGGGCGTACTCGACCAGCGCGGTCATCTTCGCCAGCGCCTCAGCCCATTCGGCTTCGAGTGGTTCGATGATCGTCGGCCGGATGATCATCATGATCTTGTCACGGTCGGTATAATGCGCGCCCAACTGGCTGCGTTTGGCGGGATCCAGCCCACGCTCGAACAGCGTACCGAGAAGTGATGGGTCGATCTGCGACCAGTCACGTCCGGCAGCCACGAGCAATTTGACGATGTCATCGGCGGTCACCGGTAGGACATGGTTGTCCTTGAAGAGGCCGCCGTTAAACCAATCGATCACCGTGAAGCCGACCTTGCCACCTTTGTGTGCCATCGCGCCAAACAGAGTCGACGCATTTTCGGCTAATTCCGTCGGGTTGTTCCGGCTCACCTCCAGCATTTTCGTGAACAGATTGTCGGGCAGCAAGCCGACATCCTCCGCGAACATGCAGAATACCAGTTGGATGACGAAATGCGCTACCTGATGCGCTTCGTGGCCACGGTCCCGCAAGCGCTGCGCCAGCTCCGCAAATTCTCCGGCGGTTTCCTCGGTCAATTCCTGCCGAGACTTTTTCGGTTTGAAGGTATCAGGATCGAGGAAAACCGCTTTCAGCCGGTCTCGCACGGCGCCATCAATCAGATCATCGAGCGCGAATTCGTGCTTCTCCTGTACGCTATTGGTCCAGTTGGTCCGGATGATTATCCGGGCCATGTCGGATACGATCAGAAGCGGCGGATTTTCCAGCGCGACCGAATATTGCAGCAGCTGGTTATATGCCTTGTCGAGATTGGCATGCCGACCCTTATACTCCCAGCCAAAATGCCCCCTACGCCATACATCGGCCCAGCCTTCACCGCCGCTTGTCTTACTCGCGCCCTTCTCGAAGGTGAACCATTCTCCGGTGGGATCGGCGGAGACCGGATCAAGCACTCCTAAAAGCGCGCACAGATCGTTGAAATGGCTCTGCGAGGCGGAGCGTTCCTTCAACTCGACATTGCGCCATTTCATGAGGAATTCGTGCGGGGTCATTAGAGGCTCTCATCAGCGATTCCGGCATGGGCGATTAGCCGAGCGTCCGGCAAGCTAGTAGCCATTCTGAACGGCAAAGCAATCACATACCCCTTCGCCAATGATACAGCCAACAGTGCCACCATAAACTGACGGCAGCTTGCGAGAAGGTCGCTGAGTGTGTTGCAGCGATCGGTTGAACCCGCCGCCGAAAGCTTGGGGTCTCGGATCTTCGATAGCGGACTCATAGATCGACAGTCCACAAACTTGACCAGATTCAAGAACGACGTTACGCTAATCAGCGTATTAGCGTTACGAAAGGAAGTATGATGGCGTCGGACGACAAGACCTTTGGCGGAGCAATAGCCGAAGCCCGAAAGGCAAAGGGGTGGAGCTTGAAGGACCTTGCGTCACGGGTTTTGCGCGAGGATGGCGATGCCATCTCGCCTCAATATCTTAACGACATTGAGCACGATCGGCGCAGCCCTTCCTCGGACAGAATGGTGCAACAATTCGCCGAAGCGCTCGGGATAAACCAAGACTGGCTATACTATCTCGCGGGGCGGTTTCCGAGCGACGTTCGCGACAAGGGACTTTCCCAGAAACAAGTGTCCGATCTCATGGTCGCATTTCGCGGCGGACCCGGAAGGGGAAAGGGCGGTTAGCTTCGATGGTCAAATATGTCGCCGACAAGACTGGACGCTTCTCGCAGCGGCCGCACTACAAGCCGGAGGAGTTGGACCGGGAGTGCGAGACCATTATCGCGACGTTTCTCAAGGGTCGTCATGGCAGGGCGGAGTTTCCGGTTTCGACGGAAGACCTGACTATCTTGATAGAACGCGATACGGAATCGCTCGATGCCTATGCCGATCTTTCCAGGTACGGGGCGAATGTCGAAGGCGCCACGATCTTTCAGCCGGGGCGTAAGCCGCGCGTGCTGATTTCCGACAAATTGCAACTGGACGAGCATCGGGAGAACCGGCTCCGGACGACGCTTGCTCATGAATACGGTCATGTTCGGTTCCATGCCTATCTTTGGGAGGCGGAACCGCCTGGGCCGGACCTGCTCCGGCGCAATCCCAATGCCAACATACAGATATGTTATCGCGACCGTATGCTTGACGCGGCGCAGACGGATTGGATGGAATGGCAGGCGGGCTATGTCTGCGGCGCGCTGCTCATGCCGCTCAGCCGCGTCCGCGCGATCGTCCGCGCCTACTGCGAATCGCACGGGCTTTTTGGCGTCATCGGCCAGTATGATGCGCACGGTCGCGCTCTGATCGAGATCCTCAAGAGTGCCTTTCAAGTATCGGGCGATGCCGCTCGCATCCGACTCCTAAAGCTTGGAATCCTTGGGCCCGCAAGCGCCGGCCCCTCGCTGTTCGACAAAGCCCGCTAGACGTCCGTGGACAGCTTCGACATGCCACTTGACTCGGCGGCATGTCTGAGACTACGCTTTTTAGCAGATCGGCGGATAAGCGTCGCTCACCGGAAAGGAGATTGATGATGACCAAGAACCGCAACCAGCATGTTGTCCCTCACCCTCGCGGCTGGGCCGTGAAGCCGGCCGGGTCGGACCGTGCCTCGTCGCTTCATGACACGCAGCGCGAGGCGATCGATCGCGCCCGTGATGTCGCGCGCAACCAGAATAGCGAGTTGCTCGTGCATGGCCGCGATGGCCGCATCCGGGAGCGCGACAGCCACGGCAACGACCCCTATCCCCCAAAGAACTGAACGAACCAACCAGCCCTTAGAAAGGAGCAACGTCATGTCCGAGGAGAAAAAGAAGGAGACCTACAAAATCATCGTCGATCGCCGGCCGCATGATTGGCACGAGCCATTCATCACGGGATCCGAGATCAAGCGGCTCGCCGGCGTCGATCAGGCCACGTTCGACGCGTGGCAGGACGTGCCCGGCCCCGAGGATGTTCTCGTGGCGGACGAACGCAAGGTCGATCTGCGCGAGAGGGGCACCGAAAAGTTCTTCACCGGCAAGAAGACGACGACGGAGGGCTGACCCATGAGCTTTCTGCCCTCGCCCGATCGTGAATATCTGGAATCGAAGAGCGTTACCTTCGAGGAAGTGCAAGATGGCGGGCAGAAAGCCATCATCCTAAAATCCGTTCCGTTGCCGTCGGGACGTTTCGACGCGCCGGTGGCTGACATTCTCATCATACTGCCACCGGCCTATCCGGACGTGGCCCCTGATATGTTCCATCTCATGCCCTGGGTCCGGCTCGTTCCAGCCGGAAAATATCCGAACGCGGCGGATCAGCCGGTGATGTTCAAGGGGCAGAACTGGCAGCGCTGGTCGCGTCACAACAGCGAATGGCGCCCCGGCATCGACGGCATCTGGACGATGCTCAAGCGCGTCGAGGACGCGTTGGCGAGGGCGGCATGACGACGTTCAGCCTCACTATGACGGAGACGCATTCGCGCGAATTGCACGATCACCTGCTCCGGCCAAACGGTCACGAACATGCCGCCTACGTGGTGTGCCGGCCTTCGCGGGTCCGGCGCGATCCGTGGGATGGCGAGGCGCATGAACGGATGCTTGTCGTAAGGATTGTTCCCGTTCCAGACGAGCATATCATTGAATCAACACCCATGATCATCTCATGGCAGACCGCCTCCTTCGTTCGCCTTCTCAAGGAGGCGGAGGCGGAAGGATACGTGGTCGGGATCATTCACAATCATCCGGCGGGGATGGACTGGTTCTCGGAGCAAGACGACGCGAACGAGCCCGACCTTATGCGTATCGCCGTCAATCGGAACGGATCGCAATCGAGATTCTTCAGTTTGCTGTTGACGACTGACGGGAAGTTCGCGGGACGTATGTGGCTGGCCCCCACGCCGGGTGCCTTCGTCCCTCTAAGATCGATACGCGTGATCGGCGATAGGATGGGATTTCATTATCCGGGCAGAGGAAAAGGCGAAACTCCCACCGCCTTCCAGCGCCAGGCGCTCGCGTTCGGCAACGCGCTGAACGCCGACTTGCGTTCCATGCGGGTCGGCGTCGTCGGCTGCGGCGGAACCGGAAGCGCCACCGCCATGCTGCTCGCGCGCCTTGGCGTCGGTCAAATCGTACTGATCGACAACGACATCGTTGATCGCACGAACCTGAACAGGTTGCACGGCTCGACACAAGCCGACGCGGATGCGATGACGCCAAAGGTCGAGGTTGTCGCGCGCGAAATCGCGCGGATGGCGCTTGGCGTTCGGGTTATCCCCATGGAAGCCTGGGTCGGTGATCCTGGATGCCGCGACGCTCTCAGATCGTGCGATGTCATTTTCGGCGCCACTGACGATCACGATGGCAGGCTGTTTCTGAACCGCCTCGCCTACTATTATCTTATACCCGTCATCGACATGGGGCTGTCCATCGATGTCGGCGACGATGACATACCGACGATCCACGCGCTCGATGGCCGCGTGAGCGTTCTCTTTCCAGGCCATACCTGCCTGATCTGCCGGGATGTAATCCGGCCAGTGATCGCCAGCGCGGAGGCGCTTCGCCGTACCAATCCCGAGGAGTACGAGCGTCGCAAGATCGAGGCGTATGTCGCCGGCGAAGGAAATCCCGCACCGGCGGTCGTCACGTTCACGACGGAACTTGCCTGCATGGCGGTGAACGAGATGATCCACCGGCTGCAAGGTTTCCGGGGCGCGGGAGGATCTGCCGCCAATCGCGTGCGTAAATTTCATCTCGGAGAAGACCGGCATCCCGGTCATCGCCCCCGCGAGGGCTGCCCAGTTTGCTCCTCATCGGCGATCTGGGGACGAGGCGATGAAGATCCGTTCCTAGGCCGGGCGGGGTGAGATGGTGATGCTTCGCTCAATCTTGCTCTGGCTCCTCGTCGCGTTAGGCCTCGCGCGCAGGCCCGATTTCACGGTCCTTATCGTGAGCGATCATCCCGACGAGAGCGCCATGAAGCCGGGGCGCGTTTATGTCGTGACGAGCGGCGGACATATGAAATGGGCGTATTTCCTTTGTCCGGCCGACCCGATGGAGGTCATCCAGCTTTCTTTGATGACCAGTCGGCGACCGCATTGGCGGCTCACGCGCGATTGGGCCGACCGGCCGACCATTCAACCGTCCGTCTGGCAGATGGCGGGGTCGCACGCGCATTTCTGGATACGCGGCGGCCAAGTCGATTGGTGTGCGGATTCTGGCAAGCCCACCGCGCACCATCGATAAGACTCCGAATGGCGTCCGGGCCTCGATGGGTGCCGGGAGAGCGAAATCTCCCGGCGCGTGGTTCAGCGGCAAGACGCCGATCATGGGGATGCTTGGGGAGCGTGAAGGCTCCCTTAGCTGGCGATCGAACGGACATCCGTTCGTCCATGGATAGGTGCCCGTGGAGAGGGAAGTCTCCAAGTCCGGCGAGTGGTCAAGCTGCGATACGCTTGATGGCGCATTTTCCGGTTCGATGCCGGATCAGGCGCCACGGCCGGAGGGTGCACGGGAGCGCGCAGCGGGCTCCCTGCCAAGGCGGTGCTGTATTACAGCACACGACTTGCGCGTACTCGGGCGTACTCGGTGTGTGTGTCATTGGGGAAGAATCCGGAAAATAGCATACCCCTTGAATGACTTGCAGCTCTACAACTGGACGGCGCACAATCGTCATGCACAGGGTGAAGGAAACGGGTGGGAATGGCAGAGCAAGAACCAGATCGAGAGAAGACCGAATCCGCCGGCTTAACCCTGGAGGCGTACTATCGCGAGAACTACTTGGGTTTTGGCGGAGGCGATATATTCTGCATCGGCGGCGGTTCGATACCTGCCCGTGTCGGAGAGCTCATACTCCTTCTTCTTTCTTTCCACGTCGATGGCGGACAATCACCGCTCAGCCAGATAGTGGTCATAGCGCCGCCGGGTTCGGCGTCTGAACTGAAACGCCTGGAGGCGAAGCTGAACGACGGGGTGGCAAAAGGCGAATTACGCCCGCCTGCCTCTGCACAAGCGAGTGAGCGATTCCGGTTCATCGAATTGTCCGACCTTCGGTCGGCCTCGGTCATAGCCGAGGTCAAGGACGTTCCGGAGAAAAGCGCGATCATTATTCATGACGCGGCTGTCTTTAGAAACGCCGATGGCAAGTTGGAACCAGACAAGCCGAGCCTGCGCGAGGATTTTTGGGTGCCACAGGTTCATTCCCTGTGCGCGGAAGTGCTGGCTGCCACACGCGGGAGAAATGCCTACGTCGTGCTCGACACGGGCGAGCTAGTACCCAGACGGCCTGCAAATATTGAAATCCTGAAATCGCTGGACGATGTAGGCTTCGTGGCAGGTGAAATGGTGGGTGACATGGACGCAATCCTTGGCGACCACCTCGATCGCTGGGATCAGCTTCTTGCCTCGGGACGTATCGGGATTGTCATACGAGACATCGACGAGCTGACTTCGGGGGCGGACGAAAAAACGTTCCTGCGCATTCAGGTGTTTCATCGCGGTGGCTTGCACGGCCAAGCGCTCGAGGAAATAGAGAGGTTCCCGATTAATTCGAGCGCGCCGCTTGTCCTGACCAAGTTGGCCCGCATCGCATCGGATGCCGGCGCGACCTTCTTGGCGGCGCGATTTCTCAGACCGGCCATCGATACGATGAGCAATGTCGAGGGGCTTGCCCTGGCCGTTGACACCGCCTCCAATATTTCGGAGCCAGAGATCGAAGCGCGAGCAGCGGCGCGTCTTGAAAAACTGTTCCCGGACCATTCTGTGCTTGTGGGAAGAAACTGGCGACTTTTGGGCCGCGCGGGGGATTATGACGGTCTCGCCGCATTGGCCGAGCGCCAAGGGGAGACGCGGACGCGCGACCTTTTCAAGGAACTTTCTGCATTGCTGCCGAAACAAGGTGTCCCCGACTACGCCGGAATCGAAGCGAGTTTGTCGAAACGCTATGAGGATCAACTTCAACAGGTCAATGCGATCCTGACCCGCGACGCGCAGCGACGACAATTGCCGATGCATGCGCTGGAGATTGCGACGCGGCGGGCGATTGATTCGCCGATCACCGCGCGACTGGTTCTTAGCATCGTCGAGAATCTGGCCTTGGATCGCGATGCAACCGGACAGCTCCGGGTACCTGCCGAACAACTCAAATCAGCGATCGCCAAGGTTATTGAGTATCTAGCTCGAAATACGACCGACGCGCATACGCGCACGCGCTTGGCCCACGTGCTTTCGCTCGACGTCACGGGAACCTTGGGCGTTGCTCTGGTCGCGACAATAGCCCTCGACTTCATGAGACGGCCGCTTGACCTCGTTGATAGCGGGCATAGGGAAGGATACTCCGCCGAAGAGCTTTCCGCGAAGCTGGGCGCAATCAAAGAGGCGTTCAAATGGCTTTCGAAGGAAGCGCCGATTGCGCTTGAAAGGATTGTGCTTCCGAAAGAGCTGCTAACCGAACCCGCTGATGATATGGCGCCCGCCATCATGCGAATGATCCAGCATTTGAGCGGCGGCATTCGTGACGATGCCGACATCAATCAAATGATGATGTGGCTCGGCCTTGGCATCGGAATGAACCCGTACACGGAAACACGCGACCACGACCTTCCCATGATCCGCGTTGCGGCGGGCGCTTTCGCCACGGCCGGGCGCGTTTAGCTCGCCCGCGACCTGGCCGAACAGGTTTTGCGAATGGGTGGGGATTCTCCGGCGCGCATGCGTGTAAGCTGGTTCGCCGTGGCGGATATCCATCAACGGCTGGGTAACAGACTTGAAAGTCTGATTGCTTTCGCATGCGCTGCGGCGGGTGACACCGCTGTGAGCGGCGAGGAAGCCTGGCATGAGACGAACGGCCTTGTACGCCTGTTGAGGGACCTCGGTCTCGTCGCCATCGCCCGTCAAATTCACGCCAAGGGCGGAGAAATCCTGGAGCGCATGGAGTTGGGGGAAGCAAACGCGCATCGACATCGCTTCATGTCGCTCTCCATCGACGTCGCCGAAGCGACAAGAACTAGTGAGGACCTGAATTCAAAGCTCCCCACCCTCCTCGATCGCGCGACACAAGGTGCGCAGGAAGCGGTTGATCATCGCGATGCTGTTGATCCCGCCACGATCTTGCTTGGCCAGCTGATCCTCTGGTCGCGCTTGGCGAATGTGGATGTTCCTAAACTCAGCTTCGATGTCTTCAACCAGCTACTGGAAAAGGCTAGCGGTCCGGTTGCGGAATTGGCTCGCACCTTCTCATCAAGCGAACCGGATGCTGACGGGATTCTCAAACTGCACCGAAACATCGAGAGCGCGCGCTATGCCGATGATGGCGGATTTGACGCGCGTTTCACCGCGATGGCGGCGCACCGTCTGCTGGCGTCGAAGGCTGCGAGGAGTGATGCAACAATATCGGCCTTCGCCATTGAAATGCTGGCCGACAGAGCCATCCCACCGCCGGGTTGGCAAGTCACATCCAAGCCGCTCCCTGCGCTGCAGAAAATCGGAGACGCGGCTGACATCGCCAGAAACCTATCGTCAGAAGGTATGTCGGTAGTGCTGCTCGGAATTGACTCCGAACAGCGGTTGACGCGGGTTGATTGGGTGGATGGACGTGAGAGCGTTGTGAGTGAACCCACCGACATCTTCTCGGTGGCTGACTTTCGGAGGTGGAAAGACGAGTTCCCGTTCACGTACGGGATCGACGAGAAGACGCAAAATCTGTTCTACATAACCACGGAGCAGCTTCGTCTAAGCGCCTTGCCTGAAGGTCCAGTGCTGATCGTCTCCGACGCCGAGTTGCAACAACTTCCTAGCAACATCATCCGGGTCAATGACGAGTTCGCGGGTCAAAGCAGGCCGATGGCTTCGGCACCCTCCCTGTCCTGGCTCAAGGCCGCTCGCGACAATCCCCCCAAAACGAGCGGCCGAATGACCGCATGGATCTCGCAAGAGGAGAGACTTGGTCAGACATTCGTCGCGATAGCGACACGGGTAAGCGAGACACTGAACAAGCACGGCATTGAACTCGATACCGGAGCTGAGATTCCCGGCGATCTTGCCGAATCCGAGCTGGTAATCGTCACAGCTCACGGTGGTCTTGGTCTCGATGGAAGATTTTTTCAACGGGTGAGTGATGAGGGCAACCTTATCGCGACAGGCAGAGAGCTTGCCGCAGCGCTCCGCAACGTGGGAGTCGTCGTTCTGTTCATTTGCAGCGGCGGGCGCGCGGATAAGGTTCCGGATGCCGTCACGACAACAGGTCTGGCGAAAGCAATTCTCGATCAGGGCTGTTCCGCGGTCGTGGCTTCACCCTGGCCACTCGATTCCGTCGTGACATACCAATGGCTGCCGACATTCCTAGACAATTGGATGGCAGGTAAGCCCCTGGCGATAGCAAACTTTCTCGCCAACCAGTATGTTGCGAAGATGCTCGGCGCAGAACCGGCCAAGTCACTCGCCATGAACATCTACGGCGATCCTTTGAGACGCTATCGGGGTTAAGGATCGGGATGAAATCGAATCCGATTGGGATGTGGATTCGACTAGTGTCAACTTTGGCTTGTGAGCGCTTTCATTCGGATATCGCCGGAGTTTAGTGCAATGACTATCTCTGGCGGTCTCAATAGATGTCCGCTTTCAAGGTCCGACGGAGTTTTTCTCGATGGCTGACTTGAGGCGCGAAGCAGCCATTCGCAATCCGGCGTACACATGCGCTGGAAGCGTATAAAACATTTCACGAAAAGGCCCATTCCTCGTCGGCCGGCGTAACCAACCCCTGCCGCAGCCGGCTGTGAAGGTCATGCCACGACGGGTCAGTCACGAAGCCTTTCATGCTTCCACATGCCTCGGCGAAGGAAATGTCGCCCAGACGGTCGATAAGATTACTCGATCCGCCGTTCCTGCCATTTAGGAATAGCTCGAGCGGATCATCATCACACTCAATTACCCGATGTCCCCAAGCACCCGGTACGTCATCGTTTGCGAGAGCCTGCCGAAGATCTTCATCCACACCTGCGGCCTCAAGCGCCCGGCAGATGACGTAGCGCATCAGGGGATAGTAGATCGGCTGATAGCTGCCTCCAAGCGCGCGCACGCCGGGTAGGATCGACAAAACCAGAAACATCAGCAGGAGATTCGGGACAAGGCTGCGGTTTGCCAGCCGCTCGAGGATGTCGGGGGCTGTGAAATAGGCCACCTTCATACCGGTCGCAGGATCGATGAGTTCTCCGGCGACCAGGCGCAGCGGAAGGCGTTTTCCATTTTCATACAACCAGAAGAAATCAGTACCGCGCGCGAGCCAGCCACTCCAGGGGCCGGACGCAAGCCCGTCGAGACCGGCAAGGATATTGGAGGCGAATTTCGGTTCTTCCAGCAGTCTCATGCGTAGCCAGGAATTTTCGTCCGACAGATGGTCGGCCACCAAGTCGGCGATATCCTCGTCGTCGATCTGCAGGAAGGCAAAGCGGCCTCCGAACATTTTTGGCCAAAGCTTGAGATTGGCTGCCTTGATGGCGTGCGCGGGCCGCTCGAATTGCGTCTTCGGCAGAAAGCTACGAAGCAGCGTGAGCGCGTCTCCCCCAGTGTTTGGCTCCGTCGGCAACAACTCGAACCTATAGGGTCCCGGCCCGGCTAGCAGGCTGTATCCGATCATCCGGCTTCGGCTTAGACCAAAGACGTTGACCGGCGTCCCGCCAACGGTGAGCCAGCCTGGCCCCTTCCGTGGCTTTTCAACAAGGTTCACCGTTGAAACGGCGTAGGAAACATAGGTCGAACAACCATGCGCCGAGAGACCAAGGAGGCTGAAGATATGCGTGTAATAGGCTTCCGGCTCCATGAGGAGAAACAAATGGGGGCCTGTCTGCAACACGCGGCTCCTTTCGAAATCCCTGCAGATTTCCGAGGCGGTATCGGCAGACAACCCGTTTCGTGTCGCCGCCTTCCTGATGATGTCGAGGAGTTTGGTGAAGGCGCGAAACCGGGTTTCTGGTACGGACCTGGAAGCTGGCGCCTCGAACAGGCGAAACGCATAATCGCGGATCGGCCGGGAATGGTATGGGCTCATCCAGGGGTAGAGTGCCGTCAGCGACCCCAGGACTGCCTGTTTCGCATCTACGCCTGCTGTTAGCTCTTCCACCTCACGATTCACCTTTTTCTTGTGTCTGAATTACACCGACGCTCAAAGACGAAATACTGATGAGGAGCACCACTCCGAAGCTGAAGAAAATCGTCGAAGGAAATGCTCGATCTCCTACAGCGGCGGCGACGCCGAAGACGATTAATCCGAGCGCCACTGCCACACTGTGCATAATGCCTTTTGCCCGGCCCAACAGATAAACCGACACACGCGACTGCAATGTGACTTCAACGCTGACGCGTCCAAGATTGTATAGAAATCCGAGCGCTGCAAAAAGGATCACTGTCCAAGGCGTGCGCAGAGATGTCAGCGCCATGAGGACCAGCGCCGTTAAGCCCAAAAGCATGAGATGCCGCGCGTGGGTACTCATCGCTCTTTCAATCCGGAATAGAGAGACCGCGCCGATCAGTGAGCCCGCCGACCATGCAGCCTCGAGGTAGCCGAAGTCCACGGCGGTACCCTTCTGCTCCTGGAAGACGAAGCTAGATCCCATGACGCTGACAAGCACCGCGCTCGTGTAGAGAAGCGCGTAGACGACAATGAGACGACGCAGGCTCGGATCGATTTGCGCTGCAGAGTTTCTGGCGATGCGGACATCGCGCGAAACCGGTTCCAGCCGCATCATGGTCAGGCAGCCCGCTGAAAACAGGAAGAAGGCAGCAAGAACGGTGAATGGCAGGGCTGGGGAGCGTTCATGCAACAACGGCCCTGCAAGCAGAGCTGCGCCGAGGTTGCCGAACTGCATGACGAAGAAGACGGCGGAATTCGTGGCTACAAGATCGCGGCCGTCAGCGATCACGGGGATCATTGATTGAGAGCTCGTTAGCGCGACACGGTCGCAAAACGAAAAGAGGGCCGCTGACAGGCAGATGATCAGAAACACGTCCATGTAGAGGAGCGCGCAAGCGGTAGCCAGCATAACGAGGAAGCGGCTGAGGTCTGCCGCAACGTTCAAGCATCGCCTGTCAAATCGATCCGCCGCTACGCCGGCCAAAGGGCTCGCGATGAATTCGACAAAGCTTGCGATCGCAAGGAACGTCGCCACGCCGGCAGTTCCGTACCCTCGCCCGACGAGAATCCAGGCGGATGCGACGTAGTAGCCGTTTCGGGCAACAGCCGCCGATAGCGTGCTGGCCAGGAATCCGAGGCAGGTTTTGGCCCGGGTGGGCCGTCCTTTGCCATGATGAATTCGAATCAGGTTTGACATGAGCGGCGTATCCGGGCTGACCGCCGATGGATACCTTCTTCCGCCAAGCCTGCTTTACTGTGATGTTGGGGATTTCCGATACTTGCTGAGAACCGACAGGCGGCGACCTAGATTCTGCACTTACGACGAAATTCCGTGGGGCCGTAGCCGAAAGCCCGCTTAAAGGCGGTCGTGAAATGGCTCGAGCTGCCGAAACCACATTCCATCGCGATTTCCGTCGCCGACAGATTGGTCAATCGCAGCATGTCCGCGGACTGCTCCAACCGTCGCTGCGCAATGAATGCGTGCGGCGTCATGCCTGTCGACTGCTTGAAAGCCCTCCAGAAATGGAAACGGCTAACCCCAATTTCTTTTGCCAGATCGGCGAGCGTAGGTCTGACGTCCGACAACGCCTCGATCATTCCCACCGCGCGCTTGAGATCGAACGATGACAGACCGCCTTTTGCCGGTTCCTTATGGACGCCGTTCAACCTGAACATTTGTCCGAGCAATTGCGTGGCCTGGCACTCCACCATCGTTGCGCTGATGGGGTCAGGCTGTTTGAGCTCCAAGGCAATCCTGTGCAACGCCAACTCTACAGTGCCGTCCCGAAATCCGATCGAAGGCGGCAGCACTGCCGCGCGATGGCGAGCCATTCCCGTGAAAACGTCGTCGGCGAACCCTTTTTCAATGGAGACCAGGAGGTAGGAAGCGGTCGCGTCCCCCTCGTCCCACCCATTCCAATCACTGCCGGCGGGCATGAAGATTGTCGAACCGGCCCGGCGCGGCAAAAAGGCAATCCGGCGCCCGTCCACAATGTCTTCTCCGCGGCACGCCGTGCCCTTCAGGTTCATCAAGAACACATGGTTTGGCTGGAGGAGTCTTGTCTCCTGGCGCTCAAGCCCGGTTCTTTTGACCACGTCCGCCCGCACGTTCCCCCAACTCTCATACTTGTGGTCAAGCGATTGGTGCCGTGACCGGCGATTCTGGGTCGGGTCGAGGGCAAGAGTATTCACGTATCCACAGCCTCCTTACTGGCGAGTGGCCAGTCGCCGCATGATGTGGCGAACCATGGGTTGCTGAACAACACGCAAATAACTCTGGATTGGTAGAAGATGTGACTTTAGCGAAAAAATGGCAAACGAGTGAAAGCCGCCTGTATCCGGCAGCCATACCAGTTGGCTTAGCCAATACTTGAGACCGGTGAAATATTAGACCACACTTATCTTAGTGGAATTTCCCCCATCGACGTATCGGCATCTCACCAATGGAACGGTGCTGGAGGCATACTGCGATGCGTGGACTCGACGACTTTCTGGCAGAGTGCGACCATGGCCCACGGATCAACGGACTAGCCGGCTTTTTCGCCGCGACCGCCGCTGGCAAGAGCGGAATGCCAATCCGCAAGCCCGTCGCCGACGCCCGCCTTCTGCCGAGCGATGACCTGCTGCGCGACCTGGTCAGCCTGCATGCGGCACGACAGGGTTTTTTCGACCAGCACTATCACGGCAGCATTCCTTACAGATTGGAGGAAGAGTGCCGGATGGCCCACGCAGTGCTGAAATACGCACGGCACCGTGGCGCTCCGCTTGCGCTATACAGCCTTGGAACAGCGGAAGGCACGATGGCGAGAACACTGTCGGAACTGTCCGATGGAAAGGTACGCTCGCTGTCGTGCAGCCCGAACGCGGAGAATTACAAATGCTTCATGGCCTATGGCCAACCACTGCACGCCGACTTCTTCATCGGCCCCTTCCATAAGTTGACCAAGGACGTCCTGGGCTCGGATCCGCGACTGGCAAATTTCGCGCACGGGTTCGATATCATTCTCGAAGATACGACCTTCCAGATGTACTCGCCCAACAGAACGGGACAGATCGAGTTCGTGACCCAGCACCTCAAGCCGGACGGAATCTTCGTCTTCGTCGAGAAGTTCCGGGCAACCGAGGAGCCGGACTACAGGCGTCGCGAATACCAGAAGGATTTTGGCTTCAAGGCGCGCTATTTTCCCCCAGAAGAAATCGAGAAGAAGCAGACCCTCGTTCTGGATACGATGTTCGGCAATGAGGTGACCTTGGCAGAGATGGCTGACGCAATACGCGCGCATTTCAGCTACTGCTCCATGACGTGGAACAGCGGAAATTTCTGTAGCCTCGCGGCAAGCAATAGCGAGGAAAATCTAAACCGATACCTCTCCCAGATGGCCACTCCAGCCATTCCGCACGAGTACGTCTACGAAACGAGCTTGTATCCGAGCCTGCCCGTTAGGGTCCCCGCCGCGCAGGAATAGGCTCCTGCGCCTTGAGACAGGTCGACAACACGTTCCGCCGTTTGGACCATGTCTTCGCAGCTGTCGACCATGGTAGCCTGAGGCAGGCCGCAAGAGTTCTCAAAGTGAGGGAATCCTGTGTCAGCCGCAACATCGTTGCTCTCGAGCAATTGCTGGACATGCAGTTGTTTGACCGCGACGCCCATGGCGTTCGGCTGACCGAGGCGGGCCGGGCCTGGGTCGATCTCGTCCGGGCTCATTATGAAGGCTTGCAGGATGCCCTGGCCGGAGGTAGTCGCGGTCACCAGGATGCCAAAACGGTCAGGATAGGGTTATGCGGCCAGATGGGGCGCACATTCGTGGCACGTCTCATCGATCGTTTTGGCCGTCTGCATCCGGATGTGTGCGTCGCAATCGAAGACGTTCCACTCGAACAGTGCCTGGCGGCAATACGCCGCCGGCGCCTTGACATCGTCTTCACGCATGGGCTTGAGAACGCCGCTTTATGCCGTAGCGAGATATTTGCGCACGAGCGCTTGTTCGTTCTCCTGCCCTGTTACCATCCGCTTGCTGAAAGGGCTGCGGTTACATGGGCAGATCTTGCAGGTACGTGTCTGCTGGTTTCAGGCGGATCCTCCCGGGATCTGCGTTTGCTGGAGCATATCGCTGCGAATGGTGGCCCCACTGTCCAGATATGTCGCGCCAGCGAAGCAACGGTCATCCTCAAGGTGCAACTCGGTCAAGGCGTGACTCTGGCGGGCGAGGGTTTTGCCAGGACAGTCGCCATCGACGCCACGGTGTGGAAACCGATCAGTGGCCAGAGCAGCCTCAGTTCGATCAAGGCAGTGTGGCTGGAATCGAACCCAAAGCGTGCGCTTCTGCGGCTGGTTGGGACCGCAAGAAACATGGCGACAGCAACGCGACCCGGGGCTACCCCTGTGAATGCCGGACATACGGAACGCCGCGGCGCGATTTCTGACGTCACGCCATGACTGGGAGGCGCGACTAACGCGGTTCGACTTCGGTCGTCCGGCCCTCAACCACCCTCCGAACGCTTTGCCCTGGCAAAGCCCCGATCCGTCGCAATGAACCGCTCCAACATCGCGACGATGAGGCGCGGCGCATCGGCGGGCCGTTGCCCCGCTTCGCGGCCGAGTATCTCGGCATAAGCGGTCAGGTCACGGTGCAATGCCGCGGGAAGCTCCACCATGACCTTGACCGGCTTGTCGTCGGCAATTGGCCCCAGTTTCAGCTTCGCCATTTCAGCCTCCGTAAGGTTCGAGCACGAGATCGCGCGTGACGATGACGCGCACGGGGTATCCCGGTCGGATGGTGAGTGTCGGCGCTATGTTCAGCTGTCGCTGGACGATCTGCTGGCCTGTCTGGCTGATGCTGTCGGACGCACCCTGGCGCAGAGCGCGCACGATGTCGCTCTCCTGGCCTGATGAGCCTGCCTGCGCGCCGATGCTCAGAACCGTGGAGAGCGCGGCAGCCTTAAACAACTCGCCCCAGTGATAGTCGACGCCATCCTCGAGGCCAGCATAGCCTTCCGCGTCCGTTCCAGGCTCACGTTCCAGAACGATGGAGCGGCCGTCTGGAAAAACCAGTCTGGTCCATACCAGCAACACGCGACGCTGGCCGAAGCCGACGCCATTGTCATACTGGCCGATGAGGCGCGTCCCCTGCGGAATGAGAAGGATGTGGCCGGTGGGGCTGTCATAGACATTCTCTGTCACCTGCGCGGTGATCTGACCCGGCAGATCGGAGCGAATGCCGGTGATGAGCGCGGCTGCGATGACGGCGCCCGCTTGCAGGACGTTCTTCGACGGCGGCGCCGCAACACGATCCGGGGAGACGGTGCGCTTGTCCGGAGGCTGATCGAGGAACGCAAGCTGCCGGTCCTGCACCGAGGGCGGCGCTGGCTGCGGCGCGAGACCAAGGCTGGCGAGATCGGTCTGTGCCGAGGTGGCTGTCGTGCCTGTTCCAGGCTGAGCGGCCGCCGTGTCACTTGCGGGCCGCGTTTGCGTGGACGCGAACAGACGCGCGGTCCTTGCCGCTTCCAGTTCCTGCTCCCGGCGCTGCTGCTCCGGGTCCGGTCCAACGGCGCCTGTCGATGGCGCGGGGCCGCCATTTTGCGCGTTGAGGATCGGACGGCCGAGATCGCCGGGAAGCGGTGGGCC
Organism: Mesorhizobium sp. M0991; assembly: GCF_040318915.1. NCBI lineage: Bacteria > Pseudomonadati > Pseudomonadota > Alphaproteobacteria > Hyphomicrobiales > Phyllobacteriaceae > Mesorhizobium > Mesorhizobium sp. M0991. Next base: position 121,990 of record NZ_JAMYNE010000017.1, read on the forward strand.
AAGCTTCGGAACGCCCGTATAGTCCTTAGGCAGGCCGGCAAGCCCATCGGGTGTCGAACGATTGTCGGTTGAATACAGCTCCTGACCCTGGCCTTGTTGACGGTTCTGCAGAGCGTAGATCAACGCACCGCCGACAGCGAGGCTTGCGACTAGCCCCAAGCCGGTTAGCGCCTTTCGGGACAGACGCGTCACGCGCGGCGGCTCGGCGCGCAGCCGCATGGCTGCGGCCGGCTCGCCTGTCAACGGCCGGGCGTCATCTTCGGCTGACTCCGCCCTTTCCGCGTCATTAATCGGCCCCAGGCCTTCTTCCTTCCCGGGATCCAATCTGTCGCTCATGATGACGGCCCTCCCCTGTCTGTTCGGAGGTTCGTCGCCGGCGGGGTCTCACCAGGGCCACGCATCCATGAAAATCGACTGCTCCGCACCCCATCGGTGCGGGAGATGCGGATGCGTTGCTGGTTCTTGCCGGCGCCGAAGCGCAACTCGGCGGCGGCAAACAGCCGGTCGACGATCATGTAGTTGCCGCGCACGCGATAGTTGACCAGCTCGGACGTGTCGCCTTCCGGCCCGACCACGAAGAGCGGCGGCATCTCGCCCTGGCCGATGCCCCGCGGGAACTCGATGAACACCTGCTTGCCATCGTCGAAGGCGCGCAACGGCCGCCACGGTGCGCGATCGCCAGTCACCTCGTAGCGGAAATTGACGCGAGAAAGATCGATGCCTGTCGAGACCGGCTGTGCAGCCTCAGCCTGCTGGTTCTGCCTGCGCAATGCGATGAGTTGGTCCTGCGGGTATTGCCAGGAAACCGACGCCATATAGGTCGACGGCGTCGAGCGCAGTTCCATGTGATAGGTACGCCGATCGGTATTGATGACGAGATTGGTGAGAAGATCGGCGCGCGTCGGCTTGACGAGGATGTGGACCTGCTTGGCGCTGCCCGTACCGCTCTCGGTATCGCCGATGATCCAGCGCACGGTGTCGCCGGCGGCGACGGGACCGGAGCCGACGAGCTGCTCGCCGGGCTGGAGCGCGATGTCGGTGATCTGCCCCGGCGATGCATAGACCTGAAAGAGCGCGCCATCGACGAACGGATAGACCTGCATCGAGTTGATGAAGCCGTTGCGGACCGGCTGGACGCGCGCGGCAGCATTGGCCAGGTTCACGCGCGCGGCCGGATCGGTTGGTTCCGGCTCGGGCTTTGCGTCCTTGCCCACCGGCTTCAACTGGCCGGGAAGCGGCAGCGGCCTTGACAGCTCTACCACCTTGACGGGCGGGGGCGGATCGAAGGCCTGCACGGCCGGGACCGGATCGTCATAGGAAATCTCCGGCGGCTTCTGCCTGGTGGCACAGCCTGCAAGCGCCGACATGCAAAGCAGAAGTCCTGGAAAGGCCATTTTGCGGAAGGCCGGCATTGCATGGATGAGGAAAGCCGGACACCCCCGAGGGACGGCTTTGTAGAGTGCGGGCGTCATTGTCCAAGCTCCTTCGACCAGTTGATGGCGTTGATGTAGATGCCAAGCGGATTCTTCCTCAGCGTGTCGGCGTCGCGCGGGGGCTGGACGACAATGGTGAGAATGGCGGACCAGCGCTCCGTGGAAGCGAGTGAGCCATCCTGATAGCGGCGTTCGACCCAGGCGATGCGGAAGCTCGACGGCGATGCACGGATAACCGACGACACGTCGATGGCGATCTGCTGTTTGCCGACCTTGGTGAACGGGTCATTGGCGCGCGCATAGTCGTTGAGAGCCAGCGCCCCGCCCTGCGTCGCGAAGTCGTAGGCGCGCAGCCAGTTCTGCCGCACGATGACCGGATCGGCGGGGATAGACCTCACCTGTTCGATGAAGTGCGCCAGGTAGAAGGCAATCTGCGGATCATTCGGCTGATAGTCGGCGATCGCATGCCCCACAGCCTGCGCCTGCCCGAGACGATCGACCTGCACAACCCAGGGCACGATCGACCCGTTGGCGGATTGCCAGACGAGCGCGGCGGAGAAGCCGGCGGCGAGCGCCAGGCAACCGAAGGCCATGGTGCGCCAATTGCGCGCCTGCACGCGAGCCGAACCGATGCGCTCGTCCCAGACCTGGGCAGCGCGCTGGTAGGGCGTCTCGGGTTGTGGGGATTTGCCGTAGTGCGTGGACGGTCGTTTGAACATGCTCAGTCGCTTTCAGAGAGGTTGATCGAGGAGCCGCTGCCATGGCTGTCGCCACTGCGAACGGCGTGAGCGGCGGCCTGGACGCCATGGGTCATCTGTTGCGAGCGCTTCATGCGCTTCGCCCAGGCGGGCTGACTTTCGGTTGCGGAGGACGCGCCGGGAGCGGAGTCGGCTTCGGCAGCGTTCGCGCCGATTGTGCCGGCGGTGGATGATCCGCCCGTCGTCTCGAAGGCAGCGCGAGCGCCGGACTGGTAGCTCTGCTTCATGCTGCCTGCCGCATTATTGGCCGCGCGCTTGAGCGGTGAGATGGCACCTTGGGCACCGGCGCTGATGACACCGCCGAGCCCGGATGCAACGCTGGAAAAGCCTGACTGTCCGGCGGCGCCGAGGCCGTAGCCTGTGGATGCCCTGCCCGCGGTGGCGGCACCGCCACGGGCCGCCGCCGCAGCACCGCCGCTGACAGCCGCGCCGCCGGACACGACGGCACCGGCGGCCGCCGCGCCCACTGCTGCCATGCCGCCGGCGGCAAGCCCGGTGCCGACCGCCGCACCCGCGCCGAGCTGCGGACCGCCGGAGACGAGACCGTTGGCAATGCCGGGTCCAAAGATCCCAAGGCCGAGCAGCGACAGCGCGGCCAGCACGATCGCCATGGCGTCGTCGATCGACGGCGTGGTCCCGCCGAATCCCGAGGTGAACTCGGAGAAAAGGGTCGAGCCAATGCCGATGATGACGGCGAGCACCAGCACCTTGATGCCGGACGAGATGACGTTGCCGAGCACCCGCTCGGCCATGAAGGCAGACTTGCCGAACAGACCGAAGGGTATCAGCACGAAACCGGCGAGCGTCGTCAGCTTGAACTCGATCAAGGTGACGAAGAGCTGGATTGCCAGGATGAAGAAGGCGAGCAGCACCAGCGCCCAGGCGAAGAACATGCAGGCGATCTGGATGAAATTCTCGAAGAAGGCCCAATAGCCCATCAGGTTCGAGATCGAGTCCAGCAACGGCCGGCCGGCATCGAGCCCGGTCTGCGCCACCTTGCCCGGGCGCATGAGATCGTTGACGGTAAAACCCGTACCCGAGGCCTTCAGGCCAAGCCCGGCGAAGCTCTCGAAGACGATGCGGGCGAGATTGTTCCAGTTGGAGATGAGATAGGCGAAGACGCCGACGAACAGGGTCTTCTTGACGAGGCGCGCCATGATGTCGTCGTCCGCACCCCAGGACCAGAAGAGCGCAGCCAACGTCACGTCGATGACGATCAGGGTTGTGGCGATGAAGCCGACCTCGCCGCCGAGCAGGCCGAAGCCGCTGTCGATGTAGCGCGTGAAGACTTCGAGGAAATGGTCGATGACGCCCATACCGCCCATGTCAGTGAATCTCCGGCCGGGGCGGCTCGACCTGCATCGCCGGAGCGGTCACATCCGTCGACTCCCCTTCTTTCCGGTCGGCTGACGCCGGCACATTCGGAAACAGCGTTGTCGGCGCCACCGGAGCAGGCGCGGTTGCCGAGTCACGTTGACCGAGAAACCGGCGCCGACTGTCTGCCCACGCTTTCAGACAACCGGGATCGCGAGGACCGGCCTCGCCGATCCCGGAACAGCGGCGCAATTCGGCCGCGAGCGGATCTTGTGGCGCGATGGAACGGTCCCCTGTCGCCAGGGCGTCAGGCTCATCGTCCTTTCTGCTCATCTCGATTGCGGTCACTGTCAAAGCGACCGCGATGAAGACGACTGCGCCGATGCGAGCTAGGAGCTTGCCTTCCATCGCGCGGACCTCAATTCTTGCCATAGAACATCTGCGCACTGCCGGGCTGGTAGCCCGAGCCCTGCGTCAGGAAGCGGCGGCGCTGCTCCCGGCCCTGGTCGGCGGCGGTGGCCTGCTCGGCCGATTGCAATGCCTGCGCCCGACCGTTCGCGGCGACGACAGCGGTGAGATCGGCGAGCTGCTGAGCCTGAAGCGCGAGGAGCTGGTTGCCGGCCTGTGCTGCCTGAAGCGCGCCGGTCGCACCCTGGCTCTGGCCGACCAGCGCCGACATCTCACTGCGATTGGTGTCGATGTTGCCGACGACTCCCGCCTGCACACGCATGGCATCCTGAAGGCCACCAACCGTGTTGCCCCATCGCGAGCGCGCGTCGGCGACAAGTTGCTGGTCCGAAGCCGACAGCGAGACGTTGCCGTATTTCTGCTGGAAGGCCTGATCGATCTGCTGCACGTCGTAGGCAACGTTCTGCGCTTGACCGAGCAATTGCTGCGTACGCTGCACGGACTGCTGGAGCTGTTGCAGGGAGGAGAACGGCAGGCTTGCGAGATTGCGGGCCTGGTTGATGAGCATCTGCGCCTGGTTCTGAAGCGAGGTGATCTGGTTGGTGATCTGTTCGAGCGAGCGCGCTGCCGTCAGGACGTTTTGCGAATAGTTCGAGGGATCGAAAACGATCAAGGCCTGTGCGGGTGTTGCCAGCATGGGCGAGAGCGCGGCGGGAGCGACAAGCAGGGCAGCAGCGAGCCGCACGGCAAGTGAATGGCGCATTTTCATGGGGACTTCTCCTTGTTGGTGAGTGCGGGGCTGGTCAGGGTGGGAACGAGTTCAGCCGCCCATCGCAAATTGCGGTGGGTCAGCCAGGCTGCGAGGAAACCGTCGCGGCCGTGCTCAGCGAGGATGTGGGCGATCGCGGCCTGGTCGGTCTTGGCGGATACAGCGCAGAGTGCGAGCGCCACATCCGACAGACCGAGCTCGAACAGCCGGTTGCCGCGACGGGACTGGCAGTAATAGTCGCGCTTCGGCATCGCCCGCGCGATGATCTCGATCTGCCGGTCGTTGAGGCCGAAGCGACGATAGATCGCCGTGATCTGTGGCTCGATGGCGCGCTCGTTGGGCAGCAGAAGCCGGGTCTGGCAACTCTCGATAATCGCAGGCGCGACCGCCGAACCATCGATGTCGCTGAGCGACTGCGTGGCGAAGATGACGCTGGCGTTCTTCTTGCGCAGCGTCTTCAGCCATTCGCGGAGCTGGCCGGCAAAGCCCTCATCGTCCAGCGCAAGCCAGCCTTCGTCGATGATGAGAAGGGTTGGCGAGCCATCGAGCCGGTCCTCGACGCGATGGAAAAGATAGGACAAGACCGCGGGCGCAGCACCCGTTCCGATCAGCCCTTCGGTTTCGAATGCCTGGACCGACGCCGATCCGAGATGCTCGCGCTCCGCATCGAGCAGGCGGCCATAGGGACCTCCGACGCAATAGGGGCGCAATGCCTGCTTGAGATCGTTTGATTGCAGCAGGACGACCAGACCGGTCATGGTACGCTCCTCGACAGGCGCGGACGCCAGAGAGCTCAACGCCGTCCAGATATGCTCCTTGATCTCAGGCGTGATCGTCACATTCTCACGCGTCAGGATCGCCACGATCCAGTCGGCGGCCCAGGCGCGTTCGGGGACATCATGAACACGCGCTAACGGCTGAAGGCTGACGCTGTCGATTGCCCCATCGCTGAGATCGCCGCCGAGATCATGCCAGTCGCCGCCCATGGCGAGTGCGGCCGCGCGGATCGAACCGCCGAAATCGAAGGCGAAAACCTGTGACCCCGCATAGCGGCGGAACTGGAGCGCCATCAGCGCCAGCAGCACGGACTTGCCGGCGCCGGTTGGGCCGACGACCAGCGTATGGCCGACGTCGCCGACGTGAAGCGAAAGCCGGAACGGGGTCGAGCCTTCGGTCTTGCCGAAGAGCAGAGGGGGCGCTGCAAAATGCTCGTCCCGCACCTCGCCCGCCCACACAGCGGAAAGCGGGATGATGTGGGCGAGATTGAGAGTGGAGATGGGAGGTTGACGGACATTGGCGTAGACATGACCCGGCAGGCTGCCGAGCCAGGCGTCGACGGCGTTGATGGTTTCGATGATCGCCGTGAAATCGCGGCCCTGGATGGCCTTTTCGACCATGCGTAGTTTTTCGTCGGCGGTTCCGGGATCATCGTCCCACACCGTCACCGTCGCGGTGACATAGGCCATGCCGGCATAGTCGGCGCCGAGCTCCTGCAGCGCCATGTCGGCATCGGCGGCCTTGTTTGCGGCGTCGGTGTCGACGAGGACGGACGCCTCGTTGGTCATCACCTCCTTGAGGATCGCCGCGACCGATTTGCGCTTGGCGAACCATTGACGCCGGATCTTTGTCAGCAGCCTGGTCGCATCGGTCTTGTCGAGCAGGATCGCGCGTGTCGACCAGCGATACGGGAAGGCCAGCCGGTTCAGTTCGTCGAGCAGACCCGGCGTGGTAGCGGTCGGGAACCCCGTGACCGTGAGAACGCGCAGATGCGATGCGCCAAGCCGCGGCTCAAGCCCGCCGGTCAGTGGCTGGTCGGCCAGCATGGCATCGAGATACATCGGCGTTTCGGGAACGCGGACACGGTGACGATTGGTCGAGACGCAGCCATGCAGGTAAGTCAATGTCTCGGAGTCATCGAGCCAGCGGCACTCCGGCATGAAGGCTTCGACAAGGCGCAGGACGCGGTCGCTGCGATCGGCGAACCCGGTCAGTACCTCATTGGGGTCCAGGCCCTTCTTCTGGCGCCCTTCGTAGAGCCAGCTTTCCGCACGCGCACTGTCTTCGGCGGGCGCGAGATAGGTGAGCGTCAGGAAGTAGCTGGACTCGAAATGCGCGCCAGCCTCCTCGAATCCCGCCTTTCGTTCCGCATCGACCAGCATTGAGGCCGCATCCGGAAAGTGGCTGTCGGGGTAACTGGTCGAGGCATGGCGCTGCGCCTCGACGAAGATCGCCCAGCCGGAGCCGAGACGGCGGAAGGCATTGTTGAGCCGGCCGGCGACGGCAACCAGTTCGGCCGGGACGGCGCTGTCGAGATCAGGACCGCGAAAGCGCGCGGTACGCTGGAAGCTGCCGTCCTTGTTGAGAACGATTCCAGGGCCGACCAATGCCGCCCAGGGCAGGAAGTCGGCGAGCCGGCTGCTACGATTGCGATATTCGGAAAGGTTCATCATAGATGCGACCTCGCTTAGACCGTGAGATGCGCCGGGATGCGCAGGTGCCGGCGAACGACGTCGGCGAAAAGCGGATCGCGCTTGGCCGCCCAGACGGCGGCAACATGGCAGATCGCCCAGATGGCGATACCGACGAGCCACAGACGCAACCCCAGCCCCACGGCGCCTGCGAGCGTCCCGTTCATGATGGCGATGGCGCGCGGGGCGCCGCCGAGCAGGATCGGCTCGGTCAGCGCGCGGTGCACGAGGACCGTATAACCCGGCACTGCTGTATAATCCGGCATTGGGCCGCCCTGTTCGACAGCGCCCGCCATCAGACCAGCGCTCCGCCGCCGAACGAGAAGAACGACAGGAAGAAGCTCGACGCCGCGAAAGCGATGGACAGGCCGAACACGATCTGGATGAGCCGGCGGAAGCCGCCCGACGTGTCGCCGAAGGCCAGCGTCAGGCCCGTGACGATGATAATGATCACCGCCATGATCTTGGCGACCGGGCCTTCGATCGACTGCAGGATCTGTTGCAGCGGCTGTTCCCACGGCATCGATGAGCCGGAGGCATAAGCGGGCGCGGCCATCACCAGGATGAGCGTGGGAACGGAAACGGTCATGGCGAGGCGATGGCGCGCGAGGCGCAGGCGTTGGATCACGGATTTTCTCCTTCGTGGCTTTGGATGAGCAAGGTCGGGCTCTCGTCGCCCTCGATGACGGCTTGCGCGACCCGGTAATCACCGTTCGGGCGAAGGCCATCGACGCGGGCGAGTTCGGACAGCCGGCGCGCGGAGCCGCGGCCGGAAAGGACGGCAACCAGGTCGATCGTTTCGGCGATCAGCGCGCGGGGGACGGTGACGACGGCTTCCTGGATGAGTTGCTCCATCCGCCGGAGCGCGCCGATGGCGCTGCCGGCGTGGATCGTGCCGAGGCCGCCGGGGTGGCCGGTGCCCCAGGCCTTGAGCAGCTCGAGCGCCTCGGCTCCGCGCACTTCGCCGACCGGAATGCGGTCGGGGCGCAGGCGCAGCGATGAACGAACGAGATCGGAGAGCGATGCGACGCCGTCTTTCGTGCGCATCGCCACGAGATTCGGCGCGGCGCATTGCAGTTCCCGCGTATCCTCGATGATCACGACGCGATCGGCGGTCTTGGCCACTTCAGCGAGCAGCGCGTTGATCAGCGTCGTCTTGCCGGTGGATGTTCCGCCTGCAATGAGGATGTTCGCGCGGGTGGCAACGCCCTCGCGCAGCGCGTCCGCCTGTTGCGCCGACATGATTCCGGTCGCGACATAATCTTCGAGGGTGAAGATGGCGACGGCGGGCTTGCGGATCGCGAAGGCGGGCGCCGCGACGACGGGAGGAAGAAGCCCTTCGAACCGCTCCCCCGTCTCGGGCAGCTCGGCCGAGACGCGTGGGGCGCTGGCATGGACTTCGGCACCGACATGATGAGCGACGAGTCGAACGATGCGCTCGCCGTCCGCCGCCGATAGACGCTCTCCTGTGTAGGACAACCCGTCGGACAACCGGTCGATCCACAAGCGCCCATCGGGGTTGAGCATCACTTCAACGACGCCCGCGTCGTCGAGATAGCTCGCGATCGCAGGTCCGAGCGCAGTGCGCAACATGCGTGCGCCGCGCGCCAGACCTTCTGAATTGTGATGGGAAGCTGCCATCCTGTCCCCGTTTCGATCCGGGGGACATGAGCGATCCCCGGACGGGGATGATTAAGAGAGCCACATCTCGAGTGGTTTCAACACCTATGTCGAGGCATAGTGGCGTAGCGTGCAAATACAGGAGATCGGCGGTGCCGCCTGGCAATCAAAGCTGACGACCTTGAGGCACATCCGTTCCAGAGAGCGCTGAGCTAGGACAACATTTGCTGATGTTGGGTTGGCGTGAGATGCTTACTACCGCAACCGGTAACCCTCTACATTGCGTAAATGGTGATGACAGAACCCAACTATCCGGGAGAGCTGGCCTCCCCGCAGCAGATCCATGAACTGGCCGAAGAGTACCGCAAGGCGGCAGCCCTGCTCCTTCAGCTCGGCCGATCAGGCAAGCCGCTTACTCGGGCGCCGTTCAGACTCTCCGCCATCCACGCGATCGAACTCTATCTGACCGCGCTTTTGCTCCACCGCGGGCACAATCCCAATCAAATCCGGAAGATGCAGCACAACTTGGCGGAGCGTACGGAGCGCGCCCTGGAAGTGGGGCTGCGCCTTCGCGCGAAAACCGCCAATCATCTTCAGTCCCTCAGCCAGAACCGGGAATATCTCGTCACCCGCTACGGCCCGGAACTGGCGGCAACCACCTCGCAGATCAACCGGCTTACCGCCACCCTCGAAGAGGTGGCGGTAAAGGTTACCTTTTTGATCGCGCCATCCTTAAGAACGGTGCAACAGGCTGACGCGGCCGCAACTGACAAGGTCTGAGCTGATTATCGCCTTGCGGCGTTCAAGGCTGCGGTTCGGCGGCCTCTCTGTCTGCCTCAACCGCCAGACCAATGACATGATGTACCAGGAATACATCGATATAATACGCAACCTCGTCCCGTGGCATCGGCAGTTTGAGGTCTGTGAACAGGCTATTGTCGATGTAATCGCCGGCATCCCAAAGGCTTCGGGTCAGCTCCTCGTTGTTCGGTTCAATCCGCTCAATGACGGCCTCGAACGCGGCGTTAGCGGCCTCAATCAGCACAAATCGGTCAGCCCCGGCGACTGGCAGGGACGTAATGATGGCATTGGAATCCATGAGAGGATCATCCTTCTTGGAGTGGCGTTCCGTGACATCAGCCTGTCGGTCGCCATCCCGACGGTGGTTCTTAGTGTGGTGGCCAAACAGGGCGCCAGGCGCCACCTTATGCTCACATGCGCAAAAGCAGGATACGCAGGAATTTCGCAGATGCAATCCAAGCACTGAAACGCGAGCTTGCCGCGCACCTCTAGCCCGCCCGCGGGCCGGAGTCCCGGGTCAGTATCCCTTATCACAGGTGGGAGATTAAGATGACCGCTTAGGTCTGACGAAGGGTGTCCACGTTCGTGTTCCCGTGCTTTCTTATCCTACCGTCCTGGTCGCGGTGGCGCCCATCCAAACCTGGAAAATTAATTGTCCGCTCGTCGGCAAAGCCGTCTGATCAAGCGGCTTCAGCACGAGTTGACCGTCGAGGCTTGTGGCGAACCACCACGTCAACCTTGTAGTCGAGCCGGTCCAAACAGCGAACCAGCCTGTCTATTGAAAACTTACCGGTGCGTCCGGTGGCGATCGCGGAGACGTCGGGCTGTTTCATTCCAAGCAGTTCAGCCGACTTCGCCTGGGTCAGGCGCCGGCGCTTGATAATGGCGCGGATCTCGCGGGCCAGCTTGGCCTTGAGCAATTCCTCTTCGGGATTGTCAAAGCCGAGGTCCGCAAACACGTTGCCGCTGCTCACTTCGGCGGTAATATCTTCTGTCATGAATTTGTTCCTTTCCCATAGTTTTCGCGATAATGCGCCTCGGCCGCCTTCAATCGCACTGTGACGAGATCGATTTCGTGCTTGGGCGTCTCCCTGCCCTTCTTCGACTTCTTCTGGAAGCAATGAAGCACGTAGATGACACCAGCGAAACGGATTGTGTAGACGGCCCGGTAGGTATCTCCGTCGAAGTCGTCGACCACCTCAAGGATGCTGCGGCCCCCAAACCCTTTCAGGGCTTTGACAGCCGGGTGCTCCTCACCATTCTGGGCGTCGTTGATTGCGACACCCATCAACCGGCGAACCTCGACCGGAAACTCGCGCAGGTCGTCCTTCGACGACCCCATCCATATCGTGGGCTTTTGGTTTCTCATTCGCCCTTTGCTTTATAGCATACAGACTATAATTTTCAACGAAAATCCTGACACCGTTCAGCCCCTGAAAAAGAACTGATTCGGCTCAGACGGCTGTTTTTTCCAAGTGATCATAGAAGCTCATGAAGGGGTGGTCCCTCATGCAATCACGGATCTTAATTTGCGGATTTCGCGCCCAACATGGTTCCGGTATCAGCGACCCCACCCTGCGGCTGTCTAGTTCTCGTCTGCCAAACCCGACAGGTTGGCAAATCGCGTTCCATGACAACATATCGTTCCAACGCTTTGATATATTTTACATATTGATGCTTGCGAAATCTCGGTCCGCCAGTCCATTTAGCGCGCGGGCGTGCCGGGCTGGTTTGTGTCCAGACCGCCATCGATGTCCTCGGAGATCTCCTGCCGAAGCTTTGGACCTCTCGCCAGGCGCCGGCCGAGCGCGGTGACGAAGGCATCATAGCGCTCGCCAGCCTTGGCGTGGGCTGCCTGTGCCGCGGGCTCGGGCAACGCTGGTGTTGTCGCCAGCCAGAAGCGGACGAAAACAGCGAGCGTCTCCACGGCAATCCCGAGATCGCGCTCCTGGCGTGCCATTCGGCGATCGAGTTGATCGAGCCGCTTGGTGATCGCCGCCTCCTGGCGCTCGGCGGCATCGGGCGAGAGGAACGACTCGATGGCCGCCTCGGCAACGAGTGATCGTGAAAGATCTCGTCGCGCCGCATGTTCGGCCAGCCTGCTCATGACCTTCGGATCGAGATAGACGGACAGACGTTGTTTGCGGGGTGCCTTTATCATGGGAGCCTCACATATCCACGCCGTCGCCGGGGTCGAGCGACGCCTGCCGCGCAATGCCCTGCATCAGGCGCGTCAGTCGACGGTTGCGGGCAACCTCGTCCTCCACGTCATCCAGGTGATCGATCTCGAATTCGTTCTCGGTCGAAGGCTTCACGACCTGCTCGACGCGACTAAGCTCGGGTTGCCGACGACGCTCGGAATCAGTCGTGTCGTCATCCGTGGCCGACGGCGCCGACATGGCTTCGGCAATCTCCGGACGGGAAGGCAGAGGCAGTCTGGTCCAGTCGTCGGGCCTCCCCTCCTCCGCCGCCGCCGTAAGCACCGGCGGCGGCAGGATACGCTCCCGGAAGCGAGCATCCTCATGATAGCGCGCCTTTTTGGCGCGGATCGGCGGCGCACCCGAAACCATGACAATCTCGTCGGTGGACGCGAGTTGCATCACCTCACCAGGTGTGAGCAGCGGACGAGCCGTCTCCGAACGGGACACCATGAGATGACCGAGCCACGGCGACAGCCGGTGGCCGGCATAGTTCCTCATGGCCCTCATCTCGGTTGCTGTTCCCAGAGCGTCGGACACGCGCTTGGCGGTGCGCTCGTCATTGGTGGCAAAGCTTACCCGGACATGGCAGTTGTCGAGGATCGAATTGTTGGCGCCGTACGCCCTCTCGATCTGATTGAGGGATTGAGCGATCAGGAAGCTTTTCAGGCCGTAGCCGGCCATGAAGGCGAGCGCCGACTCAAAAAAGTCGAGGCGGCCAAGCGCCGGGAACTCGTCGAGCATCAGGAGCAGCCGGTGCCCTTTGGCCCTCACCTGCAGATCTTCAGTCAAGCGGCGACCGATCTGATTGAGGATCAGGCGAATGAGCGGCTTGGTCCGGTTGATGTCGGACGGCGGTACGACGAGGTAGAGTGTCGTCGGATGGTCGTCGTCGACAAGGTCGGTGATGCGCCAGTCGCAGCGGCGCGTGACCTCGGCCACGACAGGATCGCGATAGAGGCCGAGGAACGACATGGCGGTGGACAGCACGCCCGAGCGCTCGTTGTCTGATTTGTTCAAGAGCTCCCGCGCGGCGCTGGCGATGACCGGGTGCGGACCCGCTTCACCCAGATGCGCAGTTTTCATCATCGCGGACAGCGTCGATTCGATCGGACGCTTTGGATCGGAGAGGAAACCGGCAACGCCGGCAAGCGTCTTGTCGTGCTCGGCGTAGAGGACATGCAGGATCGCGCCGACCAGAAGGGCATGGCTGGTTTTCTCCCAATGATTTCGCCGCTCGAGCGAGCCTTCAGGATCGACCAGGATATCGGCGATGTTTTGAACATCGCGGACCTCCCATTCGCCGCGACGCACCTCAAGCAGCGGGTTGTAGGACGAGGATCTCGAATTGGTTGGATCGAACAGCAAGACACGGCCATGCCTGGCGCGGAAGCCCGCGGTGAGCTGCCAATTCTCGCCCTTGATATCGTGAACGACGGCTGAGCCCGGCCAGGTCAGCAGTGACGGGACGACGAGGCCGACACCCTTGCCCGAACGTGTGGGCGCGAAGCACAGCACGTGCTCCGGTCCGTCGTGGCGCAGATAGGCGCCGTCAAACCGCCCAAGCACCACTCCATCGGAGCCGAGAAGGCCAGATGCCTTGACCTCCTGCTTGTCTGCCCACCGGGCGGAGCCGTAGGTCTCGACCTTCTTGGCCTCGCGAGCCCGCCATACCGACATGCCGATGGCGACGGCGACGGACGCGAAACCGCCCGACGCCGCGATAAAGGCTCCCTCCACGAAGATCGACGGCGCGTAAGCATCGAAGCCATACCACCACCAGAAGAAGGACGGCGGAAGGTAGAACGGAAAACCCAGGACATGGAACCATGGCCTGCCGAGCTCGGGCTGGAAATCCAGGCGCCAGGCCACCCATTGTGTCGCGCTCCAGGTGGTGATCAGCACGATCATCAAGACCGCGAGGATCTGGCCCCAGAGAATCTTGGTGGCGGACATAGTCACGGTCCTTTCTTCAACGTGAGGTTAGAGGCCGAGGCCTCGCTTGCGGCCGAAGCTCCAGTCGATGCCGCCGTCATTGCGAGCAACGCCAGAGACGTGGCGGCCAAGATGCTTTTCGAGAGACGGCGTCCAAGGCACCAGCTGGAAACCCAGGCCGTCATCGATCATGGCGAAGCGGCCCGACGCGAGCGTGAAGCGCTGCCGGTAGGAACCCGTGACATATTCGCCGCCGCGGGTGCGGTTGAAAGGCTGGCCGGTTTCGGCCGAGAGCTTTTCACTGAGCGCCTCCAACTCGCGGCGACGCAGCGTGTCGATCAGATTGCGCGTAAAGCTGATGCGTTGGCCCTGCCGCTCGCCGAGGCCCTGTTCGACGAGGTGGTCGGCGCGGCGCTGCATTGCCTGCCGCACCTCGGCGCCGAAGCCGCCTTCCGACAGCGCAATCGGTTCGCGGGCGATATTCTGACGGTCAAGCCAGGTCGCGCCGGCGGCGGAAACCTGCCGCTCAATATCGAGATCGGAACGGACGGCAAGTGCTGCGCGCGAATGTCCCTGCGCGTCATGGAACTTGCGCAGCTCGACGATCGAACCCGGAGCGCTGTCGCCGGCGGCATCGAGATCGGACAGCTTGATGTGATGTGTGCGACCGTCGGTGCCATCGACCACGGCGTAGGCGCTGCCCTTCAGCTCATCATCGAGACCGCGGTCGACCAGCCGACCCACGATCGGTGTGTCGAGGCGCTCCGCCGCCAGCACATAGGTCGCCGAGCCGCGCTCGATGCCCTTTTCGGTCAGGGCGCGGTGCATCCGCTTGATGATGTCACCGCGTTCGCCAAGCTCGCGCAGCGTCGCCTCGGCCTTGTCGTCGATGATCCACTGGCCCGGGCCGACCTGTTCGGCAAGGCCGAGGGTTTGGAGCTTGCGCACCCGCCCGACCTTCAGCACGTGATACTCGTCGGGCTGGGCGTTCGTCGGGGACGCAAGATCGACAACGCCTGTGTCGCGGCCATCGCGAACAAGCTGCCGGTCAAGCTGGGTCCAGCGTTCGGCCTCGACCTGGCGCTGCAGATTGCGGCGGATGTCGAGATCTGTGCGCGGGCCGAGTTCCTGGGTAACGAGATCGGCGGCGCGGGCGCGCATTCCCTCCTTGATGTAATCGCGGGAGATCACGAGATCCTGCCCGTCATCAGTGCGACCGCGCAGGATGATGTGAAGGTGCGGGTTGTCGGTGTTCCAGTGATCGACGCCGGCCCAATCGAGCTTTGTGCCGAGGTCCTTTTCCATCTGGCCCATTAGATCGCGGGCGAAGGCTTTGAGGTCCGCCATGTCTACAGCATCTTCCGGCGAGACGATGAAGCGAAAGTGGTGGCGATCATCGCCGCACCACTCGGCGAAAGCACCCCCATCCACCTCACCGGTCTCCGGCCCGAACAGCCTTGCCTTCTCCCCGTCACGGGTGACGCCCTCGCGGCGCAGATAGGTGAGATGGGCGGCAAGCGGCGCGGCGCGCGCGTGATGATGCACCAGCCGTGTCTTGATGATCACGGCGCGAGAGCGGCCGGTGAGGAGACGATTGGCGCGCACGCTCGCCGAGCGGCCACGCCCGAACGTCGAGCGATTGCCCGCACTGATCCGGCCGGAGCGAGAGATGCGGGCGCCGGCCTTCTGGGCGGCGGCAAGCGCCTGCGCGATGAAGGGCCTGGCGCGCTGGGCACTGGGCGAGCGGATACGTCCAGGCCGGATTCGGAAGCCATCCTCGCTGGTCATAGCGAAGACCCCGCACATCGAGCCAAGGCACGGAAATCACGGGGAAAACGGTGTTTCGGCGAGGTGCGCGAAACCTTCGCACCTCGCGGAAATACTGCATAACCTCTTGAAACAACACAACCGATCGACGCCGCACCTCGCGGCCTTTTATCTCGCCATCTTCCGGTTGTCCTGCGCACCTTCCGCCTCCCTTCACGCCACGGTGCGCTGGAGCTTGCGGTTGCGCGAAAACGCCCAGGCGCGCTCATGGCCGGATCCCTTCGTCTGACCACGCCACGAAGAGGCCTTCGGACAGCGGCACGATGGCAGAGATATCCCGCGTGGTGCGTGCGGAGATCACGTCATTTGGTGGTCGCTCGGTCGGCACGAGAGCGACAGCCTGTTGGCGACTCGGCTGGCCTGCAAAGAGCGAGGCATGATTCCACGGAATGGCCTCGACAGACGTAACGGCGAAAGGGCGCATACCCTCGCTTTCACCGATCAGCGGGGCGAGCGTCGCGACATAGGCGCGGGTCTCGTCCGGTAACGGACGCCCAGCGAGGTAGGCTTCGTAGCGTGCGGGTCCAGCGTTGTAGGCGGCCAGAAACCCCGGTGAGCCGAAGCGATCGTGCAGTTCGCGCAGGTACGCAGTTCCTGCCAGGATGTTGTCCCGGGCATCGAACGGATCGTGGCCGAGCGACCAGCGGGCACGCAGATCATCCCATGTGCCGGGCATGATCTGCATCAAGCCGCGGGCGCCTGCGCTGGACACAGCGCGCACATCGCCCGCACTCTCCTTGCGCATGATGGCGCGTATCAACGCGGTCGGAACGCCGAAGCGGTGCGAGGCTTCTGTGATATGCACGCCAAACGGATCGCGTTGGGACGACCGTGGGACGCCCAAGTCCTGCGCCACTGTCGCCGCCGGCATGACGGTCGCGATGGACAGGCCGCAAAGGAGGAGCAGAGCGATGCGCCGGGCAGCACGAAGCGGCCCGGGCGCACCGCGATGGCTCGTCGACGGACGGCGAGCGCGCATCGTTCAATCCTTCTCGCTGCGATCGCGCGGGCGCGACCAGTGCAGCGACCAGGACGTCTTGTCGTCGCCGTTGCGAAAGAGGTTCGCGCGTATCGGCTGCGCGAAGGTCGGGTCGTCGAGCTGGATCGAGAGATAGTCTCCGGCCTTTTCGCTGGAGCGTTTCCAGCCCGCGCCGATCTCGGGACCGTCCTCGCTTCCGGCGTGAACGCGGTAGTCAGGCGCATTCTCCGTATCGCTCGCCTCTGCCGCCACAATGGCGACATCGAGGTTGAGGCTGAGCGTGTGGATGCGCCCGCTATAGCCAGTCTTCTGGCGCGTGAATTCTCCGATCTGCTGCATGTCAGGCTCCTGTTTTGGAGTGGTGCGGTGATGAGGGCTGGCGGCACGACGCGCGCCGCCGGTCGCGCGCTCACCGCGTTGGCGCGCGCCATTCGAAGCGGCCGTTGCCGTCCTCGTCTGTCCACAGTGGGACGGCGCGTCCGATGATCTGGCTGGTGGGAAGGAGGCCGAAGTAGCGTCCGTCGAGGCTGTCGCGGACCTGCCGGTTCATCAGGAACACTTCGTCGCTCGCGATGCGGCGGCAGCCCTGCCAGACCGGCAGGTCGCGGCCGGCCCGATCACGCTTCAACGCCACGCCCGCCTCGATACCATCGACAGTGATGGTGAGGTTCGAGCGACAGACACGTTGCCCGGACATGCCAAGGATGTGCTTCAAGAGCGGCGCGCCCTTCGGCAGATAATGGCGATCGGCGAGGAACGCCGCGAGTGGTTCGGGCGCGTCGACGGCGACAAGATCGGTGACCTCGAAGGGTCCGTCGAAGTCGATCGTGTAGAAGCCGATCGGTGCGCTAGCTGACGCATTCCAGATGAGCTTCGTGGGCATCGAAGTGAGGCCGGGATAACCGACGCCCATGGTTGCGAGAACGCTAGCGAGGATGATCCCGGCGCGCGTCACGGCTCGGTCCTCTTGCGCAGCAGGAACGCGCGATGTTGGTCGAGTGTGTAGCGGCGCGGCGCGTGGCCGGCGGTTATCCGGTTGTGGATGTGCCGCCAATGATCGGGCGACACCAACTCAGGCTCGATGTCGAGGCGCTGGATGGCATCGATCGCCTGCAGCACGCGTTCGACCTTGGGCCAGCTCTCGACCTTCAGGAGGATGTCGCCTCCGGGGCGCACGAAGGGCAGTGTCTGATAGTGTTCGCCAGACGCGACCGCACGCACGATGTCGACACGTGAGATGATCGTTCCAAAATCGTTCGCCGCCCAGCGCACGAAGGCGAAGACCGCGCCGGGACGATAGGACAGGATGCGCCGGCGACGATCGACGATCTGTTCGTGGGCGTGCGTGCCGAACCGTATCCAGTTCTCAATCCTCTTCTCGACCCAGGTCAGTTCGACATGGATGAGATTGTCGGTAGCGTGGTGCGTGGCCGGGAACGTGCCGCGCATGCGGGGAGCCGCGATGCCAGTCATGAGGGTTCTCCTAATGTTGCTGGGACGAGCATCTCGCGCCGAGTGTTGGCGACGATGACGTCGTGCTCGAAGGCGGCGATGCGGTCGCGCTCCTGAGTCGTCATGTCGGTGGTCGGGCGCACGACCAAGGTCGCGAACTGATTTCCCTTGGAGGTCAATTCACCGGCGAGATGCAGCGTCAAAGTTGCCTTGCCGACACGGCTCTTTTGATTGAGCAGTGCGGCGATCATCGGGTGGCTCCCGGGCGCGGATCAAGAGGCGGATTCGGGACTTCGGAGCCGATGGTTGCCGTGCTGCTGCCGCCAGAAACCGATGGCCCATTCGAGGTCTTGTCGGTGTCTATGCTGAGTGCGTCGCTGGTTCGTCGGATGAGCCTCTGCACATTGCGCGCGCGCTCTTCAAAGTTAGAATCTTGGTTAGATTCTAAGTTAAGGGCGCGATTTCGGTTTTGCTTTCTGGAGGTTAGGCCCCGTTTGGGTTCCTGATAGCACGAGCCTGCGGTTCCCGATGGCACGATAGGTCCGGTTCCCGATAGCACGAGGCCGTCCACAGGCTTTCCACAGGAGCCGATCCGCTCGAAGGCAAGCAGAACCCGGCCGCCAATCTCCACTTCCAGCGCAAGGGTGTAGCCGGGCAGCGGCTGGCGGCGGATGATGTCGCGCAGCTCGAAGGCAAAGCGCTTGTAGGGCGACAGGCTGCCGGATTTCTGGTGAAGGTGACGGAAGTCGAAGCGCCAGCCGTCGCGCTGGCGTCCGCCATGCTTGCGCACCAGCCGATAGAGCCAGCGCTCCAGCCCGCCAGTCAGGTCGAAATAGGTGCGATCAATCGTCAGCACGAGCGCATCATCGAGGACCGCCTGGTAGAACCAGTCGGGAACGATCAACTCGATCCCCGCGGGTTTACCATGGCGGTCGATGCGCTCCTGCCACTCATTGATCCATGAAAAGCGGTGACGCCGGCCTTCGGCGGGCTGACGGATGGTCGTCGAGACGGTGGTCGACTGAAGCCGGTCAAGCGCCGCCTTCAGGCGCTGATAGTCGCGAAGGCTCTTGCCGCGGCCAACGAACATGAGGATCTCATAGGGAGTGGCGGCCATCAGGCGCGAGGTGCGAAGGCCGGCGTCGCGCGCCTCGACGATCTGGCTCGCGGCCCAGATCAGGATGTCGGCATCCCAGATGGTTGCCATGCCATGATCGGGTACGGCTTCGACCCGGATCGTGACGTTGCCGGCGGCAAAATCGATCGGGGTGATGCGATGGGTCTTGGAAAGGGAGAAGAATGGATAGGCCATGAGATCCTGCGCGTCTCGTGGGGCGAATTCGCCAGGCAGCGCCTGGAACAGGTCGAGCTGCCCGCGCTCCGAAAGGGATTGGTTTCGCGCCACCATTTGGAAATCCGCGCGCGGTCAGCGTGCGTATCGTCCGCCATGCGCCGGCGGCACCGGTGTGTGCCGCTTGGCGGGCAGGACCGACCCACGCGGATCGGATGTAGAGGTGACGGCGCCGCGTTCGGCCCAGGCCTGAAGATCGTCGACGGCATAGACGACACGGCCGCCGAGCTTGCGGTAGGAAGGACCAGTGCCATAGGTCCGGTGCTTTTCGAGCGTGCGGGCGGACAGGCTGAGGAAATCCGCGGCTTCCTTGGTGCGCAGGAAGCGCGGCGGCAAAACGGCGATATCGGGTCGCATGGGTCGAGCCTCCGTGGGGTTTTGGGCAGCCGCTGGCGTTCAGCGGTGGACGGAGACCACGGTGGCGGAGAGTAAGCTTCGTCAGGGATGGGGAAGTTGAGGGGGGCTAAAACTCCACCCCTTTTGCGCGGCCAGACCCGCTAGGATCGACGGCGATGACGCAGGATTTGCAAATAGCCGCCGCCGATCATGGCGGTGGCGCCTTCGACGAGACCGATCACCGCATCGCGCAGCGCGGAGGTTTTCCAAGGATCGGCGGCGACGCGCTTAAACCCGTAAAGGGCGATCGCAATGTCGCGGTAGCTAGCGCCATTCGAGTGGCCGTCAGCGGCCTGTATCATCAGTCGAAAGCGGCGGCGCTGCTGCGGGGTCATCCGCGTGTCCGAAGGTGTGGGGCGCCCCTGCAAGGAACGCCAGAAACGGGTGAGTGCTTCGATCCGTCCCAACGTTTCTGCATCCAAGGGGATCAACGCCGCCAGATGGCCGTGCGGCTCACTACCGGGCAGAAGGAGAAGTTGAGTGACGACACCTGCACTATGGACAGTGTGGCGTCCTTCCGGGCTGTCGTGGAGCACGCCCAGGCCGGTCAAAGGCGCCGATCGCAAGGACGACAGGAATTCCGGCGCCGGCACGAGAGAAACCACAGCTGGGTCGACGTCAGGCGACCACAGAACGTCCTGCGCCAAGGCGGACAAATCCGGCCTGGCCGGAAAATCGCAACCCCCACTGCCGCTGTGCCTCAGGGTGGAAGGGTGCGTTTTCAGCTCTTGTGGTCAGGAGCGCTTGGTAGTGCCGTTGATAGGGTTCGTGACGCCTCAGACACTCCCAGGCGAGCCCTTCGATGGGTAAAGTATCGAAATAATCGTAGCTGTCATTGTCTCGCCAATGCGACGTATCCGGCCTCATCCAAGAGCTCCTCGCAAAAAACGCGTAGACCCCGCCTCCAAACGATTCCGGGTTGTAGCGATTGGCGGAAGACCCTTGCCGGGCATCGGGTGATGCCACTTCGGCATCACCCGCGAAACCACAGGCGCTGTGGTGCTAGTTGCCGGGTCGACGCAAGAGATAACGGTAGCCTGCACGCGCCATCCAGCGCGCTCGCGCCAGATGGCTGTCATGGATGCGCCGGGCGCGTTGTGGCTCCTTCGTCAGATCAATGCCGAAGAGGATTTCGACCACCTCGCGCCAGTCCGCGCCGTCGTCGGCGGCGTCAAGCAGGCGCATATAGAGCTTGACGTGTTCCCGATCGTATTCGGTGAGTTCGTCACTGGTCGGCGCGGTTTCGTCAAACGGCTCGATCATCGCTTGCCTCGTCTTCACAGAGTGAAAGCATTTTATAGAAACAACAGCGCCGACGGAGGATAGCTGATAAGCATCAGGCGATGCGGTTTCGGCATCGCTCTCGGCTTGGGTGAATCGAACCGGACCGTCCGCGGAAGAAGGCCCCGGCCTTCCGGCCGGGGCCTGCGCGGGTCCTCAGTCGCCTCGCCGCGCGCTCGGGCGGGACCAGATGAGCGAGAAACCCTCACCTTCCTCGTCGTCGAAGAGGTTGGCGTAGATCGGGGCGTTGAAGCTCGGATCGTCGAGCTTGAGACCGAGGTAGTCGCGGCCCTCGTTGGAGGTCTTCGACCATGCGGCGCCGATCTCGGCGCGGCCGACCAGCACCCGGTGGCTGGGAGCGTTCTCGCCAGTGGCGCGGATGTCTGGGACGATGCGCACGTTCTTGGCCTGGACGCTGAGGGTGACGATTTCGCCGGTGAATTCGTTCGAGGCGGACTTCTTGAAGGTGCCGATGGTAGCCATTGTAAGTCTCCGTTTTCTGTTCCGAGCCCGCACCATGCGGCCTCGATGGCGATCGGGTGGCCGGAGGCGACCGACGACGCATCGCTTGCGACCGGAGCAACGCGGAGGACGGCGCAGGAACGGCTTTCTTGTCTCGCGAGGAATGGCGGCGCTCGGGGTCCCCATCCGCTTGCGGCAATGGGGTGGGCGCCGGCAGGGGAAGAAAGTCGGACGCGCCGTTGCGGCCTAGGCGGTCGAGGCTTCAGCCGTCCTTCGGCCAGATCAGCCCATTGAAGAGGCCGTTTGGAGCGCTCTTGGGACGGATTGGCAACGGAGACGTTGGCGTCCAATGCGCCGCCAGCGGATCGCTACGAGCTTCATTGGCATCGCCCACGCATTCCAGGCACCAGATGCGGTGCACCTGCAACGCCCCCGTCACCGGTCGCGCTGCCGTCCTGCCACCGAATGGCCGGACCTGCCTTGCAGCATCGACCGAACAGAGTTCAAGGCCACAAACGAGGCCGCGCCGCACGTGGCCGTTGCTCGATGCTTGGCATCTAGCCCGATTTGCTCCAACCACCGATAATGAGGAGGCCGGGCCTTCGTCGGTCTGGTCCACCCGCCTCGCTCACGCGGGTCTAGGCTCGAACCACGTCCCTGCCGGATTGGTCGGCGGCTGTCATGCCCGCGACCCGGAGATATGCCGTGATGCCGACGGCGGTCGCGCCAATGACGGAAAAGGCGATCTGCCAGATCTCCGAAGGTATCATGTGCTTCGCGAAGCCATGGGTGGCATGGTAGCCGGCAACGATCGCAGGCGCGACGAAGACCAGCGTGATCGCCAGCTTCGCCCACGTAGGACGAACAACGCCGAGGAACATTTGGCCGACGCCGAGCGTCAACCCGGCTGCGAGGATGCCGACGAGGATCGCGCCAAGCCAGCCGGCGCCGGTGTTGAATGCCCACGTACCTGCGCTGACGCCGACGAACAACGGGAGGGCGAAGATAGCAAGCGTGAAGAGCAACCAGCACAAGATGCCGATGGCCGCGATGCAAAGGAGAATGCCGAGGATGATCATGGTGGTGTCTCCGAGAGAAATAGCTCTGGCGATTGCGCCTTCCACCACCACCTCGGCGCAGTGCAGAGCATAGCAACGAAAACCACTGGCGAAAACTCGAAGATCTGTTTCGCCAGCGGCAATGTTCCCCCGTCAAGGAGCGAACGGGTCGATTTCGCCGATGATGGCGGTGTCATCGCCGTCATACTCGTTTGCCGGCACGACCGAGAGAGTGCCGTCGCCGGCACGAAAGATGACGATGGTGACCATGAGAGTGGCGGCGAGGCTGAAGGCGAATGCATGTGCGTCGGCGAAGGACATCGACCCGGCTCCTGCTTGAAGCGGAGGACCCTCCCCCGCTGACAGGCGCCCGATGTGTTCGGCCGATGGCCGCAATCACCGCGAAGGTGAAGCCGCAGCGGCGGCACGCTTCGCGTAGTCCGACCCCTTGCGGGTTGATGGCTTCAGGCCGTCGGCAGGACCAAGGATCAGCGCAATGGATCGCGGGGTGCGGTCATCTTCAAGTCAGGAGCAGCGGGCGTCGTTGGCGCGACGCTGATGTTCCATGAGAGTCTGAGCAAGCCGCCGCGCGATGTGGCGGGCGTCAAGCGAGAAACCGGACGGCCATGAACACGCTGGGTCCCGTTGGAAGTCGCCACGCTGAAAATGAGGATGAAGCTGGGCGATGACGCTGTGCAGTTGTGGTGGCAGGCCCAATCCAGCTCTCTCGGCGTAACGAGCCGCCTTGTCGAGATCGTGCCTGATATGGCGGCGGTTCCAGCGATCATTGGTCGCTGTTCTGAGGAGATGCGACTTCAGGAGCAATTCAATGGCGATGGCGACGGCGTGAAGGGCCGCATTGTGCGTGCCTCGATCCGCCGCCCAGTCAGCACCATCGAGATGCGCGGCGGCATTGCGCAAGAAGGTGTCGGCGAGCGCGATGTCCGGCGTGAAACTTTGGGGAAAGGATACGAGCGACATGGCTTGAAGCATGCCATGCCTACCCGGGTATTTGTTAGGCCGGTAGGTACCGGCGGCGCTTACGCGCCGCCGTTGCCGAGCCGATAGACCGGAATGCCAAGCTTGCGGGCCTTGTCGGCGAGGTTCTCCTGAATGCCGGTGCCCGGAAAGATGATGACGCCGATCGGCATGACCGCCAACATCTGGTCGTTGCGCTTAAAGGGAGCGGCCTTGGCATGTTTGCTCCAGTCGGGCTTGAAGGCGACCTGCGGCACCTTCCGATGATCGGCCCAGCGGGCGGCGATCGTTTCGGCCCCTTTCGGTGATCCGCCGTGCATCAGCACCATATCGGGGTGCTTGGCGCGGATTTGGTCGAGCTTTGCCCAGATCAGCTCGTGATCGGCGGCATCGCCGCCGGAGAAGGCGATCTTGGGGCCGGCGGGCAACATGACCTCGGTTTTGGCGCACCGCCTGGCTGCGAGGAAGTCGCGGCTATCGATCATTGCGGCGGTGAGATGATGGTGGTTGACCATCGACCCCGCGCGCGGTCGCCACGCCGAGCCGGTCTGCTGATCGTAGTGGTCGGCGGCCTGGTCACGCATCAACTCGAAGGCGTCGCGCCGTTCGATCATGGTCTGGCCCTGGGCGGTGAGGTTCTCCATTTCGACCGCCTTGATCTCGGTGCCGTCCTTTTCGCGCTGCAGGCGGCGCTGGGCCTGCTCGTTGTCGTCCAGTTGCCGCTCGATCCGCAGCACGGCGCGGTGGAAGACATTGGTGACGGACCAGAGGAGGTCATCGAGGTCGGGTTCGAGGCGCGTGTCGGCCAGGGTGGCGATGAGGGCGTCAAAGATGTCGGCCACGGCTCCGGCCACGTGGTCACCACCGGGGAGCGGTCGCGGATCGGGCTCGTCAGCAAATGGGCGCCAGCCATAGAGCTGGAGCTCGGTGAGGATGTGATCGGTCGGCGAAGCGGCGTGGTGCGGTTCGGTGTCGTCGTGCTCGGCCATGGGATGCTCCCGTCGGTTTGACCGCGACCCTCGCGGCCTTCATGGCGACGAGAGCCCACGGGCGGGTTGGCCCGACACCCGCAGCGAAGCGGAGGGCCGGAGCGCAGCGGAGGATGGCGGCGGCCGGCTATTTTGCATCGCGATGGAAAGGCGCCGCGACCAATCGCTGCCATTCGCGAGCAGTCGCGCGCCGCCGGAAAATAGTCGGCCGCCGCCATTGCCTGGCCGGCCAGTTCGCGGGCCCGATCGCCCTCTCGAAGGCCGGGTCGCGGCTCTCTGCCGGCGGGTCACTCATCCATGCGGTGCAGCCGGCACGGTGCGCTGCGCGCTTCCCCTCACGGCTCATGCCGCCTGTGTCAGATAGCGGATGCGATCTTTGCGCATGAGCTGGTCCGCAATCGAGGCACGGAAGGCGGCAAGTCCGAAATGGTGGAGGTCGTCGTTGAAGTCCTCCCTCTCTGGCGACAGCACGATCGCCTCGATTCCGGCGTCCGTCGCGCGCTCCATCAGGCTGTCTCTGGCACCGTCACCGGCCGGATCGTTGTCGCGGATGACATAGAGCCGCCGCAGGTTCCGAGGGAACAGGATGGCGGCAAGATGGGCTGCCGAGAGTGCCGCAGCCATCGCCATGTCGGGCAAGGCGCATCTGAGCGATAGCGTCGTCTCGATGCCTTCGCCTGCCGCCATGACGCTGCCGGGTACGCCGAAGCGGACGGCGTTACCGAGAAGGTCACCCATTGCCCGACGCGGCGTGTCGACGGGTGCCTTGCCGGCGCCGTCCGGTGCGAGCCAGGTGCGGTGAGCGCCAGTCAGATGTCCATCCAGATTGGTAACGGCGGCAATCATCGCCGGCCAGGTCTCGGTCGGTCCATGATCGTCGGGCCGGTAGTAGCAGCGCGGATGGAACCGCAACGATCCGGTGTCGTACAAAGTCGTAATGCTACGTCCACGCAAATACGTTTCCACGAGGGTGCCGATAATGGGCTTCGACATGGCGACCAGTCGGCTAGCCGCTTCCGGAGATCCAATGGGGACCTGCGTGATCGGCTTGGCCGGTCGGGGTGGCATGGCATCTGGCATAGCGAGAAACACACGCGCCTCGTCGGCGACGTCCCGGAAGTTGACCAGTCCGAGGGATTCGCGAATGACATCGAGCAGGTCGCCATGCTCGCCGGTAGCGGCGTCGGTCCATTTGCCTGGCGGTCCCTTCGGGGATGGCCGCAGACGAACGAACATCGAGCGACCCGGCGCGTTGCGGACGTCGCCGACGGTCCAATAGTTGCCCTGGCGGCGGCCATTGGAGAGGTAGTGGCGGGGGGGGCCCCCAGCGCGGGGGGGGGGGGGGGGGGGGGGGGGGGGGGGGGGGGGGGGGGGGGGGAGTGGGGGGGCGGGGGCCTAGTCGAGGGGAGGGGGCGGGGGGG